>DATBBY010000180.1:0-59671 GCA_036270765.1 Candidatus Acidiferrum sp.
TGGCTTCCAATATTGCGCCGTCGATTCCATAACCGCTTCCTCGACGTCTTGCTCGAGCAGCCATGCAGCCAACGATCGCAGTTGTTCGGGGTTGCTGCCAAACATTCGTCGCTCAAACTGGTACTCACTGTCGACTTCCACGTCAGACACAACTACCGCCAGCACCTTTTTATGAACATCGATTCCCGCTATTCTGTAGGACATCAGCTTCCTCCTGGCCGGGAGCGGGGAGCGTGCTGCGGTTACCTTAAGCAGGGTCGCGGGCTGTCGCCGCTCCCCCAGGGGAAGACAACGACGCCCAATTATTCGCTCAAACCCGCACGCTCCGGATCAGACTGAAACACAGCCTCGACTTCTCCAATGTAGGTTCGATCTCGCCTCTCCGGGCCGTCGCAATCTTACCTCTGAGTGATTTTCATAAGTTTTCGCGGGCCGGAGGCCCTAAAGGACTGAAGCCACGACCATCACGGCCGTTGCCAACGGACCGCTGCGGATTGTGGACCGAACAGGTACGACGACGATTTATCTGGCCTCCACGCCAGGCGATTTCACTAATCCGGATTCGTTCCGCTCAGGCACGCCTGTACAAGTTTCAACCTTGCGGCAGCAAGTGATCGTGGATACCTCTACTGGTGCTTTCACCGTAGTGAACATAAATACTATTACCACCGCCACAGAGTTCCTGTCCGATGGCGATGAGATACATCTTGGGAAAGCCGGACAGTCATTTCGGACCGTGCTCAACGGCCATCTGAATGCGCCAGGAATGTTGCCAACGGGCTGGTTCGGTGGCTATGCCGTTAGGGACACGGATTAAGTTTTGCCACATCTTAGAAAATGGCTTTGACTGGCGGATTGTTTGAATGAATAAGTCGGCTACGCGGAACTTAACATCGGGCGACCCGGGCTAAGTCCTTGTAAGTCGTGCGGTCTCAGACGGAACGTTTCCAGTTTTTCATTCGGATGAAGCATGGATCACTTCAGGGCAACCGCCTGATCTCGCGAATCAATCAAGCGATGCCGTGTCGTGAAAGCGTACCCGGTTCCTTTGCCGCGGGCGCCCCGGCTGGGAAAATAGCGGTGATCTTTGTACCCAGAGCATTAGAATCAACCGTCAATTCGCCATGAGACTGGCGCACCCGCTCTCGCATTCCCCTAATTCCGACCCCAACTCCTTGGGATTGAATCTCTGCCAATCGTTCTTGCGAGATTCCCTTACCGTGGTCCTGAACCTCGGCATATATCTTGTCGGATTCACGAGCGATACGGATAACCGCAGTTTTGCTTCCTGAATGGCGATGGATGTTGGTCAGGCATTCTTGCACAAGCCGAAATATGGCAAGTTCTACGTCCGGGGGAAGCCTTTCGAGATCGTCGGGAATATTCAGCTCAATGCTAAGGCCGCTCCGCGCCATAAGACCGTCTATGTACCAGCGAAGTGCAGACGACAGTCCGCTCTCGTCTAGCATTGGGGGATGCAAAAGATAAGATGTCGTGCGTATCTCTTGCGTCAGATCCTGAATTAAGTCCTGGGCATCTTTGATGCTCTCGGAGAGTCGCGCAGGGTCGCGCTTCGCGTCATCTTGGATTCGCGCCAGGCCCATCCCTAGCGCCGCCAGATGCTGGCCGGCGCTGTCGTGCAGATCACGGGCAATGCGCCGGCGTTCATCGTCCTGAGCAAACATCAATCTTCCGGAAAGGTCTCGAAGCTGATCCGACTGCTGAAGGATCTCAGCGTTTCGCCTGCGCAGCTCTTGAGTTCGAAATTGCACTTGAGTATCGAGCGCATTAGCGAGTGTGCGAAAACGTTGTTCGCTTTCGTGCAATTCACGCTCGATCCGCTTACGCCCGGTGATATCGCGCGCTATTTTCGAAGCGCCAATGATTTTTCCCGCAGCGTCTCTAACGGGGGAAATTGTCAGTGATATCTCAACTTTAGTGCCATCTTTTCGCACCCGAACAGTGTCGAAATGCTCGATCCGCTCGCCTTGACGGAGTCGCGCAAGAATTCTTGTTTCCTCGTCGCGGCGATCGAGAGGAATGATCATCGTGATCGGCTGGCCTACTGCTTCTTTGGCGGTGTATCCAAAGAGTCGCTCCGCGCCTGCGTTCCAACTGGTAATGACGCCGTCTAAAGTTTTGCTGACAATCGCATCATCGGAAGAATCCACGATGGAGACAAGCAAGCCGATCGCCTTATCGGGTTGCAGGCGCAATAGGAGAAGCTCATCCAAAATTGATTGAGTGATCTTGTCTGTGCTGGCTTCCGGGTCGTCAAGAATACAACTCGCTAACGCTTCGTGCGTCGCAAGAAGTTGCTTAATGTCATCCTCAAACTGGATTTCGGGATTCACTTTGGTCCAGTAGTGCGCTGCCCGAACGAACGCCAGGAAAAGCAGCAGGTACTGCAGTCGAACGCTGCCTAGCAATCGCTCCAGTGCCTCAAGGCATTCCGGGGCGTCGCCCGTCTGCAAGAACACATGGCTGGCGAGAGAAAAAAGCCCATCTTCCATCTGCGTGTCGGCGGTGGGCATTTCAACAAGAGGCGCGGGACATTGCGAGCAAAACGAAAGTCGTGACTTTAGTTCCGGCCCGCGCGGAATGGGACGACGCAGCAACCTGACTACCTCCACAACGCTTTCAGGGCGAGCATCTTTATCTCCGGCCGGACGGCCAAGTCCAATCAAGAAACCGGTGTGGCGCGCGATGCAGTAGCGGACTGCGCAAAAGCGAGAAAGGTGTACGAAAAGTCGTTCCTTAAAAACCGAGGGCAGGGGGTTATCGAGATAAGCTGCTTCGGCAAATCCCCACAGTTTTTCGGTGATCTCCGGGGTCTCGGGTGAGAGCCGGAAGAAGTTCGGAAGTACCCCAAATCGCTCATTAACCCGCCGCTGCAGGTCCGATCCAGTAGTAGTTACCGATTGAGCATTATCAGATGCCATGAGTCCGCTGTCCCAGTTAGTGACACTGCGTAGGTCAAGTATACGAAATTGGCCCGCTTGATGCCTTAATTGACTGGCAGTATCTTAGCCCGGGCCAGGCGTACGGAGGGTCACCCACATCCCCTCGACAACCTACTAGGCACGGACGCGATGAGTGCCGTTGAGGTTTTTGTTACACGGTCTTAGGAAACTGCGGAAACGTTGGGTTTCAGTGCTGGGAACGTGCGCTCCGCAAGGAACAGCGCACCGAACAGAAGCGCCGAATAGCACACATCTCCCGCGAGCGTGTTCCAGAAAAATGGTACTCCCGCCGCATAACACGCCATCAAACCTGCAAGTGTCTTGGGATACGAGTTTAAGAAAGCCCACACGCCGAAATTAGTGACCAGAAAAAACTGTATCGCGCCAACCAGTACAGCTCCGCCGAGGCGCCCCACGCTGCGCCGCTCCCGCAGCCACAATCCGATAGCCGTGCTGATCACAAAGCTGACGTAAACCACCGGCATCAATTTGTGAAAGCCGATAAAAAAGTCCCCTGTCAACATCGCCAACAAAGGCAACACAAACGCCATCACGCGATTCCGTATCACTGCCCCTGAAAACAGCACCATCGCCCCAACCGGAGCCAGATTCCAGGGATGCGAAACGATTCGCATAATCGCCGCGAAAAAAATCATCCCAAGGATCAAAATCGTTCGAAATATTGCCTCTTCATGCTTTGCTGCTTGCGGATTCATACGCCGGGCACTCCTTAGCCATTAAAAGATCACAAAAAACAAACGAATCTCGTTCAACGCGCTCGCCCAATTCAAAACGGATCGCCTCTTTGAAAATTGGTCCATCGAAAGCAAAAGTGTGAAATTCGCCATTCTCGCCGCAACAATCCACCTCCGGGGGCAAATCCGCGAAGAACGAAGAATCCAGCTCACGCCCCGCAAAAGTGCGATCCAGCAACTTGGGATTCACACAAACAGCAACCGAACGAAACCCGTGCGCACGAAAGGACTCGATAAGCTCGCGGCTATCACGTTTCCAGATCGGAAACACCCCCATCATGCCTATGCGCGCCAAGTTTTTCTCCCGATAAGCCCGCAAGTCCTCCAGAAAAATATCGCCGAATGCTACTTTGCGTACTCCATTTTCAAAATGTATTCGCAGCGCCTCTTCCATGCGCTCTTCATAAATCGAATTTACGCATTCCGGCGGAATAAACACTTCGTGCAGCGGCAGCCCGATACTCTCCGCTTGCCGCTGCAACAGTTCCCGCCGCACCCCATGCATACTGATGCGGTCATAGCCTTCGGTCACAGTAGTGAGCAGTGCCACAACTCCCACCTGAGGATCCTGCAGTAGTGCGTGCAGCGCCATCGCGCTGTCTTTCCCGCCGCTCCAGCAAAAAAGAACCGGCTCCCGCTCGTCCATCAATTCCTGCCCTTGAACGTGTAGCGCAGACCAATGCGTGCGTCGCGGCCCAGCGCCGGATACCCGAGCGCGTCTTGATATTGCTTATCAAAAAGGTTTTGCGCCCGGGCGTACAACAAAACGCCGCGGCCCAATTCGTAGTGCCCGGCAATATCAAACCGCGCGTACCCTGGATTCGTCGTAAGTCCCAACCCGAGGAAATCCGAATCCGTGCGCACTCCCGTGAAGTAGCCGCCAATGGTCACACCCACCCGGCGCCACTGCCCATTCAGCGTGAGCGATCCAGAATTTACTGGTCGCCGTGCAAGATGATTCCCCGGCAATTCCGTGGGGTCGAATGCGTTGGGCGCTTGCAGCACCCGCGTGTCGTCATACGTGTAATTTCCCGCCACATTCAGCCAGCGAGTAAATCTGGATTCCCCAGTCACGCTGATTCCCCGCGCCAGCGCGCGATCCGTGTTAAAGAAAAATCCAAAACCTGTAGCGGGAGCGCCAGGAATGATCACGCCGCAACTATTGCCCGTCGGGTTCGTCGCATCCGGCAGACAAAACGCAAAGCTCACAATATTGTAGAAGCTGTTGTAGAAATAATCCGCCGTCAGCCGCACCCGATCATTCAACAACTTTTGTTCGATCCCCGCGCTATAGGTCTTGCTTGATTCGGGTTTCAACGCCGGATTACCAAAATCGCCGAAATTATCCCCTAGCGTCTGATCAAACCGCGGTTCTTTTATCCCCTGCCCATAAAATACTCGGAACAAACTGTCGCCAACCAACCCCACGCCATATCGCGCCACCACCGAACCGCCAATCCGCGGAACCACTCGCGTTCCAAAATTAGCGTTGGCTTCCGCGCGGCCACCGAAATTCAGTGAAACCCGCCGCAGCAGCCGGTAACGAAAATCCAGAAACCCCGCCTGGTTATTTCGCCGTGCGTGATTGACGTTCACCGTGGATAAGAACGCGTTTTCCACTTCATATTCGTAACCCGCAGTTACTCCAAAATTGGTCAGCAGATAGCTGCTCTGCGCGCTCACATTAGCGCGGTTGTATTCAAACCGGCTGTCGCCCGTAAAATCGCAGAATTCCGCCGTAGGCACCGACGCGGGATTCGCTTGCGGACAGAACACATTCGGGTGGGTGGCAAAAAAACTCTGAATAGGATTGTCATTGTGCTGCCGCGTGTACATCTCACCGCCGCTGATTTCGTGGTGCCAGTGCTTGCCACTCGCAAAATCCCAGCGCGCGTTAGCGCTGAAAATCCTCTGGTCATATATCTGATGCAGGCTTGGCGGTTCAAATACCGTTTGCCCCGGGATACCCGCGTCGCTGGTGTTGTTGCGCACAGTCAGCCGCAGGTGGTTTGTCTCACTAAACCGATAACCAAAATTCCCCGACAACGTACGATTGATAAAACCATCATTCGGCCCCTGTCCATCAGTCTCCAAATACGAACTGGCCGCCGAATAGTCGAAGTTCCCGAGCACTCCACCAACCTCACCGCCGCCGCGCCCAGTAGAAAAACTTCCGCCCTCCGCAAAAACGCTGACCTCCGGAACGCGGGTCTCCCCACGGTGCGTAAATAGTTGAATCACACCGGAAACCGCGTCGGTGCCGTAAATCGCGCTTTCCGCTCCGCGCACAATTTCAACCTTATCGATGTTGTCCAGCGTGAGGCTGGAAAAATCGACTGCGCCCCCCGGCGGATTGATCGGCGTGCCATCGACCAGCACTTTAGTAAAATTGGAATTACCGCCATTCAGAAAAACCGATGCGCTCCCTCCCTCAGCGCCGGTGCGGCCAATAGCCACCCCCGGCACAAACAGCAAAGCGCTGGTGAGGTCTACCGATTGCCGCGCATCAATTTCCTCCCGCGAAATAATCGAGACCGGCGCAGTTGCTTGCTCCAACAAAGTGGGCTCCGCTTCCGCACTGACCACTACGCTGGAAGACAGCCGCTCGACCGGAAGCCGCGCGCCCAAAACGCGTGATTCTCCGGCGCTCACATCAACAACTTCTTCCAGCGATCTAAACGGCGGCCGCGCGAACCGCACCCGATACCGTCCAGCAAAAACCGTTAAGCTGTAAGTGCCGTCCGCCTTCGAACTCGCCAATGCCGCAATCGGTCCAGCCTGCCCCTCGAGTGTCGCGGTCACCACCACGCCACCAATGGCGCCGCCGGTAGCATCCACAACCGTCCCTGAAATCGCAGCAGCCCCGGAATTATTTTGTGCCAGTGAGGAAGTTTTGCAGCTCAGAAAAACCAATAACAGAATAACAAATCGACGAAGTCCACGTAGTTTCATTTCATCCTCCACTCCCTCTCGCGCGGGAGCCCCGAAGGTTGTCCTGCGCGAAAACATTCACGCAGGTTGCGGATTTCGCCGGTCTCCTGGCTTGGCGGCACTTACCGGCTCCAGGCCTTCCCGCATCGGCGCCCCTATAAAACGTGAGCTAACTCGTTGCAGTGGCCGGAAACCTAAATTTCGCCTTACAGTCGCGCGGCGGCGACGGCTTGTTTAGTTAAAGAAAAATTCAATTAACTAACCGTCTTCCCGAGCGCGAAATCCGCGGTGATTGTGGTGGGGCAGTGCCCGCTATTAGGTGAAATGTTTTGCCGTGGCAGCAACACCGCGGCGCTAAGCTGCACTGATACAAAATGTTTATCGCGAAATTCCATTGCGAAGTCTACTCGCGTAACCCAGTCGCGACAATTCTTGTCGCGAAACTTTATCTGCTTTCTCGGTCGGCCACCACATTTACACGCGGTCTGCCCGACGGTCCCAGCTCCACGCTCAGTGGCGTTTGAAAAACCTGTTCCAGCAATTCCCGTTGATACACAACGCCCGGCGGCCCCACGCGCAAACACTTGCCTCGCTGAATCAGCACCACCTGGTCCGCATATTCCCCCGCAAGATTCAGCTCGTGCGTCACCACCACCACGGTGTAGCGATTTTCCACCGCCAGGTGCCGCAATCCGTGCAACAAATCCACCTGCGCCGCAATATCCAGATGCAGCGTCGGCTCATCCAACAATAAAAGCAGCGGCTGCTGCGCCAATGCCCGCGCCAGAATCACTCGCTGCTTCTCGCCACCGGACAGCGCCGCCATCCAACGATCGCTCAACTGTGCCGCGCCCACTTGCGCCAATGCATTTCTCGCCACCGCAATGTCCGTCGCGCTTTCAAAACGTAATGCCCGCCCGTGCGGATGCCGCCCCTGCAACACAAACTCCCATGCACGCGCCGGAAACAGCAGCTGACTTTCCTGCTGCACCATGGCAATCCGTTGCGCGCGCGTCCGCGCCGTAAGCGAATGTGTCGGAAAGCCATTCAGTAATACTTTTCCCGAAAGCGGCTCCAGCGTCCCTGCCATTAATTTCAGCAACGTCGATTTGCCGCTGGCGTTTGGCCCCAGGATCGCCACAATTTCGCCCGCGCGCGCCTGAAAGCTGGTCGCCTCCAAAGTAAACAACGGAGCCTGCGTGGGATTAGGCGAGTACGCGTAACTCACCTGCTCCACGCTCAAGCGCACATCGTTATTCGCGCGCGACGCTTCACCAGGTGAACGCATGGCTCCCACTGCAGACGGCGCAATCGTGCTCACGCCATTCTCCTGCGTAGCAAATAAATAAAAAGCGGCGCTCCTGCCAACGCCGTCATTGCTCCCACCGGCAATTCCGCTGGAGGCACCACGGTGCGCCCGATCGTATCCGCAATCACCACCGCAATCGCTCCGCCAAACGCAGCCGTCGGCAGCAACACGCGATGATCCGATCCAAATATCTGGCGCATCACGTGCGGCACTAGCAACCCGACATATCCAATCGACCCGCTCACCGATACTGCCAGTCCCGTAAGCAGTGACGCCGCGATATACACCACCAGCCGTACCCGCGGGAGATCCACGCCCAAATGCATGGCCTCTTTTTCGCCAGACAAAAGCAAATTTAAATCCGAAGCCGTGGTGTAAATAGCCCCAGCTCCCAACAAAAATCCCAGCCACAAAATCCAATACGCGCTCGGTTGCAGCGACGTCGAAAGATTCCCCATCAACCAATACGCCATTCCGCGCAAATTGCTGCCCGTCTCGGAAGTCATCAGAAACATGATGATGGCCGCAAGAAAAGATCCCGTAATCACGCCCCCAAGCAGCAGCGTCGTACTGTCAATTTGTCCTTCGCGCCGCCCCAGAAAATAAACCGCGGCAATCGTTGCGGTCGCTCCCAGAAAAGCTCCCAGCGGAGTAAACAAATCCGCCACCGCAGGCAACAGCGCCAAATGCGGCGAAACCAGAAGCGCGAGAATTGCACCCAGCGCCGCCCCGTTCGAAACTCCCAAGACATAAGGATCCGCTAGTGGATTCCGCAACAACGCCTGAAATCCCGTGCCCGCCACTGCCAACGATGCGCCTACAAAAATTCCCAGCAAAATTCGCGGTAGCCGGATGTTCATCACGATCAATCCGTAATCGCTCTTAATCTCGCCGCCATGGTGTACGATCACCCGGATCAAATCGCGTCCCAGCGCGAATAACGAAACCTCCACCGCACCGGCCTTCAACGCAATAATAACTACTACAAACAAAATTCCCGCTAGCGCCGCGCACTGCAAAAATAACCGCTGGATAGTTAGCGGGCGCATAGACACTTCGCATCCAAAACCGTATTACCGCTCATCTTGTCCGCAGCCGGTTCCTCCACAAACGCCTCGGGATGCAGCTTCTCCGCCAGCTCTTCAATCGCCGTCACGATGCGCGGTGCTGGACGGTTCACTGCTTCACTGATTACCGCAAAGTTTCGATCGCGCACGGCATTCAAAATTCGCCATGCCGGCCGCGTCGCCAGCACATCCAGATGTTGCGCCGTCGTTTCCCCGTGCGAATCGGCAAAAACCAAAACGTCCGGCTGCAAGTGTGCCACTTGCTCCAGGTTCACCTGCGGCCAATCCTGCTTGGAATCTATGATCGAAACCGCCCCCGCCCGCCGCAACGCATCCGCGATAAACGTATCTTTGCCAATCGAAATAAGCGGATCGGTCCACACTACAAACAACACTCGGCGCGGCGGCAGACCTCCAACCCTTTGCCGTAAAACCCCCAGCCGATGTTGCAACTCCTCCGCCAGCGTCACCCCCGCCTCCGGTGCTCCAAGCACATCCGCGAGCCGCTTTGTCGACGCGACAATCTCATCAATATTTCGCGGATCGGTGGCATAAGAAGGAATCCCCAGCGCATCCAGCGAGTGCACCGTATCCAAAGTATCTAAATGTCGTGTCACCAGCACCACATCCGGCCGCAGATGCGCAATCACTTCCAGACTCGGATTGATCGCGCCCCCAACTTTCTGTTTCTTCTGCGCGTCCGGCGGATAATCGCAATAATCCGTGTCGCCCACCAGCCGGTCCTGCAATCCCAGCGCATAAATTGTTTCCGTCAAGCTGGGCGCCAGCGAAACGATGCGCGTCACCGGTTGCGGAATGCGCACCGTTCTTCCGGTCTCGTCTACAACCTCTCGAAAGGCTTGTGCAGCCGCGCCATTTTGCGCACCTAAACTTGTTGAGGCGGTTGAAGCAGTCTGCGCCAATATCACCGGAGCCGTTGCAATCACCGCGAGCAATACCGGCAACAACATCCCGCCAATATTTATCAGCCCGAAGCGCTTGGTGTACTTCAATTCTCTATCGTCCTTCGCTGAAAACATTTAGCTAAAAAAAAATGCCCCGCGAGAAACCGGGGCACTCGCAGCGCTCTTTCTCGCGAAGAACGCGCAGTCTCTGCGGCATCGGAGGGTAGCCTGGCTTACGGCTCTTTCAGCCGATTACAGTGGCGGGACCGCGGCCGATTTTCACGGCCTTCCCCGCTGCCCATGCCTACAAATTGAAAATTGAGTGTATGTCGCGCATCGCAGGTGTGTCAACGCGGCAACAAATCACCGCTCCTGGAATTTGTTTACCTTCTCTCTCTTTTCAGCCTCAGCAGCGCGCAAATCTATCAGCGATTCTTCCAAGTCGGTTTTCGCTTTTCCACCAAAGCCCGCAAGCCCTCTTGTGAGTCTTCCAACCGGTACAATTCATTCAGAAAAATATTCATGGAATTTTTCAATCCATCTTTCAGCGACATTCCCATCCCGCTAAGAATCGCTTTTTTTGCCATCGTCAACACCGGCCCCGAATGGCTGCCGATCCGCTGAATCAGTTCCGATACCGCCGCCTGCAACTGCGTTTCAGGTACCAGCCGATTGATCAGCCCCAATTCCAACGCGCGCTCCGCGGTCACCGGCTCGCCGGTCAACACCAGCTCCAACGCCACCTTCGGCCCCACCAGAAATGGCAAAATCGTGGAAGCCAGCGGCGGAAACACTCCGATAGAAATTTCCGGTTGCGCGAATCGCGCTTTCGGTGTGGCGATCACAAAATCACCAAACGCCGCAAGCTCCGCGCCGCCCCCGATTGCCGGCCCGTTCACCACGCAAATCACCGGCTTGCCTACTTCCAGCATCCCCGCAAACGCCGCGTGAAAAGCGTCCAGCATCTGAAACACGCGCTGCGATGTGTATTCTCCCAGGTCAATTCCGCCGCAAAACACTTTGCAAGCAGAGTCCAGCACAATCAGTTTCACGTCCTCGCGATCGCCCGCCACGCTAACGCCATCGGAAAGCTCTCGCAGCATCGCCTCATTGAGGAGGTTATGTTCTGGTCGGCTCAACGTAAGCCGCGCCACGCTCCCCTCCACATTAAATTTGATGTGCTTGAATTCGTCCGGCGCCTGCCTGGCTCGTTTTGTCGAATAATCGTCCGCGACTGACTCGATCATACCTACTCCCCAAATTCCCCGATTAATTTCGCCAAGTTACAGGAACAACCGATGCTAGCATGGCAATTCCATGATTTCAGGAGACAAAAATCCCCACGTGCGCAAACGGTTTGCCCCGTCCTCCAGAGCATTTTCCAATACAGCGGTCGCCACGGCCTTCCTTGGCTCACTCGACGCCGCTGCCTTTCCGCCTTCCAAAGCGTGGCGCACCGCAAAGCCCGTGCTCTTCGACCGTGACTGGCAAGGAAAAAACCCTGATCCACATCGCCGGACCGAAGTTCGCCTCCTCTGGACGTCCGAATTTCTATATCTGAAATTTGTCGCGCGCTTTCGCCGTATCACCGTCTTCGAAAACGCCGACGCTGACGGCCGCCGCGATAAGCTCTGGGACCGAGATGTCGCTGAAGTTTTCGTGCAACCCGATCCGCAACAAACGCGCCGCTACAAGGAATTCGAGGTAAGCCCCAACGGCTTTTGGATCGATCTGGAAATTGCTAATGGAGCGCTTCAACACATAAAAAGCGGTCTGCAACGCCGCGTAAGTATCGATGAAGCTACAAAAACCTGGGTCGCGGAATTGGCCATCCCCATCAAAAGCCTAACGCAAACTTTCGGCCCCGCCTCCCTCTGGCGCGTCAATTTTTTTCGTGTCGAAGGACCAACCGAGCCACGCTTTTATTCTTCCTGGCAGCCCACCAGCACTCCTCAACCAAACTTCCACGTTCCAGAGCGCTTCGGATACTTAAAATTCAAGCCTATGCCTTCGGTAAAACCGCGGAAAAAGAACACATCGAAATCGAAAAAGTGATTCTCAGTGGAATAGCCGCTGGCATTAACCCCGGTTTTTTCCTATCCTTCCGGCGTGAAGAAATTTTGCCCTCGCCGTATTACCCTTTCCCAAACCTTAATCAGCGCGCCGGGTACCCTGGGTGCCCCAGGTTCGCAGTTGAGGTATGAACCTGGGTCTTGGGTTGGTGTCAGGTCTTGGGTTGATGTCAGGTCTTGCTTTGCTTTTGGATTTTCTTCCCTTTCATTTTCTCTGGCACTTTTCGCCTTGTCCTGCGCACTGATTCTTCCCCCTGGCGCTGGCACTGTTGCTCACCAAAACCCGACACAAGACAAGCCTGGAATTGAACCCTCCGTCACCAAAGTTGAACCACCAACCTGGTGGATCGGTTTATCGTCCGAAGTCATGTTGCTGATCTCCGGCCACAACCTGCAAGCCAACGAAATTTCCTGCAATCTTCCAACGGTCACCGTCACCCATACCCAGTCTGCGGCCGCCGGAACTTATTTATTTGTATGGCTCAAAATTGCCACTGACACCAGGTCAGGCACCGCAGTCTGCCGCATCACCACTCCCGCCGGAAAAACCTCCTTTGAATTGCCGCTGGCCTCGCGCGGCCCAACCGCTGGAAAGTTTCACGGCCTTTCACAATCCGACGTGATTTACCTCATCATGCCGGACCGCTTCGCCAACGGCGATCCCACTAACGATCAGCCCGGCGACGCGCCCAATTCCTATGACCGCGCAAATCCTCGCGCCTACCACGGTGGCGACTTGCGCGGCATTCGCGAACATTTGCCCTATCTGAAGGACTTGGGTGTGACCACACTCTGGCTCACGCCTATCCTGAAAAATGGCGTGCCACAGGATTATCACGGCTACGGCGCAGTGGATTTATACGCGGTCGATCCACATCTGGGCACCATAAACGACTACCAGCAGTTGGTTGCCGCAGCCCACCAGCAACAAATGAAAATTTTCTTCGACGCGGTCATCAACCATGTCGGCCCAAATCACCCCTGGGTAAAAAATCCGCCCTTGCCCGATTGGTTTCACGGAACATCCGCGCAACATACCAATTCCGACACGCCGCTTGATAGAGCTTTCTACGGAAAAAACAATCAGTCGTCCACGAACGATTCCTTTGAAGCGCTCGTGGACCCACACGCGCCTGCGCGTCTTTCAAAAAATCTTAACCAAGGCTGGTTTGTCAATGTATTGCCCGACCTCAACACCGAAAATCCTGTCGTGACGCAATATCTTTTCCAGAACAGTATCTGGTGGGCGGAAACGACCGGGCTCGATGGATACCGCCTCGATACATTTCCATACGTGCCGCGCAGGTTCTGGGCCGCCTGGCATCTCGCATTACGCCGCCTGTATCCCAACCTCACCACCGTCGGCGAAGTGTTTCATCCCGATCCCAGCGTCACTTCATTTTTCATGGGTGGACAAAGACGCTACGACGGCATCGATTCTGGCGTTACTACGCTCTTCGATTTTCCCTTGTACTTCACTCTACGCGACGTGTTACAGCACAAAGCGCCGGCAGGGCAAATTGCCGAGATCCTGCGTCACGATTCCCTGTACAACCGCCCCGATTCGCTCGTCACCTTCTTTGGCAATCACGACGTTGTGCGTCTCGCCAGCGCCGCCGCGGACCCCACAGGGCATTCTCAGGATGAAGGATTAAAAACTCTGCAGCTGGCCTACGGTTTGACGCTCACCCTGCGCGGAATTCCACAGCTCTATTACGGCGATGAGATTGGAATGTCCGGCGGCGCCGATCCGGACAATCGCCACGATTTTCCCGGCGGCTGGAGCGACGATTCCAATAACGCCTTCACCGCCGATGGCCGCACACCACCACAACAAAAAATATTCTCGTACGTCCAGACTTTGTTGCGTTTGCGCCGCGAACACCCCGCACTTGCGCAGGGCCACCTATGGCACCTGGCCTCCGATGATTCCTCTTACATTTTTGAGCGTGATTCCGAGGAAGAAAAAGTAATCGTCGCGTTCAACAACTCCAAAGAATCTCGTCAGCTTAAAATCCCTTTGAAAGATACCCCGGTGCAGGACGCTGCCGGACTTACGACCCTGCTCGGCGAAGCGCGTGGAAGAATCGCCGACAGCCAGTTGGAATTGGCGATGCCGCCTCAATCGCTTACGATTTTTCTACTGGATTAATCCCGGCAGAAATGGGAATGGAGCTTGGTCGTTCGAACGCGCCGCCGACAATTTCTGAAGCCATTCGAACGCGCCCCATTCGAACGCCGGCAATATTACTGAAACGTTATAGTCACTGAATAATTAAAGTATTACTTTAAATGTCGGCGCGCCGACATTTTACATTTCCGCGCGTCAATAATTTACCTGCAGCGACCACTCTCTAGCCGCGCCCGGCACCGTCAATATGACCGCGTGCATTTGATTGTCGTAGCGAAAATCCCTCGTATCCTGATTCCCGATTCGTACTTGTTTCGGCGCTGACGCAACTCCGTACACCGTGACATCGGCGCTCTTCCACCACGGTTGAAATGTGCCGTTCTCGACTTTGTTGCTCACCGTCACGGAATTCCCGGCCACCTGACAACTATATTGAATGCGCAGAAATTCATTTTTTTGATATGCGTAGGAATGTCCATCGTCCATGTACAGCGACCCGCGGCAATCGTCGCCAGGATATACGCGCAGCTTCAACCCGCCGCTCGGAGTGTCCGACGTGCTCTGCACCACCGCCTGCATCGGCACAATCGCTCCCGCGCGAACGTACAGCGGCAGTTCATCCAATTGCGGATGCAACACCAGATGCGCAGACGGGCCCGCTACTTTCGTGCTCGTCCAAAAATCGTACCAATCGCCCGGAGGCAGATGAAAATCCTTGGCGTCCAACATTTCCGTATCGACGGGAGCTACAAATAAATCACGCCCAAACAGAAAATTGTGATCGTCGCCTTCCATCTTTGCTTGCGGATACTCCACAAACAACGGCCGCATGAACGGTATCCCGCTGCGCGTCATCTCTTCGATGCCGGTATAAATATAAGGCAGCAACTGATAGCGCAACTCGATGTAGTGTCGGCGAATCATTTCTTGCTCCGGTCCGTGTACCCACGGTTCCTGATCGGCCGTGCCCTTCGCGGTGTGGTCGCGATAAATGGGATTGAACGCCCCCACTTCGATCCAGCGCGTCAACAAATCGGCAGGCGGCGTTCCCGCGAATCCGCCGATGTCGTCGCCCACCAATGAATACCCGCTAATTCCCATGCTCAACAGCATCGGCGTGCTCATCGACAAATGGTTCCAGGTGCTGCTGTTGTCTCCCGTCCACGTCGCCGCGTATCGCTGCGTTCCGGAATACGCCGCCCGCGTTAATACAAAAGGCCGCTCATCTGGCTGCAATTTACGCAAGCCGTCAAAGGTGGCGCGCACGTTTTCCATCCCATACACATTATGAATGGCGCGGTGGTCGCGCGTCGTTCCATCATCCACGCGGTGCCGCGTATCTAGTGGCATAGTCTTGTCCGCGCGCTGAAACACCGACGGCTCGTTCATGTCGTTCCAGAATCCGGCCGCGCCCATGCCCACAAAATCTTTATATTGTTCGCCCCACCAGTCCCGAACTTTCGTCAGTGTAAAATCAGGGAATACGCTGTCGCCCGGCCACACCGGACCGACGAAAACGCTGCCGTCGGGATTTTTGACGAACATGTCCCGTTGCATCCCTGTCGCGTACGGCCTGTACGCTGGATTCGGATTCTTCTTGATGTGCAGGTCGGTGATCAGCACGGTGCGCACGCCCTGCGAGCGGAAATCAGAAATCATTTTTTCAAACGTCGGAAAGTATTGCCGGTTTACCGTGAACGGCGCATATCCCTGTTGATAATCGATGTCAAAATAAATTGCGTCCAGCGGGATTTTCTTTTGCCGGTAAGTCGCGACAATCTCGCGCCCGCGTGCTTCCGGGTAATAGCTATAGCGGCTTTGCTGAAATCCCAGGGTCCAAAATGGAGGCAAAGAAGCGCGTCCCACCAGCGCGGTATAATTCGCAATAATCTTTTTAGGCTCCGGGCCGGAGAAAAAATAATAATTCAGCTCCCCGCCCACGGCTCCGAACGAAAAATAATCAGCCGATTCTTTTCCGAAATCGAAACTGCTACGGTAGGTGTTATCGAAAAACAACCCGTACGCCGCGCCGTTGCGCATTCCGATAAAAAACGGAATCGTTTTGTATAAAGGATCGCTGGACTCCTGCCAGCCAAACTCATCGGTGTTCCACATGGTAAACGAACGGTTCCGGCGATTCATGCGGCCGGCCTTGTCACCCAGGCCAAAGTAATTTTCATCCGCGGGCATGCGCTTCCAGATGTGCACGCTGTCGCCATCCCATGCCATTGGTAGCGTCGGTTGGTCCTCGAGAATCGCGGCGCCGGTTGAATCCACAAAATTGATCAGCAGCGGCGACTTGCTCACAATGACATTCACGTCGCCCGCGGTGATACGTACTTCTTTCGATCCGTCTTGAACTTTTACCGCGGGAGGTTGCGGCGACTGAATCACCGCCCAGGAAAAGTCCTCAGGAAATTTTCCTTGGGGCGCGACTCGCACGCGCACAACCCCATCACGAAACGCAGTAATACGAACTTTTGCGGCGCCGGCAGTCAGTTCTGCGCCATCCGTTAACACTTCTACGTGTTGGACATTGCCGAGATGATGCCAGCCCTGCGCGAAGTTTCCCGCGCCAAGCATCGCGCAAAACAAAACTCCCACCAAGATGCGTCGCGCGAAGGCTGGCATAGAAAGCTCTCCAGAAGAAAGTAGATCCGCAGGCGGAATGAATTTTATCGTTTGCTCGGCGGTATGTTTCAAGCAGTTAACCACTGTTCAAAAAATGCCGATGCCTTGGCGCCTTCAACGCGGCGGCGGACCGCGTCCATTACCCGGCAACGCACAATTCCGCCGCTGGCGTAAAAGCCGAGCCAATAAGGAAGATGCACGATGTCCGGATTGCGGGAAAAGTGCAACGAGGCCTCGCGGACCTTGAAAAAACCTTGTTGAAAAACAATCCGCAGCGCCTTTTCGCGCATCAACTCATCGGCAGCGCCCACTGATAGTGATGGCTCGACGCGGTTGCGCGTATCCATCGTTACCAATTGCTGACGGCCCGGTAATTGCGGAAACTCAAACAGATCGAGTGAACCGTCTACCACATCCATCGCGAACAAGCGCGGCTGCGGCGCTCGCGCCATTACATAACTGACTTCGTAGAATTGATAAGGCACATACGCTTCTGCGATTCGCTGCAAACGGCCAGCGGTCATTCTCCAGTACATCGAGGAAAGCCCGCGACTCGAAAATTCGCGAATGGCATCTTCCTGCGTGACGTTAGGCCGCATCGCAACAATGGATGTTGATCTCATTTTTTGGGTCGCAGTATCAGTGGAAATAAATCCATAAACCAAACACCGTGGCGATCAGCACCAGCGTAAACGCCAGGTTGACTCGATGTTCCGCGGGGGTCTCGCGCTTCAGATGCGGCGTTTCCTTCAGATCGGTGGTATCCAGTTTGTCCCCTACCGTTGCAAAAGTTAAACCCGCGATCTTCTTTCGCTCTGGCGCGGGATACATCATGCTCACCGCGATCAGCACGATGGCGCACACCACAAACATGAGCACCGCATAATGAAGAAAATTCATGTCCACCAGCCAGCGCCACGTTGGTGAGCTGTAATGCCTGGTTTTGTCCAGCACTTCAGAAATAAAACGCACCGCACCCAAAACAAAACCCACCAGCAGCGAACTGATCGCGCCTTCGCCATTCAGCCGCGGCCACAGAATCCCAAATATGAAACACACCGCGATCGGCGGACTGATGTATGCCTGCACGCTTTGTAAATAAATGTACAGTTGCGCGCTGAGCAAATGAATGAAGGGCACCCACAAAAGTCCCAGCAGCACCATGGCGCCGGTAGCGATGCGCCCGAAGTTCACCAATTGCTTTTCGCTCGCGGTGGGCCGGAGCTTTTTATAAAAATCGAGCGTGACCATGGTGGAAGCGGAATTAAAAACAGAACTCATGGCGCCCATCAACGCGGCCAGCAAGGCCGCGATCAACAATCCCACCAGACCGGTCGGCAAAAGATTGATCACCAGGGTAGGAAATGCGATGTCTCCGTTGGTGACTTTGCCGTCCACCAGGGTGAACAATTGTGGATACAGCGCATAGCAAATCAAACCCGGCAGCACGAGCAGGAATACCGGAAGAACCTTCAGGAAGCCGGCAAAAATTGTGCCGGCCTTGGCGTGGCCTTCGTCTCGTGCGGATAAAACGCGCTGCACAATTACCTGGTCGGTGCACCAATACCAGATGCCCAGAATAGGCGCGCCAAACACGATACCGGTCCAGGGAAATTCCGGATCGGAAGCGGGCTTGATCATATGGAAAAAACTGGCGGGCAGCGCGGCGCGCAAGCCGGCAAATCCGCCAACTTTGTCCAAGCCAATTAAGGTGAGCGCGATCGCGCCTGCAAGGAGAATCAGGGTCTGCACTAGATCCGTGTAGATCACCGCGGCGAGACCGCCGGCGATGGTGTAGACGCCGGTAGCGATCACCAAAATAATTGCCGCTGTCCACTGATTCCAACCGACCACGCGTTCAAGCACAATGCCCGCGGCATAAAGATGGACGGAAATTTTTGTGAAGATATACGCAATGACAGAAATAGTGGCGAGATAGTTTGCACAATTGCGATTGAAGCGGCGCTCCAGAAATTCCGGCATGGTGAAAACATTGGAGCGCAAATAAAACGGCACGAACACCCAGCCGAGCAGGAGGAGCATCATGCAGGCCAGCCACTCGAAATCGCCGACGGCGAGGCCCGAGGTGGCGCCGGATCCCGCGAGGCCTATAAAGTGTTCGGTGGAAATATTAGAAACAAAAAGTGAAGCGCCGATGGCGAACCAACCGATATTGCGGCTGGCCAAAAAATAATCCTCGGAGGTTCGGCCCTTTTTTGCAAAATAAAAACCGATGCCAAAAATAATAGCGAAATAAATTCCTATGATTACCAGGTCGGTGAGAGCGAGAATGCGATGCGTTACCGTCACGATTGCTGCCGCCAGCATCGCACCCCCTTTTGTGCAGACTGCATGGAATAAACGAGTGGCCTGCGGAGTCTATAACAGGGGCAGCCTTCGCTCAATAACCGATTGACGGAAAATTCAGCCGATAAGCCAGCAGAACGGTGTAAGCATTTGCGGGTACGCGCGCAACGGAGTAAAAACATAGATGGAGGAAATATGATTAAGTTGCTTTGTTGCATTTTTCTTTTGGGGGCTAGCGTGATGGCCGCGGATAAGACGGTGTACGAATTTACTATGAATTCCATCGACGGCCAGTCGGCGCCGCTGGCAGCGTACAAGGGAAAAGTTGTGATGCTCGTGAATGTGGCCAGCCGTTGCGGTTTCACGCCACAATATTCGGCGCTGGAAACGGTTTATGAAAAATACAAAGATCGAGGCTTTGTGATCGTGGGTATTCCGGCAAATAATTTTGGCGGGCAGGAACCGGGATCGAATCAGGAAATCAAAACATTCTGCACCACGAAGTATCACGTGAGTTTTCCGATGATGTCGAAGGTTTCGGTGAAGGGCGACGATAAAGATCCGCTGTATCAATTTTTGACGGACAAATCCGCCAATCCGCAAACTGGCGGCGACATTAAATGGAATTTCACGAAGTTTCTGATCGGCCCCGACGGCCGGGTCATTACTCGCTTTGAGCCGGATGTAACACCAGACTCACCGCAGGTCACGGCGGCCATCGATAAGGCGCTAGCAACGATCGGCCATTAAGCAGATCTTAACCAGCAGACGTAAAGCGTGCGATAGAGGTCACCGTGGTAAGTACAAAATTGTCATCAGCGAGACCACACGCTGAAGGCGATTTGGATCGAGGGAACTTCATGAAAGAAACAAAGGCACATTCATGAACGCAACCAGGATCACGATGGTTATCGGCTGCATGCTTATTTTTTCGGGCTGCCGTGTTAGCAAACCCGGAGCGATGGAAAGTGAAATGGCCAAGGACGTGAAACACAAGATCACCGTTGGCGGAAAAAATACTCCCAACCCCATTCCAGTGACGCCGGAAAATCTCGCGGACGGACAAAAACATTTTGGGCATCACTGCGGCATCTGCCATGGCCTGGACGGTGAAGCCACTGGAGTGCCGTTTGCGCAGAAAATGGCGCCGCCGATTCCCTCTTTGAGTTCATCGGATGTGCAGGAGTACAAAGACGGGCAGTTAAAATGGATTATTGAAAATGGCATCAATCCTTCCGGAATGCCTTCGTGGAAAGGGATCCTGGACGACAAAGAGATGTGGACCCTTGTAAATTTCATGCGCCACCTGCCGCCCAAAGGCAGCTTGGGTATTCCCGAAGTCTATAAAAAGGAACAAGAAGAGCACCAACACATGCACATGCAGGAAAAGGACTCGAAGTAATTCGTTTTAAATGCTAACAAATATGTTAGACCGCGACGCTCGGTATCTAACAGATTACACGCTGTTTATGTATAGCTAAACACTACTGGTAGAAGCACCCTTCGACTGCCAAAGTCTTGACTCTTAGAACCTTCTGATAGCATCCAAGAGCCGCTCGCAGAACGCCCGGTGAAGAAAAGATCGCAAGGAGCCACTCCGCACATCGCGATAAAAACGCATGAGTAGCATTTTTGACCGGTCCGGTAACCGCTGCCGCAGATGACGGTTAAGCTGTATTGCCGTGAGCAAGCAAAGGCTTCTATGCTTGGGGTTGCGAGTCGCGGGTAATATAGCCATGCGGGAACAAACGCAGCCCGGAGTATGCGTGCCAAATTCCAACGCCTGGGGGATCGACGAAAAATATCGGGACGAGTCCGGGCAGTGGCACGAGGTTTCAGAAGCAACCAAAAATAAATTTTTGACGGCCATGCACGCGGGACAAGAAGGCCCTGGCGATGCGGCACTGCTGGTCTGCCGTCAAGGCGCAGATGTAAACATTTCAGAGTCCTGCGAGTTGCAATTAGAAGACGGCACTCACTTACGCGCGAACGGTAAACTGCCACGTGACTTGCCTCTTGGTTACCATTCCATTTTCGATCGTGATGGCCGTGAATCACGGTTGATCGTAACGCCACCGCGCTGTTTTCTTCCCTCGGACCTGCACACCTGGGGCTGGGCGCTGCAACTTTATTCAGTGCGTTCGGAAAGCAGTTGGGGAATCGGCGATCTGGAAGATTTGCGCCGTATTTGCGAATGGTCTGCTGAATTGGGAGCCGGAGTAGTTATGGTGAATCCGCTGTGCGCAACGGCCCCGGTGTTGCCCCAGCAAGCGAGTCCCTACTATCCAAGCAGCAGGTTATTTTTAAATCCGCTCTATTTGTGTATCGAAGGAATTGTCGACGCGAGAGAAGCACTGCCAGAACTGGAAAAACTACGCGAAGAGGGGCGCGCACTGAACGACGTGCCGTTGATTGACCGCGACGCGATTTATCGTTTGAAAATGCGCGCGCTCGAAAAACTCTGGTCTCAGATACGCAACAAAACTTCGTTTAGCGATTTCGAACGAAGCCGCGGGCGCAGTCTGCAGCTCTTTGCCAGTTTTTGTGTTCTTGCCGAACAATTCGGTGCGAACTGGCGGGCGTGGCCGCAGCAATATCGTTCGCCGGATAGCCCGGCGGTATTGGCTTTGATTGTGGAATTCGGCGACCGCATCCGGTTTCATAAGTGGCTGCAATATTTGCTCGACGAACAATTAAAAGCGGCTTCGTCAGCGGGAAATATTATGCAGGACCTTCCGGTGGGAGTTGCTCCAGACGGAGCGGACGCCTGGATGTGGCAAGACGTTTTTGCGAAAGATGTAAGCGTGGGAGCGCCTCCCGATTTATTTAACTCGAACGGACAAGATTGGGGACTGCCGCCATTCGTGCCACACAAATTGCGGGCTTCCTGGTACGAGCCATTTATCCAAACGGTGCGGACCGCGCTGCGTTATGCGCGAGGACTGCGCATCGATCACGTGATGGGATTATTCCGGTTGTTCTGGATTGCAGTTGGCGAGCCGAGCGCGCATGGAACTTATGTTCGTTACAACGCGGACGAGATGCTTTCGATTCTTGCGCTGGAAAGCGCGCGAGCCGAGACCTTTATTGTGGGCGAAGATTTAGGAACCGTGGACGAAGGTGTGCGGGAAAAACTTGCGGAGTATGCGGTGCTCTCTTACCGTCTGCTATGGTTCGAGGAAAAGCAGCCGGAGCATTATCCCAAGCTGGCGGTAGCGGCGGTGTCCACGCACGATTTGCCGACTATCGCGGGAATATGGTCGGGAGCTGATTTTGATGAACAGACGGGGTTGGGGCTGGAACCCAGCAGAGAAAACTCTGACAAAATGCGCTGGTATCTCAGGCGTGCGACTAACGTGCATGATCACGAGCACATTTCTGATGTAATTGTTAAAACGCACGAGGCGCTGGCGCGATCGCCGGCGGTAATTACACTGGCGTCTATGGAAGATGGGGTGGGTACGGACAAAAGGCCGAACTTGCCGGGGGCTCGAGAAGATGTTCGTGCGAACTGGAGTATTCCTCTGCCGAAAAAACTTGAAGAGATCGAGACGGATCCAACAGTGCTCAGAATTGCGGCTTCTCTGAAGAGATAAACAACGATTTGTGAATTCAGCGTAACTCATAGAACAGTTTTAAGTCTATGGTTCGCGCCATGGCTTCATGTCCAGCAGAACTGGGATGTAGGTGATCGCCGCTGTCGTATTGCTTGGCGAGCCGGGCGGAGTTGGAGGAGTCAGCTAATGCTGACGCGAAGTCGATCGCTCCGTCGAAGGCATGTGATTCCAGGATCCAGCGATTTGCAACGCTGCGAACCACTTCGCCTTTCTCCGTCCAACCTCTGAAGCCCTGAAAGGGAAGAATGGTGGCGCCAAAGATTTTCAAGTGACGCGCGTGGGCTTGGGTAATGATTTGTTTGTAACCGGCGATCAAATCGTCGGCGGAAATGTGAGTCCTGGCCAAACATGCGGCGAATTTCGAGTCAACCGGCGTGTCCGGCTGCCCAATATCGTTGGTGCCCTCGAAGAGAATCACCGCGCGTACGCCTGCGGTAGCAAAAACATCGCGATTGAGTCTGGCGAGCGCGTTTTCTCCAAAGCACGGCGAACGGCTTAGCACGCGATTGCCGCCGATGCCGGCGTTTAGCACCGAGAAGGTTTGAGGTCGGTGATTTGTGTTGAGGCGGCGAGCAAGAACGTCCGTCCAGCGGTCGTAGGCGTCGTTGCGGGAAGAAGACCCATCGGTGATGGAATCGCCCAACGCTACGATCGCACCAGCGGCTTCTTTGGATGCGAGCACGTCCACCTCTTTCAGAAAAAACCATGAACCGGTGGTTTTCCTGAAAGGCTGGGCGTTTTCTTCAGCGGCAAAGTTGCCGGCATCCGAGATGTAGTTGGTTTGAAAAGCGGAGCGGTGCACTGTGGCTGGACCAGTGGCCTTCGAGGTGTACAGACTAATGGCCAGATTTTGCTGTGCGTCAACTGCGAGCGGAATCTCGTCGCTAAGCGCTTCGCTGCCTTCGGGAATGGTGACGGCTTTTGCTCCGCCAAATGTTACGGTTTGGTTCGATCCGGCTTGTAGCGATGCACCCTGTTTCTGCTTTCCGATATACACAGCGTCGAAAGTGACGGGGTGTGTGCCAAAAGTATTATCGAGCCGAATTCGAACAGCATGGCCAGCACTGGTGGTGTGGATAATTTCGCGAATGGTTTGATTGTTGAATTCGGTAAGGTCGTGAAAGGTATTTGAAACCAGGATCATTTGAGGATTTGAGAGGTCTTGGTTGGCAGTGATCCAAGTGGCAATCCATTGGTTCGACGTTTTATTTTCCGTACTCGTGACGCTCGGCAGCGCCGTGGCAACCGTAAGAATCCACAATAAAACATAAGGCCCCAACGCATGAGCACCGTATAGTTCTGGAAAGCGAGACCGCATTGTCTTTCCCTGGCTCGTCGAAAGGATAGTTGCAAGAAACGGCGCCACATTTCTCGACGTGTTTATTGCTTAAGTTCGTTTCCATCTGTTGCAGAAGAGTGGTATTGGTGTCAATGGCTTTAGCTAGAATTTCCGACTGGCGCTGTGCCTCATCCCACTTTTCCGATTCGACGGCCTCGGTCAAACCGGGAAGCTCCAGGTGCGCGTAGGTGTAACGCGCGCAATAGAGCAAATGCTTGAACCACGGGCGGCCGGGGATGCCGTCGGGATTCAGCCAGTTACTTTCGACCTGTAGTATGGATTGGTTGAAACGCTCAGCGGTTTGCGGGTCTAGTTCACCGGAGGCAACGCTGCGGTCCAGAAGTGTCTTTATGTTTTTGCCGGCGGCTTCGAAGGCTGCGGCGCTTTTTTGTAAATTATCGAGATTGATTTTGTTCGCATCGTAGCGGGGATTCTTCTTTAGATCGTCGATAAAACCGTTTAGCGTGCGTCCGTAAAATGCAAAATCGAAAGGCAGGATATCCGCCTGCGCTAATCTTAGTGCGGTGACTCCCCACAATGCGGACATGGTGGCGTGATATTTGTAGCCTGGGTCGCCAAAGTGATTCATCCAATAAAAATTGTCGTACATGGAATGATATACACCGTAGGGTCCCTCGAATTGCAGGGTGATGACCGGGCGGCCGAGGAAATTTAGAAAGACGGTGTGGTCGGAACCGCTGCCAAGGCGGGTATTTACTAAATTTTCGTCCTTGGGCGGCTGAGTGTGTTTGTCGTGTTTTCGTGACGCAGCGCTGGATTTAATCCAGGCGTCATGCAGGCTCGTTCCGCTGGGGTCGGCAATGGAATAGCTGGTCTCCACCAGCATGGGGGCGAGCGAACCGACCGCGCCACCTTCGAAGTTCGGTCCGGATGCTGAGGAATCCACGTTGATATAAGCGACTAATTTTTTTCGTAAGTCATCCGCGAACTGTTCGCCCCACTCGGTCGAGCCGGTCAATCCTATTTCTTCGCCGTCCCAACTGCAGAAAATGAGGGTGTGCTTGGGGCGAAAACCATTTTTCAATATGGTTCCGAAGGCGCGGGTCAGTTCCATCATGGACGCGGTGCCGCTGCTGGGATCGACGCCGCCGTATTCCCACGCGTCGTGATGATTTCCGAGAAGCACCCATACGTCGGGGAATTGCGCGCCGTGGATGCGTGCTTCGACGACGAAATAAGGCTGAATGGAATTGTCCATTTGCACTTTGAGGTGAGCTTGCACGGCTCCGGTGAGACGGTAGGTGATCGGCAATCCACCCTGCCAATCTTTTGGCGCGGTTGGGCCATTCATATTTTCTAACAGCGGCTTGGCGTCGTGCCAGGAGAGCGGGAGCGCGACAATGTGAGGCAGCGAGCGAGCTTCACTTTCCGGAATGCGCTTCGCGCCGGGCACCGAAGCCCAACCGGGGGTGAGTGGATCGCCAGGAACGATGAAGTCGTAAGTAATTGCGCCACGCTGAATGTGCGTTTCAGGGCCCCAGGGGCCGTCGGGGAAGACTTTACCCTTTACGTACCCGTCTTCGGCGGGATCGGAATAAATCAGCAAGGCTGCGGCGCCATTTTTTTCCGCAGTGAGGGCTTTGAATCCACGATAGCTGTATGGATTTGAATAACGGACGAGAACAATTTTCCCTCTTACGTCGATGCCGTTCTTGCGCAGTAACTCGTAGTCTTCGGGATTTCCGCTGTGGGCATAAACAACGGGAGCGGTAAGGTCTCCACTTTCGGAATAACCCAGCCAGGCGTTGGCGACTTCGGGGTTTTTTGTGTCGGGGTCGACGTCGTATGGAGCTTCGCGGAGGAGAGCTTGGTAGTGAGTGGGCGCGACCATTTCGAGACTGGTAGAGACGGGCCTGGTTCCGAGAACGTCATACTTGCGGATGACTACGTCTTCGAGACCTTGCTTTTTCCATTGTTCGGCAATGTACTCGGCGACTTCGCGACCGTGAATGGAGCCTGCGGGATGTGGGATGGAGGTGAAATAGCGATGCAGTTTGCGAATTTCATCGGTGGAGATAGATTTTTTCAGCTGGCCTTCAAGAGCGGCCTGTTCCGCGGCATGTTGCGGTGAAAAGCCGAAGATTTTTGCGGCAGGAGGTGCACTGACAATGCGTGGAGCAGTCGCGGTCCATGCCAGGACGAATAATCCGATCATGCAAAAAACAACCAAACATCGATTCGCGGACCGGGACGTAGGTTTCTTCACAGGGATGGCATTCTCCGGAAATTTTGGAATCAGGCAAAGGGACTGTATCGTTTGTAAATCGCGATGTAAAGACGGCATCATTTGATTCTTTGTAATAAAAGGATGCAACGCTCTGCAATTCACTGGCGACAATTTACGGGAGACTCAATGAGATCAGGAATCCGCATGACGGCAATGGCGTCGATATTGGCATTTGTGAATTTTCCGGTTTACGCCCAATCTCAACCCGCAGGCGATCACGGAATAGAGGTACTGCAAACACAAATACGGAATATCCGCCAAGCATTCCCCGGAAACATGGCGGTGTATATGAAGAATCTAAAAACGGGAGAGGAAATCACCATCGACGCGGACACCACATATGAGACTTTCAGCGTGATCAAAGTTGCCATTATGGCGGAAGTTTTTCGACAGGCGGAGGCGGGGAAATTTTCGCTGGACCAGCGAGTCGAATTGAAACCAGGCGATCAACGATTGCCGTCTGGAGTTTTGTATACCCTACAACCGGGATTGACACCCACGATTCGGGACCTCCTCACCTTGATGATAATTATCAGCGACAACGAGGCCACAGATTTGCTTGCCGACAAAGTTACTCGTCCAAGCGTAACCAACTTTATGCATGAGCTCGGACTGGCCAAAACCTCCATCGAATACTCCGATCTGGACTGGGATCGCAAATGGCTTAGCTCTATGGACGCGAGTTACGCGAATGCTCCAGGAAATAAAACCCTGCAATTTCTATTCGACAAGTATCCGGACAACCAGGTGCAACACGCGTTTGGTGAAACCATCTACAACGCAGGCATTTATTTTGGGCACAGTACCGCGCGCGAGCTTGGGCACCTCTTTGAAATGATTCAGCAGAAAAAACTCGTTTCGGCGGCTGCCAGCGAATGGATGCTGTCCACCTTGGAAAAACAGCAAGTAAACAACCGCTTTCCAAAATATCTGCGCGATGTAGTCATCGCACACAAAACGGGAGATGGGCAGCCCTTCATCGCAAACGACGCCGGCATCCAGTTCGTCAAGGGTCAGCCAATCGTGTTGGTGGTGTTGACCGGCCACCATCGGGGCGATACCGAGTCTCTTCACGACGCGGTTGCACGCGTAGCCGCACTGGTGGGGAAGCATTTCGGGGCTCGATTGTCCGCAGATTACAAGCCGATGTGACTCGGCTGCTCAGCCGGGGTATTTCGGCAAGAAGAGGGCAGAAATATCTTCGAGCGGTTCAGTTGCACAGGGCGGCTCCGCCGGCGATACCGGAGTTGGCGCCGTAGTGAGCTGAGAGCAGAGGGATTTCGCGGCAGCGAGAATTGATGCACCAACTGGGGATGCGCGCGCGAAGTTCATCAAAGAAAGGCTGCAGCACGGCGGCGACTCCGCCGCCGACCACGATTACGTCGGGCTCCAACAGATCGATGGTGTTGCCCAAGTACACGGCCAAGAGTTCAACAGTTTCGAGCAGTGTAGCTGTGGCGATGGGATCCCCGGCTGGGTGTGCTTGGTTCACGAACTCAGTAGTGACTGCGGCGATTTTGCCGCCGGCCAAATCGAGCATCGGCGAGTGCGGCAAGTTGGCGGCTTCTAATTTTGCTTGAGCACGTTTGGCGATGGCGGTTCCCGAGATGAAGACTTCGATGCATCCGCGTTTTCCGCAGCCGCATACCGGGCCGCGATAATCGATGCTGACGTGGCCGCCCTCGGTGGCAGCGCCAGTTCGGCCGTTGTAAATGTGGCCATCCAAGATCAAACCTGTGCCGATTCCGGTGCCGATGGAGATGTAGAAAACTTTTGAATGACCTTTGCCCGCGCCCCACAGAACCTCTGCCAAAGCGGCGGCGTTGGCGTCATTTTCGATTTTTACAGGAAGGTGATAGCGCTTTGAAATTTCCGCGGCGAGAGGAAAATTTCGCCAACAAGGAAGGTTGGGCGGATTGATGACCACGCCGGTGTTGGGGTCGAGAGGACCCGGAGCGCAAATGCCGATGGCGCGAATGGTCCAATGGTTTTGTTGAGCTTTGGACAAGAGAGAATCGATAGCCTCGATTACGGAGTTAAGGCCTGCTGCGGCGTCACGGTCGCTCACCATGGGAACACGAGTGACGTGAGTAATTTCGCCGGCCTGGTTGACAAAACCGGCGGCTACCTTAGTTCCACCAATATCCACGCCGATTAGATAATTATTTTGGTTGCTGGTCGCCATTAACGATTATTTTTGACGGGTCACTCACTAAAAAGTAGCAGTCACTGGGCAACAGGCATGGGGTCAACGACGACAGGAGTCGGCCGCGAGCCCCACAGTGCGTAGTACAGAATATAAAGGTAGCAAATCGCGGGGATGATAAAGGCGTGGTGGATGCCGATGCGATCGGCGAGCGCGCCCTCCAGGACCGGCAAAATCGCGCCGCCTACGATGGCCATCACCAACATTCCGGAGCCGTCGCCGGTCAGTGGGCCAAGCTCAGCAATTCCAAGCGTAAAAATACTGGGGAACATAATGGAATTGAAGAGACCTACCGCAATGATGCTCCACATGGCAACGTGGCCGGTGGTCAGCATGGAGATGCAAACCAGGGAGCAGGCAGTGATGGCGGCAACGGCGAGCACGGTGCCCGTTTTTACTTTCTGAAGGATAGCTGAGCCGATGAAGCGGCCAACCATCGCGCCGCCCCAGTAATAAGTGACGTACTTGGCGGCGGCGAATTCCGGCAGACTTCCGATCTCGGGCTGACCGAAATAATTGATCAGAAAGCTGCCGATGGAAACTTCCGCACCCACGTATACGAAAATGCCGATCGTCCCGAAGACCAGTTGACGATACTTCCACAAGCTTGCTTTCACGCCGGAAGCGCTGTGGCGAACAGCGCCAGGGATAGCTGGCAACTTGAACATGGCTATCACGATGCCAAAAATGATCAGCGCCAGCCCGATAACGAGATACGGAAGCTTTACAGAGGAGGCTTCCTGAACGCGATAGGCCTGTAAAACGTCGGCGGACATTTGGCGAGTCTCACCGGTGCCCTTGAAGTTAGCATTCAAGATCAAGAGGCCGCCAACGTACGGGCCAATGGTGGTGCCCAAAGAATTGAAGGCCTGGGTGAGATTTAATCTGCTGGAAGCGGTTTCCGGCGGCCCCAGAACAGCGACGTAGGGATTTGCAGCTACCTGCAATGCGGTGATGCCCGCAGCGAGAGTCATAAGCGCTACCAGAAAAAGTGGAAATGACGCGGCACTGGCGGCCGGGATGAAGAGCAGCGCACCTGCGCCCATGGTGAAAAGACCCGTGACCATGGTCTTTTTGTATCCAATGGCGTCTACGAGTTTTGCGGAGGGAATGGAAAAAATAAAATACGCGGAGAAGAATGCAAACTGAATGAGCATTACTTTGGCGTAGTTCAAATCGAAAATGGATTTCAGATGCGGGACGAGAATGTCGTTCAGAACAGTTACGAATCCCCAGAAGAAGAAAAGGGCGGTAACCATGGCCATGGCAGCGACGTTGGTGGAGGCTGGGGCGGGTGAATAGGACCGCGCGACTTCTCCGGGGTTGCTGCTCACATTTACCATCAGGTGGCCTCCGTGTGCATTTTTGGTGGGTACTTAGGCCTGAGCGGCAGCGAAATGCAAGTTGCTGGCACGCCAGAAATATAAACGCAAAAGCACGTGCTGGCTAATAAATCTCACGGCGCATGATGATGCCATAAGAGAGGGTTTAGAAAAACGATATTGTGGTTCTGCGATGTTGGTTGCCAGAGCGGCGCGAAGGGTGGCGCCTTTCAATCCAAGGAACAAATGCGAGCAGGGTCGGGGCGAATGTGTGACGTAAACACGCTCTAAAGTCGTAAATTATCCGGGCGGCGGTCCGAGGCACCCATGACCATTGCGCGTCGCGCGAATCAATTTGAAGCGGATCGCCTAACATTTGCTTATAAGGTGGCTTAAGGCGGGGGAGAGCATAGGCGAATGAAGACGACGAAACAAATTGCAACGATCATCCTGGTCCTGTTGCTGGGAGCCATCGCCTACGGATTGTTTCGCACTGGCGGGTCGATAACGACATCGCAGACAAGCACGAGAGTCGACCAATCTCAAACGGCACATGGGCCGGCAATTGATCAGAGTTCTCTGGATGCCGCCCGTTCGTTGGTGCAAATGCCGACCAGCGCGGACGAATTGCCGTTGGCGCAGGAGGCGCTGCGGCTGGGCGATCGGGAGATGGACCTGGCATTTGCGGCAGGGGTGTCGGACGCCCGAGAGCATCCCGCAGTATTGAGCGCCGAAGCGAAACAGATCCAAGGCAGATTGCAAAACGCAGAGAATGCTCTCGACAGAGATAAGGCACGAGTCGACCAGCTTACCGCGGCGTTGGCAAAGGCGAGTGGCGCTAAAAAGGACAGCCTAGATGGTCAATTGCAACAAGCAAAAGTCCAGGTAGAGCTCGATCAGGATGAGGTCGACAACGCGAAGCAAGAATTAGACGAAGCCGGTGGCGAAGCTCAAAGCCGGATTGAGGAGTTGATTAAGGAGCACGAGGAGGCATCGAAAGTCGCGGACACCACAAGCGTTAACACTTCTACGCCGCCCGATTTACACGGCATGATCCACCATTATGTGCGATGGTCGGAACTGCACAATAAGAAGAAGAAAATGCTGCAGGCCAAGCAGGACGCGGAATCGGCGGCAGCCGCCTTCACAGCGAAGCGTGCCGCTCTCCAATCGAGCATCAACACGAAGTCACAAACAGTTCCAGAGAAACCTCAGAGCGCGTCTGTGGGGGCATTAGCAAGTGGGCCTACGCCGCCCGCCAATGAAAAACCTGCCAGCCCTCCCTCCGAGAGTTCGGTTGATGTCGTCAACGCTACACGACACCGTTCTTTCGCCGTGAAAGCACTCACCAACCTTGACGAGCGCATTGAGGATCAAACCCGCTTAGCCGAAACGTATCGAAAATGGATTGACGTGGTTGATGCCCAAGAAGGAGCGGTAATTAATAAAGGGTTGAGAGGCGCGGCGGTCATCGTTGGGATCTTGCTGATCGGGATTTTTTTCGACACCTGGTCAAAAAGCCTTCTCGGTAGGTTGAAACTGGACACGCGTCAGGCCGAGACTCTTCATGCGGTTATCAGCACCGCGCTGCAAATCATTGCTTTGGGCCTGATCCTTCTGGTTATTTTCGGGCCGCCAGGCCAGTTGGGGACTTTCCTTGGACTTGCCGGTGCAGGTCTTACGGTGGCGCTAAAAGATTTCATCGTGGCCTTTTTTGGTTGGTTTGTGCTGATGGGAAAAAATGGAATCCGCTTAGGCGATTGGGTGGAAATTAACGGGGTGACCGGGGAAGTGGCCGAGCTGGGGATGTTCCATACGGTGTTGTTAGAAACGGGCAACTGGACGGACTCGGGGCATCCAACCGGACGACGTGTGACGTTCACCAATAACTTCGCGATTGAGGGCCACTACTTTAATTTTTCTACTTCGGGGCAGTGGCTTTGGGATGAACTTACGCTGGTGGTGGACTCCAGCCAGAGTCCGTATCCGATCGTTGACGCCATTCAAAAGACCGTGCTCGAAGCCACCAAGGAGAGTGCCGGCGAAGCTGAAAAAGAATGGAAGAATGCCGCGCAGTCGCGCAATGTAGGAGCGTTATCAGCTGCGCCGGCCATTAACTTAAAGCCGGTAAGCGGCGGCGTTGAAATTGCGGTGCGCTACATTACGCGCGCCAACGAGCGCTATGCGATGCGGTCAAAGTTATATCAGGCTGCGGTGAGTTTAATCAGCAAGAAGGGCGAGCAAAAGACTGTGTCCGTTACCGAAAAACCAGAAGCGAAACCCGCCTGAGGGGCACAGACTGGACGTGGCCGCAGTGGATTTGAGAAATGGCTCCCCGGGGAAGATTCGAACTTCCAACATTTCGGTTAACAGCCGAACGCTCTACCATTGAGCTACCGGGGAATGTGTTTATCTTACGTAAGTTTATGGGGCGATTCAAATTGTGGTTTGGTGTCCCAGGTGTCTTTTTGAATTGCGGCTCAAAGGTTTGGTGCTTCTTACGGCCGTCCCCAGTCTGCCCAGATCAGCTCTTTGATTCGAGCAAATTCTGAGAGATTTGCTGTAATCAATGTCAGCTTGTTTCGTATCGCTTGCCCGGCAATCAGAAGGTCATATGCGCCAATCGGCTTTCCTTTGGACTCCAGATCAGCTCGGATCGCGCCAGCGATTTCAGCATCACGGTCCTCAAAGGATAGCGGATGAATAGGGCCCGCAAAAAAAGTCTCGAGTCGCTTCTTGTTAAAATCTCGTCGCGAACTTTTCGCGACACCGTACCAGAGTTCGAACAGAGCGATGGACGACACAAATACTTGGTCCCCGAGGTCAGTCGCCTTGCGAAACCTGGCACGGACCGAGGGCGGATTGCCATTGATCAGCGCGATGCAAGCATTAGTATCCAGCAGATAGTTCACTTGAAGATCTTGCGACGCGGAGTGATGGGTTGATTGCGTCTCTTACCCATGAACGGTTCCTGATTGAACCGGTCCATTTCATCGAACCACTTGGCAGCATCGGAAATCAGTGGTTCTAAAATGACGCCATGATCGAGTCTCCGAATGCGGACTTGATCACCTTCGAAGCGAAACTCTTGCGGCAGACGAACGGCTTGACTGCGCCCATTGCGGAACAGTTTGGCGATCCCGTTTTTGCCCATCGCAACCTCCAATAGCGATATATACCGATAGTATATATCATCTCACGCAGCGAACTATCTTTGAATTAGTTTGAGTGGTTGAATTGCCGACGCAGGGTTTCTACTACCAAACCGATTAACGCATATGTGCCGATGTTTGCAAGGAGGGTCGAAGAGACGCTGACGGGGTAGTGCGAGCCGAGAATTGCAATGGGGCAGGTTAACTGGATCAGAGTGGATACAATCGGTTGGGTCAGCTGGCCCTTGGTTGCCACTAAGAAATAAATCGCCCATGCACTCGCCACGAGAAAGCCTGCGGTGGCCCATACGGCAATGTATTTCATGCTTCCCCTCCCGCTGTCTCGAATCGAATGGTCTCACAAAGTGCCGTGTGTGTCAGGCGCGCTTCCGATTGGCCGCAGTGACTACATTGAGCTACCGGCAAATCTTGTGAGCTTTACTTCGCTTTACGGGTGGTTTCAATTTGCGGTTCTCTGGCACGTCTGTCAATTTGAATTGCAGCAACTTATGTACGCCTCGGAAATGGCGGAGCTTTTGTTTATAAGACGCTCGTGCACTGCGCCGACTCGTTGATGGCAGCACGTAGACTGACGCTCCGTAGAGTCGTTCTTTTTGTAGTCCGTACTGGCACCTTGTCCCTGTAAATTGCTCGTAGACAACTTTGCCATTGAACACGAGCACGCTTGGGCCGATTCTCTTGAGCTTCCGATGAAGGAGTTTGCGGCCAGCAGCGAACTCCCGAGTGGATACGTCGGAGCTACTTTTAGATGGGCGCTTCACCAGGTCTGTCAGCCCTATCCCAAACTCGGTTACACGCACACTATCGAGCGGTCTTAGGGGCTCAGGTACGAGTCCGCTTTCATGAAGCAGCGACCAAAACTGATTACCGCGACCGGCGTAGTAACATCCAATTCGGGCAGAGACAGGACTGGGATTACAACCGATGATGACTAGCTTGCTTCCCTTGGGGAGTAAATCCGGCAGAGTCTTCATTCACGATCAGGGTTAGGCATGATGGGTTTGGAGCCGCTGACGATTAGAACTTCGGCGGGGAAGCTCATGCCATTGGAGGTGGAATACTCGGCGAGGGAGGAGAGCATCTCCTGGGTCACTTTGAGTTTCTGCGCTTCCGAGAGTGTTGCAAATTTTTCACTGAGCTTCTCGGACATTTCGCGGCGGAGAGTCCAGAAGTCTTCCGCGGAGACGGCCGCCGCTTCGATTTTGAACTGCAGCAGGCGTTCGGATGGGGCTGCGACGCCGGCCTCAGAAAAAACTTTGAGCAACTTGCCGCGAGGCGCAAAGCGAAATGCATCGAGAGCGTCGGGCTCAAGTGGCGGTGAATCCACGTAGTGATCCATGACGCGAGACAACGCGGAGTGGAAGGGATTTCGTTCGGCGAAATGCCAGACTGCAAAAGCCGGCTTTCGTCCGGGCTTGAGCACTCGTAACATTTCGCGGACGCTGTCCACCGGGGAAGGAAAGAACATCACGCCGAAGCGGCTGATCACTGCGTCGAAAGTGTTGGCGGCAAAGGGCAGATCGTCGGCGAAGGCCACGTCAAATTTTGCGTTCTTCAGGCCGAGACGTTGGGCCTCAGTACGAGCGGCTGCGACCATCCCGTGAATGGCGTCAACACCGACGACTTTTCCGTTAGGACCTACCCCAGCCGCTACGCTTAAGGCCGGCTCGCCGGGACCGGTGGCAACATCCAGAACGTAGTTCTGGGCGCCGATCTGCGCATCTTCAATAAGCGCTTGGGTAATCGGCGCGAACATTCCGCGGATGGTGTCGCGGTGCTTCTCCCAGAAGGGCGCGGAAGTGCGCCATCGCTTGATAACTTCTTCGTTGGGTCGCATTGAATGAAATTATAACTGTTCAGGACGGTTGCAACGAATGTGCCGGGCAATGGAAAAGAATGGAAATGGCGTGTGAGCGGTTTAATTGGCGCCGCATTTTCGTGAAGGTGTATAGTGGGCAGCCTGGGCCCCAAAAATCGAGATACTGGTTAAGGAGGTCCCCCTCATGCCGTTCTATCTTCATCAAGTCAGCTACACACCAGAAGCACTCGCAAAGCTCATTGGCAATCCGCAGGATCGCTTTGAAGCTGTGCGTGGCCCTATAGAAAAGCTCGGTGGCAAGATCAAGGACTCATACTTCGCCTTCGGCCCGTATGATGCCGTACTGATTACCGAGATGCCCGACAATGTGTCGGCCGCAGCGATCGCACTGGCATTCTCCGCGGGTGGTGCGTTGCGAAATTGCCAGACAACGGCGCTGATGACTAACACCGAGGCGCTCGATGCCATGCGCAAAGCTGGCACCTGCGGCTACAAGCCGATCGCGGCAAAAGCGGCCTCAGCTAAACAGTAACTCTTCTAAAGAAGGCCCGCTCGTCGCGTCAAACGCGAAGCAAAATTGACGTGTGCCTCGAAGAATCTCGACGAGTCGAAATGACCGTCGGGCGAAGGCCTCGGGGAAATAAAATGTGTGTGCGAACGGGCGGCTAGCAGCTGGATTATTAAGTTGCGGGCGAAGAAGATCTACGTTGGCGGGGCATGGAATTGGGGGAACCAGTCGCGCAGGTTTTCTTTGGCTTTTCTTTGTGCCTCGCATTGATGTAGTTTTGCTCCGACGTTCCCCTCGAGGGACATCCGAATCAGGAGAAAAAATATGGCGCGACGTGAATTCTTGGCCCAGCTCTCGGCATTGCCTTTTCTGGCGTGGGGCGGCCGGGCGGAGGAATCGAAGAAGCCGCTGAAAATCATGATGAAAAGTGCGTGGGGGCCTGATGATCCGACTCGAGCGTCGTTTCCTTTTGCGCACGGACTGGCACTCGCGGAAGCTGGTCACGAAGTACAGATTTTTCTTCTCGCCGAAGCCACGTCGTTGATGCGAAAGTCCATGGCGAACGCGATCCTGCCTGTGGGCTGGCCTCCGTTAAGCGAAACGCTCGAGAAGGTTGTGGCGAAACATATTCCGATTTTTTCTTGAGGAGCCTGCTCCCGGGCCCGTGGGGTCACGGAAACAGACTTGAATCAATGGGGAGCAAAATTTGGGAATCCCGCGATTTTTGTGTCGCTGGTGGAGTGGGCCGACCGGATTATTGTGGAGTGAAAAACAAGCGAGATTGCCGACGCAAGGCTTAGGAACGGCGGAGGAGGTGGCGGGCGAAGAAGGCTACGTTGGCGGGGCGTTCGGCGAGGCGGCGCATGAAATAGGGGAACCAGTCGCGGCCGTAGGGGATGTAGATGCGCAGACGATAGCCGTCTTTGACGAGGCGGCGCTGCAGGTCGGTGCGCACACCGTAGAGCATCTGGAATTCGAAGTCGTCTTTGGCGATTTGCTTGGCGGCGGCGAAGCGGATGGTGGCGGCAATCATGGCGGCATCGTGAGTGGCGATGCCGTGATAGAAGCCGCTAGCCAGAAGCATTTGCATCAAGCGAACGTAGTTGGCGTCGACATCTTTCTTTTTGGGGAAGGCCACGTCGGACGGTTCTTTGTAGGCGCCTTTGCACAGGCGGATGCGGCAGCCGTAGGCGAGGAGATCGGTGATGTCGGCCTCACTGCGATATAGATAGGACTGAATTACGGTGCCGATGGCGGGATTTTGCGAGCGCACGCGTTTGACCAGCTCAACGGTGCGCTGGGTGTAGACCGAGCCTTCCATATCGACGCGCAGAAAATTGTCGTAGTCGGCGGCGCGCTGCACGATGGAAACAACCAGGCTTTCGCAGAATTCCGAGCTGAGGTCGAGGCCGAGTTGAGTGAGCTTGCAGGAGACGTTGGCGTGCAGGCGTTCGTGGGCGATACGATCGAAAATTTCGAGGTAGGCGTCGCGCGCGCGTTGCGCGCCTTCCTGGGTGGAAACATTTTCGCCCAGATAATCGAGGCTCGCGAACATGCCAAGATTGTTGCACTCGCGGGCGGCGGCGATAGCTTCATCAAGAGTTTCACCGGGGACAAAACGGTGGGCCATGCGGCGCGTGCGGTCGTTGGAAACGACCCAATGAGCAAAAGATTTGCTTTCGGAAAGTTTTAGAAGGCCCGCGCGGAGCATGCCAGTTAATTATGGCAGTGCGCGGGTGAGGAAACTAGTTTGTGATGGTTACTTGTGCTCTTCAAGGAACTTTTCCGCGTCCATGGCGGCCATGCAACCAGAGCCCGCGGCGGTGACGGCCTGGCGATAGCGATGATCCTGAACATCACCGGCCACGAAAACACCGGGGATGCTGGTCTTGCTGCCGTTAGTGGAGAGCAGATAGCCATTGGCGTCGGTTGGGAGCTGGCCGCGAAAGGCGGCGGTGTTGGGATCATGGCCGATGGCGACGAACACGCCGTGAACTTCGAGCTCGCGGGTTTCGCCGGTCCCGGGATCGCGCAGGCGAACGCCCTCCACACCGGCGCTGTCGGCGAGAATTTGTTCGACGACGGCGGGCGTGACGAATTCGATTTTTTCGTTGGCGCGGGCGCGATCGATCATGATTTTCGAAGCGCGAAATTCGTTGCGGCGGTGAATCAGATACAACTTGGAAGCGTAACGGGTGAGGAAGTTGGCTTCCTCCATGGCGGTATCGCCGCCGCCGACCACGGCGATGGGTTTGTTACGAAAAAAGAAGCCGTCGCAAGTGGCACAAGTAGAGACGCCGCTGCCTAGCAAGGGGCGCTCTTCGGGAAGGCCGAGCAAGCGCGCGGAGGCGCCGGCGGCGATGATGAGAGTTTTTGTCTCGTAAACATCGTTGCCGGCGGTGACTGTGAACGGCCGCTTGGAAAGATCGACGTCGGTGACGATACCTGCGTTGAATTCGGCGCCGAATCGTTGCGCTTGCTTGCGCATATTTTCGATGAGCTCGTGGCCGAGGATGCCGTCGGGGAAGCCGGGGTAATTTTCGACCATGGTGGTCAGGGTGAGCTGCCCGCCCGGTTCATGGCCGTCGATGACGAGGGGCTTCAGATTGGCACGCGCGGCGTATATTGCGGCGGTGAGGCCGGCGCAGCCGCTGCCTATGATGACTACGTTATACATTTTCATTGCTCCTATTTGATTCTCGTACGTGCCTGGCGGATACAATGGCGCGAAGCGGTTCATTGTACCTGACGGCTTGCTGTTGAAGCTTGTGGGAGCCAAATTGGAGAGGGTTTTGAGGCTGATGGTTGCCTGATTTTGAGAGCCAGGACTGAAAATTTGGCAAAGTTAATGGCGGGGGCTGCAGCCTAGCGGCTGCTTCCAAGATTTTCAAAGGAGATAGCGAATGGATGCGCGATATCCGATTGGGAAGATGGAAATGCCGAAGGAGATTACCGGCGCGAAACGGGCGCAGGCGATTGAATCGATTGCCGCGGCGCCGAGGAATCTGCGGGAGGCGGTGCGCGGGTTGAATGACGCGCAACTGGATACACCGTACCGCGAGGGCGGTTGGACGGCGAGGCAGGTGGTGCACCATGTGCCAGATAGCCACATGAATGCGTATGTGCGATTGAAGCTGGCGCTAACGGAGGTTAAGCCGACGATAAAACCGTACGACGAAAACACGTGGGCGCAGTTGGCGGACTCGAAAGGTGCGCCGATCGAACCTTCGCAGAGACTTTTGGAGGCGCTGCACGAGCGATGGGACAGCGTGTGGCGGTCGTTGAAGGCGGAAGATTTTTCGCGCGTGCTTGTACATCCGGAGAATGGCGAACGCACGATTGATTGGTTGTTATTTGTTTACGAATGGCATGGGCGGCATCATGCCGCGCATATTACGGAGTTGCGGAAGAAGAAGGGTTGGTAGCGGAAGTCAGGCGGTTGCCTGCATGGCTTTGATCGTAGCTTCGATGCCTTCCGGGTACGGCGTCTTTTTCAGATCAGGAAGCAACTTGCGCAGGCGACTGTCATCCAGTTTGACAGGGGTGGTCCAGAGATAATGCATCTCGACCACTTCACGGATGAAGGGATTGAAAAGGCCCATCACACGCAACACGAGTTTGCCAGCCACGCGGATCCGAGGTTTCTGATGAACGGCGGCAAAGACGAGCTCAGCGAATTTTCGGGTGGTGATTAGCGCAGGGCCCGCCACGTTCCACGCCCGGCCATACGCTTCTTCCTGGTCAGAAAGTGCCACGAGAGTTTCCGCGAGGTCGGGAACAAAGATGAATTCGTGTGGCGTGTCGACCGGACCGATCACATTGGCGGTGCCACCTTTTACTGCGGCATCAAATATTGAGCGCGCGTAGCTTAGTTCCGCGTGCGGTCCGTAGAAATCAGGCGGACGCAAAATGGTGGTGCGCATTCCGGCACGCGAGTCGGCCGCGAGAACCAAGTCTTCCTGCTCTTTGCGCATCTTCCCTTTGAAGGCGACCGGATTTCGCGGATGGGATTCGTTAACGAGCTCGGTTTGCGGAACGCCGTAGGAGTAAACGGTACCGACGTGGACGAAACGCGAAACGTGGGCTGTGGTTGCGGCTTCGAGCGCGATCTTTATTAGTTTCGGATGTAGGTGGAACTGAGTGTAAGGGACTCCAACGGTATAAAAAATGGTCTCCACATCTGCTGCGGCCCGGGCGGCAGCGAGCGGGTCACTCAGGTCGGCTTCACAATATTCGACGAACGATTCGTAGGCGCGAAAATGGCGGCGCAGACTCTCCTCGGAACGTCCTACTACTCGGAAGGATGAACCTCTTTTTGTTAATTCTGCCGCGAGGGCCTTTCCCACGGATCCAGTGGCGCCGAAGATTGCGTATTTCATTGGACTCTTCTCTGCGTTTTGCGTGGCAAGGAACTGACGACCTAATAGATGCGCCACCGGAGCGTCTGTTACAAACGCTGTTGTCGACGGCCCGGGGCACTGCTGGCGCTGGAGTGGGTGGCGCGTGCGATGACGTGTCGTGTACGATAAATGTGCACTTGGGAGAAGAAAACTGATGAGCAGAGCGGCAGGAACTTACGCAATCTTTGAGACTTCGCAGGGCGATATTGTGATTCGTTTGCTGGAAAAAGAAGCGCCGAAGACGGTGGAGAATTTTGTGGGGTTGGCGGAAGGCACCAAAGAATTTACCAACGAGAAGACCGGGAAGAAAGAGAAGCGGAATTTTTATGATGGGCTGACGTTTCACCGGGTGATTCCGCAATTCATGATTCAAGGCGGATGCCCGGAAGGTACGGGACGCGGCGGACCGGGTTACAAATTTGCGGATGAGTTTCATCCTTCATTGAAGCACTCGAAGGCGGGGAAGCTTTCGATGGCCAACGCGGGGCCGGGCACCAACGGTAGCCAATTTTTTATTACGGTGGCGGCGACTCCGTGGCTGGATAACAAGCACACGATATTCGGCGAGGTAGTGGAAGGGCAAGACGTGGCGGACAAGATTTCCAACGCGCCGCGCGATTCCGGCGACCGGCCTAAGATTCCGATCACTTTGAAGAAGGTGCGGATCGAGCGGATTGCCGCGTAGCTCCAGTTTTTATAGACCCTGAAACTTTTTTCCAATGTGGTAAATCAAGATGTTCACTCCTGAGCGGCTATTTCGAGTGGTGATCGAAATTATTTTTGTGCTGCTGGGGCTGCTAGTGGTGTGGCTGGGGCTCACGGGGCACATTTTTTTTGACCGGCACAATTTGCCGTGGCTGATCCTGAGCGTGGCGTTGATCCTGTGGGGCATTCGCGGAATTTACAGAAAACCTGGGAGCAAGCCGCCACAGCCGGAAGATTATTCGCGCGCCGTTTCGCTGACAGTTTTGGGCATAGTGCTGCTGGCGATTTCGCGGGTGCCGTTTGCGTGGGTCGGGCCGCTGCTGGCGTGTGCCGGGGTGGTGCTGGCGGCGCGGGGGATTGCCGGAACCGTGCTATTGTTACGGCCCGCTGGGGCGCAGCGACAAGGCTCCAGGTGATGCCGCCAGGGATGGCGCGCGAAAGGAAATAAATATGTTCAAGGAATTCAAAACTTTTGCGATGCGCGGGAATGTGATTGATCTCGCGGTGGGCGTGATTATCGGCACAGCTTTCGGAAAAGTCGTGTCGTCGCTGGTGGATGACATCATCATGCCGCCGATCGGGATGGCGATGGGTCACGTAAGTTTTGCCGACAAGTTCATCAGCCTGAATGGAATACATTACGACTCGGTGGCGTTGGCGAAAGCAGCGGGAGCTCCGACAATCAATTACGGATTATTTTTGAATACGATCATCAGTTTTTTGATCGTGGCGTTCTCGGTGTTTTTGCTGGTGCAGCAAGTGAATCGCTGGGGCAAGAAGCCGGCGCCGGCTGCGGCGCCGACCACTCGAGATTGTCCTCAGTGCGCGATGCCGATTCCGTTGGCGGCTAAGCGTTGCCCGCACTGCACGACGCAGTTAGCGTAGCGGGTTTCAGCCTTCAGGGGCTAAAGCTCCGCGTGTTGCTGAGGTGAGTGTTGCGGCCGGCCTGCGGCAAGCAGGTTGAAGCCGCGATCTACAAGGCGACGGTGAAAAAGCGAGGAGAGATTCCTCGACTTCGCAAGCCGACTCCTTCGCAGGAGCGAAGGAGAAAGAGAAAGCGTCGGCTTGCTCCGCTCCTGCCTGCGGTAGGCAGGCGGAATGACCGTTGGGTGCTTTGGCGTGATTGACCGCAGGAAGAAGATGGGTTCCTTCAGGCGGTAATTCGGTTCATGGTTGTCGCAATACGCGGCTAATCTAGTTTGTTTTGGGGCGTGGGCTTGCGTTTGCTTTGATTGGCGTCCAAGTGGGCGCGCAGGCGCTTGACCACTTCGTCTTCGCGGCCATCGTCCAATTCTTTCTGAACTTCTTCCAAAGCAAAGTGGACGACGTCGTGATGATGGAGCTCCTGCGGAGCGAGCATTTCGCTGAAACGCAGCCAGAGGCGATGGAGAAGATTGACTTCATTGCCGGTGAGATTGGGCGCGTGGGGGCCGAGTACTTTGTAAACTTTGTCGCCGTTGGCGAGATGAATTTCGAGATTGAATTGCGGCTTCTGGTCGCCCAGTTGTTCCCACCGGTCACCAATCTGACGGGCTTGTTCTTCAGTGGTTTCCTTCGCGGAATGCCCAAGGACGATGGCGCTGGATTTCAGCGCGGTAGCGGCGCGCAAGATGCCGTCCCACAAATCATTGGCGGCGACGACGGCGAGGCGGATGGACTTGCCTCTTTTTTCGGCCATGGACAAGGCTTGAGAAAAAAGATGCTGCTCGATGCTGCCGAAGAGTTGGTCGACGTCTAATTCGTTTTCGCCAGAAGCAGAGCGGCGCAGCAGGCGAATATGGAGGACGACAATGTCGCGACGGCCGGGCTTGATGCGGTCAAGGACGTTGCCGAGATGGTACAGCGCGTAATGGTTGCTAACCGGGACGAGAATATTTCCTGGACGCGCGCCGACGCCTTCGGGGGTCAGCTCGCCTTCGAGCGCGAGATTGAACTGATCCATTTCAACGCGGGCGGCGTTGGTGTGATGGCCGCGGCGTTCTGAAATGGTGAACACGATGTAAAGCAATATGGAGAAGACACCGCCAGCTACGGTAGCGACGGGCTTCGTAAACAAGTTGACGAAAGCGATCAGGAATAACGTAAGAGTGATGAGGCCGAGACCGACTGGAACCTGCACCCCGTTGATCGTGAAATTGAGTGGCACCTGAAAATCGCGCTGGCCGGGGCGAGTGTAGCGAAGAACGAGCACGGAGAGGCCGTTCATCGCGAAACTCCAGATGACGCCGAAGGCATAGAGGTTGGCGAGGAAGGTCACATCACCGCGGCTGATGATGATGGTTACGACCTGCAGGAATACGACGATGTTGATGATGCGGTAGCTGGTGCCGAAACGGGGGTGCGGCTGGCGGAACCAGTCACTGAGTACGCCATCTTCGGAAACGCGATTGAGCACGCCATTCGAACCGACGATGGCGGTGTTCACGGCGCCTGCAAGAATTAACGTGCCAACAACTACGACGAAGGCGTGAAACAGAAGGCGGACCAAAATGGGGCCTTCCAAACTCATGGCCAAGCCGCCGATTAAATTCTCGAGAAAGTGCTGGCGGACATCGTCGGGAATAATCATTACTGCGAAGAAAGAGACCAGCGAAGTGAAAACCAGGCTGTAGATGAAAATTACCAGGCCGGCTTTGCGAAGATTTTGCAGCTTGGGGCTTTCGATTTCGCGGTACACCTGGGCGAGGGACTCTTCGCCGCTCATGGCGAGAACGGAGTGGCCGAGAGCGATGAAGATGGCGATGATGCCAAACATGTGAGGAAGACTGCTGTGGGCCAGCCAGCCCAAGGCGCTGGGGCCGAGCCGGAGATTGCGGGGATGCGGCCACGGAGGCAGGGACGAATGGCGAACGATGACGGTGTAGGTGCACCAGGCGATCAGCATGACCACCATGACGGTGACCAGCTTCATGATGTGCAGAGCTTTTTCGCTGGATTCCGAAACGCCTTTGGTGTTTTCCCACCAGAAATAAGTGGTGACCACCACGGCAAAACCGGCGGAGATAAGGCTGATGCTCGAAGGGGCCAGCGGACCGCTGATATGCAAGTACACCAGCAAATCACTGATGAGGCCGGCGAGATATTGGCCCGCAGCCACACCGCTGATGGGGCCGGTCAGAACGTAATCGAACATTAAAGCGGATACGCTGAATTTGGCGAGAGTGCCACCGAGAGCGCTCTTGACGGCGCGATAAACGCCGCCGCGGACGAACATGCTGCAGCTTTCGACGTACACCGCGCGAACGGCGTACGAGAAAAGCATGATGGCGAGGATGAACCACGGAGCCGTTTTGCCGATGTAGGCTTCGGCTTCACCGCCCGCGTAGTAGGCGGAAGATGCCAGGTCGTTGAGGACGATGGCGGCGGCGCGCCAGAAAGAAATGAATGTCAGGAGGGCCGTGGTCGCGACAATGACACGCGGAACCCCACCACCCCGGCTGCCTGCAGCAACAGGGGGATTAGTAATCGTACTCATGAATGGATCGATTTACCCGAGACCAAAATCGTCGCACTTTTTGGGGGTGAAGTCTAGCGGCCCGGGCAACTAAAAAATCGATTATTTAGCGAGATTACGAAAGGTTGCGGCGCAATTGGGGCAAGGGCAAATGGTGCGGAGGTGTTCGTAGCTGAAGATGCCGGTGTTGTGGCCGTCGTCGAAATTAATCTGGACTGCGTAGTTGCCGACTTGGGTGGCGGACTGAGCGCGAATTTTGGGTTTGAACATGGGCAGGGCCGGGGAGGATATGGGCGCGGCGGACTTTGCGCCGGGATGCTGCTGCTCCTGATCGCGCTTTTCGTTGCAGGTGGCGCAGGGGCATTCTTCGCGGAGGTAAGCGAAATCGTAATGGCTGGTGTGATTGTCGGCCCAGGTGATGTCCACACCCGTGCCGCTGGAGACGTGAATTTTTATGGTTAGAGGTTTTTTGCGCTGATCAACGGGAGTGGGCATGGATTCGATTCAGGAACGGCTGGGTTTGGGGTTTCCGTCGCAGCAGTCTCCGGGCGGGATGGGATTACCGTGGGGACAAGTTTTTGGATGACCGAGAAAAGTGCAGATGCGTTGATCGAGTTCGGGGCTGATGATGTGTTCGAATTTGCATGCCTGGGTGTGGGCTTCGGAATCATCGATGGCGAAAGTATCTTTAAAAAGGCGCTCCGCGAGGCGATGACGGCGCACTACGTCGCGAGCGCGACGGCTGCCGGTGTCAGTGAGATGAACGGCGGTGTCGCGCATTTCCACTAGTTTTAGGTCGGCCATGCGGCCGAGAGTGCGAGCGGAGTCAAGAGCGCCGGGAATTTGAATGCGATCGAGTTGCGCGCTGGTTCCCTCTTCGCCGCACATCCAGATGCGCTCCAGCAAATGATCGAAGCGAATTTCGTCGTCAATGGAAATGGCGGCGTCGGTTTGCGTGGTGTCGAGACTGAGATGGCCGTGAGCAAGCTCGATGCGGCGGCCAGCCTGGCGAGCGATGTCGGGATCGTGAGTGACCATCAGAATGGTGTGGCCGGCATTGTGCAAGGCGCGAAAAATATCGATGACCAGGGCTTCGTTAGCTTCGTCGAGGTTTCCGGTGGGCTCGTCGGCGAGAATTAATTTGGGCTGATTGATGAGCGCGCGAGCGATGGCCACGCGCTGCTGTTCTCCACCGGATAATTGCGCTGGAAGATGAGTGAGGCGGTCACCGAGGCCGACGCGGCGCAAGGCGTCCTGGGCTTGCTGCTCATCGGTGATGCTGTGGAAATATTGCGCCAGCATGACGTTTTCCAGCGCGGAGAGATATGGAATGAGATGAAATTGCTGGAAGACGAAGCCTACTTTTTCGGAGCGATAACGAACCAGCTGACTTTCGGTGCGCTTGGAAAGGTCCACATCATCGACGATCACGCGGCCCGAAGTGAGGGTGTCCAAGCCGCCGAGAATATTGATCAAGGTGGTTTTGCCGGAGCCGGATGGTCCCATGAGCGCGACCCATTCGCCGGGAGCAACAGTGAAGGTGACGCCATCGAGAGCGCGTAACGGGCCGTATTGCTTGACTAAGGATTCGACCACAACTTGTGGCGTGATTCGTTCAGACGAGGATGGATCGAGCGGGCTCACGCTTCCCCCCGGAAAACGGAGGCGGGAGAAATATTGGCGAGACGGCGAAGCGGATAGGAGCTGACAATTGCTACAAGAATCGTGAGGGCCACAGAAACAGGATACACAATGAGGCGCGGGCGTGCTGCGACACCGAATACAGTTTTGCCAAGCCAGATGGAAAGTAACAGGCCGCCCGCCGCGCCGACGATTCCGCCCGCGAGACCGAGCAGAGCGGCTTCCGCGAGAAAGAGTCGCAACACCCGGCGCGTCGCACCGCCGATGGCTTTCATCAAGCCGACGTCATTTTTGCGCTCCATAGCAACGTTGCTCATGGCGGCCATGACGCACAGCCCGGTAAGAGCCAGCACCAGCGCGGTTGTGGCCGTGAGCAGTCCGCTGACGCGGGTATAAATTTTTGATTCGGCGTCGGTGAATTGGCGCAGGCCGTGTACGTCCGCAGCGGGAATATTTTGCGCGAGGGTGGCGATGTACTCGCGAATTTCGCGAGGCGTTCCAGGCACGCTTACCTGGATGAGGCTGACTTCGTTGGGTAGCGAGGCAAGACGTTGGGCGGCGTCGAGATTGACGACTATCTGGCTGTCCTGGGCGTCGCCACGGGAGTCGGCAATTTCTGAAGTGCAGACTTCTTCCCTTTTGTCGTTTTTCAACGTGAGGTTAGCACCGGGTTGGAGATTTAATTGTTGGGCAGCTTTGAAACCTACAGTGCAAAGATTTGTGTTGTCCCGCGGAGTTACGATGGCGGAATTTCCGAACAACTGATCGATGCGTTCAGTGCGCTTGCCTGCGACTACGGCGTTCACCGGCTGAGCGGAGTTAGCTGTGGAGACGCTGGCTACCAGATACAGATAGGAATCGGCGGAGGCGCGCGGCGGCAGGGATTGGCGCACCTTTTCGACGACGGATTTGTCGAGGGTGACTGCGTTAGCGCCAGAAGACTTGGTGTTTCGCGGGGCGACGATAATGTTGGCGCCGAAGACGCGAAATTCTTTGGTGAGACGGTCGCGGGCATCCACTTGGAGATTCAGGAGAGCGGCGGTGAGTGCGGCGCTGGCGCCGAGCGCTAAGAGGATTACGAGCAGGCGGCCACGCTGAGCTACGAAAAGACGACGAACGATGCGCCAGAACATTTTGCGGTCAGGCATTTATTCGCCTCGCAAAATGGGCGCCGGTTCATAGCGCGAAGCGCGGTGAAATGGGATGGCGCTGCCGAGAAGAGTTACACACGCAGCAAGAACCAGGATGACGATGAAGACGAGGATGGAAGGCTCGGGAGCCACGCCAAAAATTTTTTCGCCGAGGAAACGGGCGAGAATAATGCCGAGGGCGTAACCGACACCGCCGCCAACAAAGGCGAGCAAGAGTTGTTCGGCGGCGAGAAGAAAACCGATGGTGCCGGAGCCTGCGCCGATGGCTTTCATGAGGCCAATTTCGGAGCGGCGCTCGATTACCGCGGCGGCAGACGACGCGCCAACAGCGAGCACAGCGGCCAGCAATGCGGCGAAGGAGGCAAGCCAGAGGAGCATACGCACGCGTGTAAGGATGCTGCCTTCACCTTCAGCCACGCGGCGAATTACGTGCGCGTCAACGCCTGGCAAGACCTGTTTGATTTCATACGCGATGGAAGAGGCGTAGGGGCTGCAGGACCAGCGCTCGAGATCGGCGGCGTTCATGGTGGTGGGATTGCGGCGAGCGAAATCGTCTTCAGGTTTGGTGAGCGCGCTAACGTAAAGGCGGCGGTACTGGCCGGGCTTGTTGGCGAGTTGTTGCGTGGTTTGCAGCGAAGCGACGATGGCGTCGTCTTCTGGGCCGGCTGCGGAAAGAATTCCTGTGACGGTCATGGCGACGCTTCGATCTGAAGAATTAATGTGGAGAGTATCGCCGGGCTTGATGTTGGTACGCGCGGCTAGGGATTTGCCGACTATTGCTTCGGGAGCATCGTCGTGGAACCACCGGCCGTCAACGTGCCACCAGGAATTAGTTTGATCCATTCCGGTCGTGTAGGTGCGGTTGTCCGGAAGAACAATGGAGTGATGAGCCCAGGTTCCCAGCAGGGTAGTTTCGACGGGGATAGCAGACGATGATGCGGTCGAGACTTCAGCGGGGACCTCCATTACTGGAGCGAAGCCGACGATATTGTTGTGCCAGAAGACTGTTTTGATTTTGCCTAAATCCTGCTCGGGAAGATATGCGCCGGAATTGACGGGACGATAATCAACGCCGCCAATTTCGAGAGGCAGCGAGTCGGCTTGCGCGGTGATGAGGAGATTGGCGCCCAAGGCGCGAAATTCATGGGCGAGGCGATCGCCGACGTCAAGTGAAACGCTGAAGGCGGCGGTGACGACGGCCATACCGAGAGCGAGAGCCGCACCGGTGAGCAGCTTGCGGCGGGGACGGCGTCCAAAGGAATCGGCAACGAGGCGGAGGAACATAATGTCGGAAGAGGATGCGCGGCTAACGCGGAACCTCTTGAGCGGCACGCCCGAGACTGGAGAGATCCATCACGATGTCGCTGCCATCGATGCGGGATGCGACACCGATGGGATTGCAGCCGCCCTGGTCTCCGATACTCGGAACGTAAATGGCAGAGCCGCAATGGCGGCAGACGACATTCTGGCCGTCCTGGCGATAACCTTCAGCCCCACAGATGCGGCACGCATCGAGAGCGGTGCCGTAGCCATTGGGTTTCTTGATGATCATGAAACGCAGAGTTTGGTTGGCGACGTTCACAGTGAATAGATGCAATTTTCCGTCATCAACTTGCGAAAGTGGAATGCGAACTTCCTGACCGTTGGCGGAAACCGGGGTTGATGATGGAGGAGCAGAATTGGCGCGGGCATAAATAAAATCGGCGGTGAGGACGAGGATGACCACGAGGCATGCCGTCGCAGCGGCCATCATCCAATTACGTTGGCGGCGGTTTTGCGATTGCAGCAAGCGCTTTTCGGCTTCCCCACTGGCTTGCTGCGACCGATTTTTCTGAGAGGCACTCTGCCATTCGCGGAGAACCATCAGCACGACGGCGCCGAAAATCAAGACGAAGAAAAATAGTTCGTTGCGAACGACTGGGCCGATGATAGCCATTTCCGTTTTGCTGGAAGGAATCCATTGGGCTTCGCTGAGTTCATGCAGCCCGGTGATGGCAAGCTGAAAAGCAACGAGCATGAGAATCGCGCTGGTGACCGCGAAGAAGCGATGCAAGGGGACGCGCAAAGTGCCTTGGAAGAAAAATAATCCGACGGCAACGGCGGCGGCGATTCCTACGAGCGTGCCGATCCAGGTTTGCAAGCCGGCGCTGGAGAGTTCGACGGCGCGAAGAATGAGCGCGAGCTCCGCGCCTTCACGCAAGACCATCAGGAAAACGAACAGAAATATGCCCCAGCCCGCAGCGGTGCCGGCGCGAGCCGCGTAGGCTTCCACTTTTTTTTCTATTTCATTTTTCAAGTGGCGCGCAACGCGGTTCATCCATACGATCATCGTAATGACGAAGAAGGCGGCGACCAGCATGAGCAAGCCTTCGAAGCCGTCCTCGTTGATATGCCAATTTTCGAGGGCAATGGCGACGGCCAGACTGAGAGCGGACGCGGCGGCGACGCCAAACCAGACGAAACGCGCGAGATGGGCGCGGCCGGTACGCGACAAATAAACGAGGATAATGCCTACTACAAGAGAGGCTTCGACGCCTTCGCGGAGGGCGATAAGAAAGGCCGAGAGCAACGGAACTCCAATCTCCAGTTGTGAATCATTTGCAACTGAGAACCAGTGTACGCTGGCGAGCAATTACGGTCAAGCTGCGCGCATTGCTGTAGACACCTCACGGTAGAATGGATAGACCAACGTTAACGATGATTCTTCGTGTGACAGAACGGCTGTTTAGCTCCATTTGTCTGTTCGCGTTGCTATTGGCAGCGCGGTCCGAGGCCGGGAACCCCGCGTTAGGTGCCGCACGAGCCGCCGAACAGGAAGAGGCGCGGCCGTCGAAGGGCGACGTGCCGCTGCATGTAGATTTAAAACGCGCGCAGAAGGCTGCGGAGCACGGCGACCAGGCGGAAGCGGCCGGGCACATCGAGGAAGCGCTGCTGTATTACCAAGAGGCGACACATTACGCACCGAGAGACGCGCGCTACATCGCAAAAGAAGCAGCGCTGCGTTCAAAACTGATTCGCACGCATGTGGACGTGGCCGAACGCGCGGCGCTGGAAGGCCGGATGGAAAAGGCCACCGAAGAGCTGCGGAAGGCACTGCACATCGATCCGGGAAATACCATGGTGGCCGAACGGCTTACACAGATGAATTCCATGGAGGATGAGCCTCCAACTAGAGCGCAACTGGAGATGACGGGGCTGCCGAAGTTACAGCCGAAGAGTGGAAAACAAAACCTGGATCTGCACGGAGAGACCAGGGCCGTTTATGAGGAATTAGGCGCGCGATTTGGAATAAAAGCGTCGTTTGACCCGGATGTGGCGGGACGGCAGGTGCGGCTACGGGTGGAGAACGTCGATTTTTACACCGCGCTAATGTTGCTGGGAACGCAGACGGGAACTTTCTGGCGGGCGCTGAATCCGACGCTGATTTTCGTGGCCCCAGATAATCCCGAGAAGCGCAAACAGTATGCCCCGGAAGGGCAACAAATCTTCCCGTTGCCGGCGTCGGTGGCGCCAGACGAAATGACGGAACTGTTGAGGGTGCTGCGAGATATTACCGGCGCGACGCATGTTGAACTGGACACGCGAAGCCGCACGATTACGATGCGCGATACCCCGGAGAGATTGGCGGTGGCGGGACAGTTGATTCACGAAGTGGAGAAAGCGCGCGGAGAAGTTTTGCTGGATATCGAATTGCTGGAAGTGGATCGCACCACGATGCAGAAGCTGGGTGTGACGCCGCCAACTACCGCGTCGCTGATTTACCTGACACCTAATATGGTGCGGACGCTGGCGAGTTCCAAGGACCTGGCGAATTTACTTACGAATGCGCAGCAAATATTCCAGGGGCAAGGATTTTCAAGCGTCCCGCCGTTTGTTGTGTTGGGCGGTGGATTGTCGACGTTTCTGTTGACGACTCCGGGACTCACGGTGGACCTTTCGGATTCGCTCTCACTGGTGCGCAGTGGACGAGAAGTTCTGCTGCGCGCACAGGACAACAAACCGGCGACGTTTTTTGTTGGAGACCGCTTCCCGGTTACGTTGTCGCTGCTGTCGAATAGTTTGGGCACCGGCGGAAGTTTCACGGCGTCGCCTTCGGGCACGGTTTTTCCAGAAACGAGTTTTGCCGTGGGAAACAATCCGACGGCGCTGGTAGCCGCGCCATTTACCGGTGGGGCGCTGCCGGACCTGGCGGTGGTTTTTAATCATGTGGGGACCAACACGTTTACGGTGCTGCAAAACCAGGATAACGGGAACTTCCTGCAGGTGGCCACGCCGCCGATCACTCTGGGCACTAATGAAACGGGACAAGTAGCAATCGGCACAGGAGTTTTTCGCACCGACAGTACTAAATTCGCGACCGCACAGCCGCATGACGTGATTCTGGTGAACTCCACGTCAGATAACGTTTCGGTTTTGCTGGGCAATGTGGACGTCAACGGCGTGCCCAACGGAACATTTACCGAGGCCCCGGGCTCGCCAATTGCGGTGGGAAAAAATCCCAGCTCGATTATAGTGACGGACTTTAACGGAGACGGGATTCAGGATTTTGCCGTCACGAACAAGGCGGACAATTCTATTTCAGTTTTTCGCGGCCTGGGCGATGGAACGTTCACGCAATTTCCGGCGTCGCCATTTTTGCTGAACAAAAGTGGAGTGGCGGAAACGGGGCCAGTGGCCATGGTGACAGGAACTTTCCGGCAAGGAGATGCTACGGATTTAGCGGTGGTGAACCAGACTTCCGGGAATGTATCGATCCTGCTGGATAACATTGATGCGAATTCGAATATAACTTTTACGGAAGCGCCGAATTCGCCGATCGCCGTGGGGACTTCGCCGGTAGCGATTGCCACGGGAGATTTAAATGCAGACGGCGTAGGGGATCTGGTAGTGGCGAATCAAGGCGACAACACGTTATCGATTCTGCTGGGCAGCACTACGATCGATGGAACGTTCACGGCCGCGCCAGGTTCTCCGTTGGCGACGGCGAACACGCCAGCAGGGGTACAGATTGGAAGTTTTAGTGGCGCTTCACCCGATATTGCGGTGACGAACCAAGGACAAAGCACGTTGAGCGTCTTTCTGGGGCTGGGAGGGGGAACATTTCAGACCGGAGTGGAACTGAACACGCCCGCGAGTCCCGGGGCACTGATCGTGTCGCAGCTTACCAGTAGCGGACTTCCGGACGTGGCGTTGGTGGCGCAAGGATCGACGGCCGATCAAGGAGTGGTGACGGTTATTCAAGATTCTTCGGCGCTGGCGGCAGCGGGAAGCGGTTCGGGGCAAACTCCATATCCGGGCGCGGAATACATGGATATCGGTTTGAAGGTGAAGGCCACGCCGTCGTTGCATCCGAATGGCGAAGTTACGCTGCAATTGGAATTTGAAATTCGGGCGTTGGCGGGGAGCAATATAAATGGGATTCCCATCATTTCGAACCGCACGCTGTCGCAGACGGTGCGGGCGAGGGACGATCAGCCGAGTTTGATCGGGGGATTGACGGATCGCGAAGAGACGCGCTCGATTACCGGGCTGCCGGGATTCGCGGAGCTTCCTGGGATTGGGTATGCGTTTGGCGGGAGAAGCAACAGTCTCTCGGATACGGAACTGATGATTTTGATCACGCCACACCGGTTGCGTTCGCCACAACATGAGACTGGGACGATTTTTGCTGGGCATGGCGAACGAGGAGCTACGCCGAGTGCGTTGCCTTCCGAGCGGGTGCAGCCGCCATGATGCGGGTGGAGCGAGGTAGTATTTATGCGCAGCTGATCTCCCCGATCAGCAAGTCAGAAATATTTTCCGGAAAAAAACTAACGGGCGGTTATGGCAAGGGGTCGAAGACGACCACGGGCTGGTAGGTGCGTGGGACGACCGCTTCGGCGATGGCGATTAGTTTGTCTTGCTGACTGAAGACGCGGAGACGCGGTGCGCGTGGCTCTCCGCCGTCGAGTTGAGCGGTGGCGCCGGGAGGCGGCTCGATGCGGCCGGGCTGGATTTGCGCAACGGAAATATTAAATTTTGAGCCGTGGCGAACGCGGCGTTCGATGACCGGTAAGACGTTCATGCGCGGAAAATTGGGGAGCAAATTTTCCAGGCGGATTAGGCACGATTCGATTTTGCCTTGGCGCGCGGCAGCGGCTAATTCTTCGAGCTGAATAGCTTGCTCCTGTGAAAATTCTCCCACGGCGGTGCGGGTGATTTCCGCGAGATGCGCGCCGCAGCCAAGTTTTTCGCCCATTTCATGGGCGAGGGCGCGAATGTATGTTCCCGAAGAACATTCAATGGTGAAGCGCGCGATTGGGCCGGCAATTTCTGTCAGGCGGTATTCGAACAATTCCACCTCTACGGGTTTCAGCTCCACGGGCTGTTTTTTTCTCGCGAGTTCGTAGGCGGGGCGGCCATGGATTTTTTTGGCGGAAAAGGATGGAGGCATCTGCGCGAAGCGGCCGATACGTTCGGCCGCGAAACGTTCAAGTGTGGCGGCATCGAGAGCCGGTGTGGAATCGGAGCCTTGGGCTTGGCCATCGGAGTCATAGGTGTCGGTAGCGAAACCGAAACGGAAGCCGGCGTTATAGCGCTTACGACGGCCGTTGTAAAACTGCACGAGCCGTGTGGCTTTGCCAAGGAGTAAAACGAGAACGCCAGTGGCGAGAGGATCGAGAGTGCCGAGATGGCCGATCTGGCGAAAGCCAACCAGATGACGGACGGCATCGACTACGTCGTGAGATGTTTTGCCTTGCGGCTTGTCGATGACGAGGGCGCCGTCGAAGGGTGGTGGTTGTGGCTGCTGACGCAAAATCGGTGTTCCTATTCGGAGTTTGAAATTTGAATTGCTAATTACTTAGTTGCTGGCACCCATCAAGGTAACCCAAGACCCATGCTGAAAATCGAGCAGGGGGCACCCTCCGCGTGGGTTTAGTTCGGGGAGACGTTCGAAACGTGAAATGCCGGCGCGCCGACAATTTTATCAGCTTTGTGGAGGGGGATTGGGTTTCTTTACCTCTTTCAGGAGTTGTTCGATGCGCTGAACTTTTTCCTGGGAAAGGTCCAAGGTGAAATGCAGTTCGGGAACGCGGCGTAACTGGAGGCGTTCGATTAATTCGCGGCGGATGTAACCGGCGGCGTGTTCAAGGGCTTTTATGGCGCCGGCTTGCTCCTCATCGGTGCCGTCGACGCTGACGAAGACGCGAGCGTGCTTCATGTCCTGTTGCACGCGAACTTCGTTGGCGACGACCATGCCTTCAAGACGGGGGTCTTTGAGTTCGCCGACGAGCATGGCGTTGATTTCGTGAGCGATTTCTTCGCCCACGCGGAGGTGACGATGATTCGCTGGACTCATGGCAATCCTGTAAGACGCTTACAAGTTTGGAGCGGTTTGAAGCACTGTAATCGGATGCGGCTGCGATAGCAAACTTTGCTTCCGGCCGGATATTTCGCGAAACAAATATTTTCTAAACAAAGGCTAAAACAAATTCAAATTATCTCGACGCCGTGGCTGACTAAAAACGGGCCCAGAATATTGTCCGCTTCGGCCAGGACATGCTGCAAAGATTCCTGCACCTGATGTTCCTCGTTTGAAAGAGTGACAACGCCGACCACCGAACGTTGCCAGGTATCCTGGTGCTCCAGCTCCGCTACGGCGACATTAAATTTTGCGCGCAAACGATCTTTCAGGCTGCGGAGTACCTGGCGCTTATCCTTGAGCGATTGCGCATGCTGGATGTGAAGCTCGAGAGTAAGCAGGCCGACGGGCATGCGCGGCTCCGGAGACGAAAAGTACGGCTACCTGCTGCGCGAGGTCGCAGCGGTATTGATGTTGCGTTCGGCGGCGGCTTCCGCGGCAGAAACCTTGGTGACCTGGAAGCATTCCAGAACATCGCCAACCTTCACGTCATTGAAATTGGCGATGCCCGCGCCGCACTCGAAGCCGGTCCGAACTTCGCTGACGTCGTCCTTAAAGCGCTTCAAGGAACTGAGCCTGGAGGTGTAGATCACGGCGCCGTCGCGCAGCACGCGAATCTGGCCGTCACGTTTGAGCACGCCGTCCACGACGTAGCAGCCGGCGACAGTGCCGGTGCCTTTGACGCGAAAAGTGTTGCGAACCTCGGCGCGGCCCAAGTAGGTTTCGGTGACGACTGGTTCGAGCAGACCTTCCATGGCCTTTTTAATTTCGTCGGAAACTTCGTAAATGATGGTGTGAGTGCGAATGTCGACGTGCTCTTGCTGCGCGAGGTCGGCGGCCTTGCGATCGGGGCGAATTCCGAAGGCGATGACAATGGCGCCGGATGCGGAAGCGAGCAAGACGTCGTTTTCGGTGACCGCGCCGACGCCTGAACCGACGATTTTGAGCTTCACCTGATCGGTGGAGAGCTTGGGCAACATTTCGCTGAGCACTTCGACGGAACCCTGCACGTCAGCCTTGATGACGATGCCGAGTTCCTTGACGTCGCCAGCTTTCAGTTGCTCATGCAACTGATCGAGGGTGATGCGCGCGCCGCTGCTGCGAGCCATTTGCGCGTCACGCTGCTTGCCCTGGCGGTATTCCACGATGTGGCGGGCCTTGGCTTCGTCAGTAACCTGGAAGTGGTCGCCGGCATCGGGCACGCCCTGCAAACCGAGAACTTCAACGGGTGTGGACGGCGGCGCGTCGATGACGGGACGCCCGCGATCATCGAACATGGCGCGGACTTTGCCGAAGACCGAGCCGCAGATAAAAAAGTCGCCGGGTTTTAAGGTGCCATTCTGGACGAGGATGGTGGCGACTGGCCCTCGGCCTTTGTCGACGCGCGATTCCAAAACAGTTCCGCTCGCGGGGGCGTCAGGATTGGCTCTTAGTTCGCGAAGGTCGGCAACCAGCAAAATTGTTTCGAGCAATTTGTCGAGACCAATTTTTTGCTTAGCACTCACTTCCACGAATTCGGTGTCACCGCCCCATTCGGCGGGCATGAGGCCATTTTCGGTTAGCTGCCGTTTGACACGCTCGAGCTGCGCTTCCGGCTTGTCGATTTTGTTGATGGCGACGATGATCGGCACTTTGGCGGCCTTGGCGTGATCGATGGCTTCTTTCGTTTGCGGCATCACACCGTCATCGGCAGCGACGACCAGCACGACGATGTCGGTAACTTTGGCGCCGCGAGAACGCATGCGGGTGAAGGCTTCGTGACCAGGAGTGTCGACGAAAACCACGGCGCGATCGTTGACAACGATTTTGTAGGCGCCAATGTGCTGGGTAATTCCTCCGGCTTCGCCGCCTGCCACGTCGGCTTGACGAATGGCGTCGAGCAAACTGGTTTTGCCGTGGTCCACGTGGCCCATAACGGTGACGACGGGCGGACGCGGCTTGAGGCTTTCCTTGGTTTCTTCCTTGGCAACTTCAAGAACCATTTCTTCTTCGAGAGAGACGACGCTGACTACTCCGCTGAAAGCTTCGGCGAGAGTAGTGGCGGTGGGCACGTCGAGAGCCTGGTTGATGCTGGCGAAGACGCCGCGATCGAGTAAATTCTTGAGCAATTCCTTGGCGCGCACGTCGAGTTTTTCGGCGAGCTCGCGAATGGTGATGCCTTCGGTGATGGTGACTTCGCGCGGCGCGCGCGGCTCCGGAGGCGCGATGACGGCAGCGGCGGAGCGGCGATCGCCCATACCCGGACGTTGACGAGTGGGGTGAAGCTTGCGCTCGCCTTCCTGCTCGCGCTTGTCGGCAACGGGTCGCTGGCGTTGAGGCGGTTTGCGAGTGTAAAGCGGCTTGCCGGGCTCGGCCTTCGGCGGAAGCTTTTCCGGGAAAGGCGGGAGCATGCCCGGACGACCGGGCGCACGTGGGCCGGGGCGCGTGCCGGTGGGCATCGGGCCGCGACGTTGTTCAAAGGGGCGAGCTGGCGCGCTGCCGGTGGCTCCGGCAGGACGTGGCGTAAAGGTTCTTCCCTGCGCGGGCTGCTGCGGGCGCATGGGTTGGCCAGGGCGGGGACCACCCGCGGGACGCTGCGCACCCTGCCCAAGGGGACGCGAAGCTCCATGTGTAGTGCTGGGAAGTGGGCCGCGATTGCCGGAGGGCAGAGGCGGACGGAGCGGCATGGCTGGGCGCGATGCAGGGGCACCTACGCGCGCCGGAGTGGTGGATGATGCCGCAGGGCGCACAGCGGGTGGCTGCGGACGAAGGCCCGATGGCGAGGGGGCGGCTGGTCGCTGTGCCGCCGGGGCTCCTGATTGGGGTGCCTGCGGTTGCGGGCGAAGCGGTGTCGCTGCGGGCGCGGACGGACGAAGTGGCGCACCAGGCTGTGGCGCGGCCGGTCTGACGGTTTGCGACGCCGGCGCTGCGGGTGTAGCGGAAACGGATGGCGTTGTCGGCGTGGCAGAGGCTGGTGCGGCTGGGGTCGCGGGTCTCGCCGCTGGAACAGCCGCTGACGGAGGAGCCGCAACGGGCGGTCTAGCTGGCGCCGGAGCTGTTGGTGCAGATGGCGTGGCGGCGACGGGGGCAGGAGCAGTGGGTGCAGGCCTGGTGCGCGCGGCTTTAGCTGCCGCTTCCTTGGCCTGGGATTGAGCTGTCGCGGCGGACTGTGCGGCGGATTCCTCGTCGGACTCACCTTTAATTTTTGCGCGAACTTTTACGGCGACGTCTTCGGGAATAGAACTCGAGTGAGTTTTCTTTTCCGTGACGCCATAGCCGGGCAAAAGGTCGATGATGGCCTTGGCTTTTACTTCCAGCTCGCGGGCCAGCTCGTTAATGCGGACTTGATTTGCTTCGCTCAGGACTTAGCCTCTTCCGGTTGCACCGAATCGCCCGTGGCCGATTCGGTGGCATCCTCTGCTGCAGTAGCATGTTTTGATTTTTCAGAATGTTCGGTGGTTGAGTCAGTGGATTCCGCGCTGCCCTGTTCCACACTTACGCTATTTTGCTCGGTATCAGGTGCGGCTGATTCTTCCGCATCAGTTTCGGTTTCCCCGGAGGCCTCAGAAGTTCCTTCGTCAACTTCCTCTTGGACTTGTTCGCCTTCGACGACGGCTTCAGAACCCTCAGCCCCCTCCACTGCCACGCTTTCCTCGGTCACGGCTGCGGCTTCGCCGCCGCCTTCGTAGAAGCGATTCACGGCCTGATAAATCTTGTCGACCATTTTTTCGCCGATGCCGGGAATTTCCATCAACTGCTCGGGAGTCATGGCGGCGAGGGCTTCGACGTTGTTGATGCCTGCGGCTTCCATCTTTTCGATGGTCTTGGCTCCGACGCCGGCAAGAGAGGTTAGCGGCGTAGCTGGCGCAGTGAGACGGGTCATCTGATCTTCGATTTCGCGACGCTTTTCCTCTTCGCTCTTGATGTCGATATCCCAGCCGATAAGCTTGCTGGCGAGACGGACGTTCTGACCTTTTTTGCCGATGGCCAGCGAGAGCTGCGAGTCTTCGACGATGACCTCGAGCTTGTGAGCTTCGGGGTCAGTGATCTGCACGCGCGTCACTTTCGCGGGGCTCAAAGCTTTTTGCGCGAAGGCCACGGTTTCTTCGCTGTAGGGAATGATGTCGATTTTTTCGCCGCGCAATTCACGAATGATGGATTGAACGCGCATGCCCTTCATGCCCACGCATGCGCCGACAGGGTCGACATCTTTGTCGCGGCTGGCGACAGCAACTTTGGTGCGCTCTCCGGCTTCGCGAGCGGCAAAGCGGATTTGCACGGTGCCATCGTAAATTTCGGGAACTTCCATTTCAAAAAGGCGCTGGACCAGAGAGGCGTCGGCGCGGGAGACGATTACCTGCGGACCCTTCGCGGCGCGATCGACCATTTTGATAACTACGCGAAGACGCTCGCCGATGTTGTAGGTCTCCAGTTTGGACTGCTCGCGCTTGGGTAAGCGAGCCTCAGTGCGGCCCATGTCGACGATCAAGTCGGGACCTTCGGCGCGCTTGACGATCACGGTGATGAGCTCGCCAACGCGGGTGTGATATTCGTTGAAGATGGTGTCGCGCTCGGCTTCACGCACTTTTTGCAGAATTACCTGCTTGGCAGTTTGAGCAGCGATGCGTCCCAATACTTCGGTGGGCTTGGCGAGAATAATTTCCGAGCCGACTTCCACCTCGGGATTTTTTTTCTTGGCGTCGGTGAGGCTGACTTCCTTGTTGGAATCGGTGACCTGCTCGACGACGATGTGCACGGAAAACACATCAATCTGGCCGGTGACCTGGTTGAACTTGGCGCGCAGATCTTCTTCGGTCTTGTAATACTTTCGCGCAGCCACAACCATGGCGTCTTCGATTGCGGACACCACGACCTCAGGCTCAATGTGCTTTTCGCGACTGAGCATTTCAATCTGTTGGTAGAGCAGATTCGCCATTTCGCGTTCCTAAAGTCCCTTGTGACGCGAGAATAATATTCAGCGCGTCAATGATTCAAATTCGCGTATCTAGAATTCGACAACCAGGTTCGCTTTGCGGATGGCATCGAGCGGAATTTCAACCACTTTCGCTTGCTTGCCTTGCAATTCGATGCGAACTTTTCCGGGTGCTACTCCCGCCAGGCGGCCTTCAAAAAACTTGGCGTCGCCGACAGGCTCGGTCGTGACGATTTTAGCCTTGCGACCCCGGAAGCGTTCAAAATCGGCCGCTTTTTTCAACGCCCGGTCCATGCCTGGCGAACTGACTTCCAGGATATAGCCAGGTCCCGGAATTAAATCCTCAACATCGAGGATGACACTTAGCTGCTGGCTGACGCGCTCGCAATCCCCGTGAGTAATTTTTGGATAGGGGTTGCTTAGCGGCGCTTCCTCAGCATCAGAAGCGTTCGAGCCATTTGGGTTCTGGGCATCGGCAGCGTCGGGAGCAGCGGTTCGTTCCGGGAGACGGTCTATATACACCCGGAGGAAGCGTTGTTTTCCAACCTTCCATTCGACGTCGGCGATTTCCAGACCTTCCGAACGCGCCACCCGCTCGGCAGCCTGGCGGACTTTTTCCAGATCCAAGCGAAGACTCCCCGGCCTATGCCGGTCCAGCTAGCGCTGTAACCGCGAGCAACAAAAAAGTGGGCTTGCGCCCACC
>DATBBY010000181.1:0-3566 GCA_036270765.1 Candidatus Acidiferrum sp.
TTTGAACTCCGTGACGCCGAGCGCGGTGCTGATAATGCTCGCCATCGCATGCGTGACCCAACCGAGAATCAGGCAGTTCATCAGCAGCCCGAGGTATACGGCGCGGAATCCCCGAAGAAAAGCAGCGGGTTTGCCCGCGTAACGGAACTCTGCAAATTGCACGTCCGTGATCAGGCCGGAGCGCCGCCACATGCGCGCGAACAAAAACACCGTCATCATTCCCGACGGAAGAAAGCTCCACCACAACCAGTTCCCTGCCACGCCGTTCGCGTATACCAAACCCGTCACGGCCAGCGGCGTATCCGCGGCGAACGTAGTTGCCACCATGGACGTTCCCGCTAGCCACCACGATACGTCGCGGCCCGCAACGAAATAATCTTCCGTGCTTTTTCCGGAGCGGCCCCGAAAGTACAAGCCCAGAATTAGTGTGATCAGCAGGTAGCCGGCAATGGCGGCCCAATCCGCAGCGGCAAGTGTCAAGGTGGATCCTTTCCCCAAAGGATGGCGTGCGCCGTACTATATAGCACTTTCCCACTTTTGTGGGCATCGCGCTTTACGCGCCTGGCCCAACCCCAAGACTACCAACTGTCATCCCGACCCTCAGGCCGCGGTCTTCCGCGGCCTGAGGCGGGGGGATCTGCTCTTAAATTCGGAATCCAGGCGAATGTCACGGCGAAATGGGCGCACGCGCCGCACGCCCGGGAAACACGCCTTCAACGACTTTGCCTTCTTTCACGACCGGAACTCCGTTGACCAGCACAAATTGAATCCCCTCGGAGTATTGCAGCGGCTCTTCGTAAGTGGCCTTGTCTATCACGCGATTGGGATCGAATACCGTGATGTCCGCGTCAGCTCCCACGCGGATCCTTCCTTTGTCCTTGAAAACCGGCGCGCGCTTCTCCAGCCGTTGCGCCGGCATCATCGTCATCTTCTTCAACGCGGTCATCAAGTCCAGTGCCTTCTTCTCACGCACGTAATGCCCCAGCACGCGTGCGTACGTACCCGCGGTTCGCGGGTGTCCTTTGCCGTTCAACAGATACCCATCGCTGGCAATCATGGTCAGCGGACTCTCAATTGCCACATCCACATTCTCTTGCGTATTATTGGGCAAAATGACCGTTCCGCCTTCTTTCCGGTAACGCAGAAACGACTCCCGAGTCAAGTGTTCGCCCGTCGCGGGCCAAAGCATCGAAGCAAAATAGCTGTCTGGTTTGTTCTCTTTGTGGTCGAGAAACGCCGCTTGAATGCTCGTCATCCCCATCGTGTAGGGATAAGCCTCGGTGGTCACATCCATGCCGTGCGAGCGCGCCTCGGAAATCATCTGAAGCTCGTAAGCTACATCGGGGCCGCCGGTGCTTTGGATGTGCACGACGTGCAGCGCCGCGCCGCTCATCGCGGCAGCGGCGATGGCTTCTTCAAAGCCACTGAAGCTTCCCGCAGTGGCTCCCGCGCTGGGGGCCCCGTGGCGGATGTGAATGTGACATGACGCGTGATACTTCGCCGCCACTCGAAACACCTGCACGATTTCCCAATTGGTCGCCGCCTCGGTGTAGGCCGGTCCAAGGCCAACCGCCAGCGCGCCTCGCTGAAGGCCTTTGTCGAGCAGCGACATTATTTGTTGCATTTCTTCCGGCGTTGCTTCGCGGTGTGCCGCATCCCCACTCGGCAGAAAGTCTCCGGGATCGTGCATCACCGCCATTCGAACCGGAATGTGCCCAACGCTTGCTCCATAATTGATCAGCGCCTTGCCCTCTCTTTCCTGGCACCAACTGTCAATGTCTGCGACGCCCACTTCAAGCTCCAACGCCGTCGTCACACCGTCGGAAGCCTTTGCCGCATAGTTCTGTGCGTCTTGACCATGCTGGTGCAAGTCAATGAAACCCGGCGCAACCACCAGCCCTTTCGCATCGAAGGTTTGCTTTCCCTTCAACGCGCTTGCGCTGATCGCCCGGATTTTCCCGGCCATGATTCCCACGTTGCGCACCGCATCCAGCCCCGACTCCGGGTCCATCACTCTGCCATTCGCGATCACCACGTCGTATGTCTTATCTTGCGCGAAAGCGAGTCTCTGCGCGCCCAAACCGATGCACATCAACACGGCAGCCACAGTTCCCAACACCGGTCTCCATCCCCTGTTTACAATCGGTATCGCCATAAAGCCTCCATTCATTCCGGCCCGTAAGTTTCTTGCTGCCAACACGTTCTGTCAAAGACTATTTCGACAGTTTCGCCCTCCTCTAAAATCCTCTAAATATTTTCAATTTTTTCCTGGGCAACCTTCACCCGCCTACTACAATCACATCTAGGAAGAATTGCGAGTTTTGAAGTGGGCAGCCCGGCTGCCGCTTTTTTGTTTTCTGCCCTCTGCAAAACACTGTTCTGTGTTGTATGCCACTGCAAATGTGCACTTTTGGAATCAACAACTTACAAATGGCTCTGCCTGCGACTATTTAGTTTTCATACTTTTGCATTGCTGCCCGGGGGTGGGGGGTACGGAAGACATAAAAGTGAAAGCGTTACTTGAACTTAGCCCCTAACATCCTGAATCCGAATGGTTTCCTGCCACAGAGAAGAAAAACCCCGGGTCGCTGGGGGGAGCGACCCGGGGTGGGGGTACTACAGAGGGGGGCCGGAGGAAACTTGTTTTGGCTTAGTTCACCTGGTGCACAGCCAGCATGCAAATCTGCCGCAATTCCTCGTACGTGAAATAGGTTTCTTCCTCGGCGCCTGCGACTTCTTTGTGTCCGAAACCCGATTCGCTCGAGAGCCGGCTCAATTCCTGTTCCGAAAGTCCTAGCAAAACCGCTGCGCGCCGCCGCGTCACGTACTTGAGTTCTTGTGATTTCATGTTTGCGCCCCTCAAGCTGGCAAACTGACCATGACGTCTTGTTCAACCGCCAGGATCATCGCCTTATAGATGTCTACATCCCAGCTGTCGCCGATGCGCATCCGCACCGTATCTTCGCCATCTTTCAGCAACTTCCCGCGCAGCGGCACTTTGATATCGCCCAGGGCCACTTGCAGGACCACTGGCTGTCCAACCCAGGACTTAAACCCGCTTTCCATTCCCGACCCCCGCAGCACTTCAGCGTGACGAGTAAGAGAATCGCGCGCCGCAACGCGGCTCACAATGGTACAGAGAGGGCACAGGACTAGTAAGAAGGTACTGTTTGACTTTTTTTCGAAGGAACTTCGCGCGGTTGCCCTGCGGTACGGTCGTACCGGTTCTCAAGGACCGCAGGCCCATGGATGAGAAACCTTGCGGCTGTCATCCTTTGCCGATGTCGAAGCATACCCATCCCGCGAAGAAGGCACTGGACGAAAGTCCAGTCGTCGTCCCGGCCGTCCGGCCAGGCGTCGGCCTCGCTCTCGGTGGAGGATTCGCGCGCGGTTTCGCTCATTTGGGTGTTCTGCAAGTTTTCGAGCAGCACGAAATTCCCATTTCGCACATTGCGGGAACCAGCGTTGGCAGCATCCTCGGCGCAGCCTACGCCAGCGGCGCGCCCCTTTCTCGCATTATCGAAACTTGCCGCACTCTGCGCTTCCGCGATATCGCGCGCTGGCGT
>DATBBY010000182.1:0-3263 GCA_036270765.1 Candidatus Acidiferrum sp.
GTAGCGTTGGAGAAGGGCTTGCGCTTCGCGATTCGCGAAGGCGGCCACACGGTGGGAGCAGGCGCGGTTACGGACATCATCGAGTAAATTATGAGACAAGGCGACAAAATTCGCATTCGTTTGAAAGCGTACGACCACCGGATTCTCGATCAATCCACGCGAGAGATTGTGGAAACAGCCAAGCGCACCGGCGCCGACGTGGCCGGCCCGATTCCTCTGCCTACCACCATCAATCGCTGGACGGTGCTGCGTTCGCCGCACGTCGACAAGAAATCGCGCGAGCAGTTTGAAATGCGCACGCACAAGCGGCTGATCGATATTCTCGAGCCCACGCCGGATACGGTGGACGCGCTGATGAAGCTCGACCTGCCGCCGGGAGTGGATGTGGAAATCAAAGCGTTCGGTCACGCAGGAAAGTAGCTTGCGCGGTAAATAAAAGTATTTAGAGAGAGAAAAAGAAGATGGCGGTCAACGGAATTATCGGAATCAAGTTGGGAATGACGCAAGTCTTCACCGACGACGGCGCGCTGGTCGGCTGCACCGTGCTGCAAGCGGGACCATGCGTGGTCGTGCAGCGCCGCACCATGGATAAAGACGGCTACGAAGCCGCGCAACTGGGCTTGGTGGAATTCGTCAAGCCGCAGCGCGTCAATAAAGCCATGACCGGGCACTTCAAAAAAGCCGGCACGGCGCCCATGAAGGTGCTGCAAGAAGTACGCATCGACGAATCGAAAGATGAAACCAAAGTCGGCGATCGCGTGCTGGTGGAGAATTTCAAGGCCGGCGAATTGGTGGACGTCAGCGGCGTGAGCAAGGGCAAAGGTTTTGCCGGCGGCGTGAAGCGCTGGCACTACCGCGGTGGAGACGCGACGCACGGCTCGATGTTTCATCGCGCGCCCGGCGGGATTGGCGGCAGTTCGTTTCCCTCGCGCGTGTGGAAGAACCAGCATTTTCCGGGTCACATGGGGAACGCGAATGTTACGGCCAAGAATTTGAAGGTCGTGAAAGTGGATAGCGACGAAAACCTGTTGCTGGTGCGCGGCTCGGTGCCGGGCCCCAGCGGGACATATATTTTTATTCGCCGCGCGAAGAACGCCAAGAAGGTAAGCGCTCCGGCTGCGGCGCCAAAACGCGCGAAGTAAGGATGTGTTTGTAAGAATTCTTCGCAGGAATTTTGCGAAGCAGCGGTAACTGAGAGAAAAAGGAATCGAGATTATGCCGGTCGTGGATGTAGTCAATCTGGATGGCAAGAAGGTCGGGCAGGTGGAGCTTGCCGACGCGGTGTTTGGCGTGAAGGTGAATCCGCATTTGCTGCATGAAGCTTCGCGCTGGTATCTGCGCGGATTGCGCGCGGGCACGCACAAGACGAAAGACAAGAGCGAAGTCAGCGGCGCGGGCCGCAAGCTTTGGAAGCAAAAAGGTACGGGCCGCGCGCGCGTCGGCTCGATTCGTTCTCCGCTCTGGCGTCACGGCGGCACGGTGCACGGACCGAAGCCGCGGGATTACAGTTATGCGCTGCCGAAGAAAATGTTGCTGGGCGCGCTGCGCTCGGCACTATCCGCGAAGCTCGCGGAACAAAAATTGACCGTGGTCGATGCCTGGGCGCTCGAAACCCACAAGTCGAAAGCATTGCGTTTGACGCTCGATAAGCTCAATGGCGAGAAGTCCGCGTTGCTGGTCGCTTATGGCGAAAATCGCAACCTGGAACTGGCCAGCCGCAATCTCGAGCGCGTGAAACTGGTAGCCACCAACGTTTTGCAGCCGTACGACTTGCTGAATCATGACTTGCTGGTGCTCTCGAAGGACGCGGTCGCGCGCTTGAGCCATTCGCTTGATCCAGCCAGCACGCCGATCGTGGCGCCCGATGTTCAATCGATCGCACCCGCGCCGAAGGCCAGGAAAGAGGCCGCGCCGAAAGCGGCAGCGAAACCGGCGGCAAAGAAAGAAAAGGCTAGCACCAAGAAGCCCGCCAAGAAAAAGGGGAAGGAATAAGCAATGTCAGCCCCGCTTTATCAAATTATTCGCCGCCCGATCATCACCGAAAAAGGATTGGGCGTGAAAGAGACGCAGCACACGGTGGTGTTTGAAGTATCTTCCACCGCGACCAAGACGCAGATTAAGGAAGCGGTGCAGCAGATTTTCAAGGTCAAGGTAGATGCGGTGCGCACCGCGAATTTTCACGGCAAGATGCGCCGCCGCGGACAGAACGAAGGGTATCGGCGCGACTGGAAGAAAGCCTACGTGAAGCTGGCGGAAGGCGAAAAGATGATCGAGTACGCGGAGAATCTGTAAGGGTAAATCGATTTACGTCGAGTTTTTTCGCTCCGCCTACGCGGAGCGGAGAAGAAGTAAGAGGTAAGAGGCAGCGATGGGACTGAAAAGCTTTAATCCATATACGGCGTCGCGGCGGTTCATCACCGTCCTGGACAAAAGCCACATCACCAAGCAAGAGCCGGAGAAGGCTTTGCTGGAGCCGAAAAAGCGCTCCGGCGGTCGCAACAATCACGGCGAAATCGTGATCTGGCATCGCGGCGGTGGCCACAAGAAGCAATACCGCCAAGTGGACTTCCGGCGCGACAAAGTCGGCGTGCCCGCGAAAGTTGCGGCCATTGAATACGACCCCAATCGCAGCTCGAACATTGCGCTGCTACATTACGCCGATGGCGAAAAGCGCTACATTATTCATCCGGTGGGACTGGAAGTCGGCGCCACGGTGTCGACCGGGGAAGGCGCGGACATTCTTCCCGGCAACGCGCTGAAGATTCGCCACATTCCTCCGGGCACCATGGTGCACAACCTCGAACTGTATCCGGGACGCGGCGGCCAAGCGGTTCGCTCGGCAGGCGGTGCGGCGCAACTTCTGAGTAAAGAAGGGAATCTCGCGCTGGTGAAGATGCCCAGCGGTGAGGTGCGCAAGTTTTCCATCGATTGCATGGCCACGGTTGGCCAGGTTGGCAACCTTGACCATGAGAATGAAACGTTCGGCAAGGCCGGACGCACCCGGTGGCGCGGCATCAAGCCTACCGTGCGCGGCGTGGCCATGAATCCGGTGGATCATCCGCACGGCGGAGGAGAAGGCAAGGTCAAGGGCAACCACCCGCAGACGCCTTGGGCTTTCCCCACACTGGGCAAGAAGACCCGCAGGAACAAGCGAACGGATAAGCAGATCGTTCAGCGCAGGAAGTAAGGAAGTTAGAGACGAAAAATAAAACCAGGTCGCCGGCGAACGGCAGCCCGGTGAGAGTAAAAACCATGCGAGCAAC
>DATBBY010000183.1:0-4912 GCA_036270765.1 Candidatus Acidiferrum sp.
GATCCACAGCTCGAAACCTAATTCCACGAGTAGCCGCTCGAACCAGCGTGAATATCCGGTAGCCTCCATTCCTACCCGCACGCAGATTGCTCGCTGCTTCTGGTCTCGATAGAATTTCTCTGCTTGTCCATCACTGTGGTGCAGTTCCTGTTCACCACACTCACCCGTCTCTTCCATTAAAAATGCAATCGTCTGAAAGCTCGGGTGGTAATCTACGCCTATAATCATCATGTTCGGCTCCTTTCTCCCGAGCCTATGGTCGTTAAGCAACCACAGGTTACTCGGGGTCGAGGAGCCGACATTGTTATGCAATCAAGTCACGTTATCGAGATTATTCACAAAAAAAAGGCGCGACTTGTTAAGTCGCGCCTGTAGGGGTTGAGATTTATCTGGGCCCTAGGCTTTTGCTGGATTTTCACCGCGCGTAAAACCGGGAGCAGGACGCAATTCAGGGCGCACTACCTTGGGATCCGCGCTAGGTGCTGCCTGCGGAGGCTGCGGCGGTGGAGTGCGCAGCTTTTCCGGGAGCGGCTTGTTTTCCATCAAGAGTTTCACTTCGTTGGCGTCGATGACTTCCCGTTCGAGTAGCGCCAACGCGATGCGCTCAAGAGTTTCTTTGTTATTGGAGAGGATGGCTTTGGCGCGCTCATAGCCGCCGTTGACAATGCGTTTTACTTCTTTGTCGATCTGAATGGCGGTGTCTTCGGAATAGTCGCGATGCTGCGTGATTTCGCGGCCGAGGAAAATAGCTTCATCTTTCTTACCGTAGGCCAGAGGACCGAGTTCGCTCATGCCCCATTCGCAAACCATGTTGCGTGCGATGTCAGTAGCGCGCTCGATGTCGTTTCCCGCCCCGGTGGTGATGTGCCCGAGGAAAATTTCTTCGGCGGAACGGCCGCCCATCAGTACGGCCAGCATGGACTCCAGATATTTCACCGTGTAGGTGTGCTTGTCGTCTTCGGGTAACTGCATGGTCAGACCGAGAGCCATGCCGCGAGGAATGATTGTGACCTTGTGCACCGGGTCGGCGCCCGGAGTCATGGCCGCCACCAGCGCGTGGCCTGCTTCGTGATACGCGGTATTTCGCTTTTCTTCGTCGGACAAAATCATGGACTTACGTTCCACGCCCATGAGCACTTTGTCCTTGGACATTTCGAAGTCGACCATCATGACGAACTTGCGGTTCTGGCGTGCGGCCCATAGCGCAGCTTCGTTCACCAGGTTGGCGAGATCGGCGCCCGAAAAACCAGGAGTGCCGCGAGCAATGATAGAAAGCTCCACGTCGTCAGAGATGGGAACCTTGCGAGTATGCACGCGGAGAATTTCTTCGCGGCCCTTCACATCCGGACGGGCCACCACCACTCGGCGATCGAAACGCCCAGGTCGCAGCAAAGCCGGGTCAAGAACATCGGGACGGTTCGTCGCGGCGATTAAGATCACACCTTCGTTGGATTCGAATCCATCCATTTCAACTAGCAAGGCGTTCAGCGTTTGCTCGCGCTCGTCGTGTCCACCGCCAAGTCCGGCACCACGATGGCGTCCGACAGCGTCAATTTCGTCTATAAAAATGATGCAGGGGGCATTCTTTTTGCCTTGCTCGAACAGATCGCGAACGCGGCTGGCACCCACGCCGACAAACATTTCCACGAAGTCGGAACCGGAGATGGAGAAAAACGGAACGTTAGCTTCGCCTGCAATAGCGCGTGCAAGCAGGGTTTTGCCCGTTCCAGGAGGTCCGACCAGCAGCACCCCCTTCGGAATGCGGCCGCCCAATTTCTGGAATTTTTGCGGGTCTTTAAGGAACTCGATAATCTCCTGCAGCTCTTCTTTAGCTTCGTCGGTTCCCGCTACATCCTTAAAAGTAGCTTTTTTCTGCTGCGCGGATAGCAAACGCGCGCGGGATTTGCCGAAGCTGAGCGCCTTGTTTCCTCCCGCTTGCATCTGGCGCATCAAGAATAGGCAGAAGCCCACCAGCAGGATGAGCGGAGCAGCGTTCAACAAAATCAGCACCCAATCCCCACTGCGAACTTCTTTCACCTTCATCGGCACTTGTTTTTCGCGCAACTGCTTGGCCAGGTCGGGAGCGGATTCCTTGAAAACGGTGAGATGAAATTTATGATTTGCCGGGATTTTGTATTCCCCTTGCAGCTCGTAGCTATTGGGCGAGAGATAGAGCGTGACTTCCTTCACGTCGCCGGAATCGACCTTCCCCATGAACTCGCTGTAGCTCGGCTCGTCTTCGCGCGCCTGCGCGCCGTTGGCGGACACCAGCTTCCAAAGCATCACGCCGAGGAATACGATCGAAATCCAAAAAAGAATGGTCTTTGCCGTGGAACTAGAATTCACGTTGCCCTCACTTAGATCCCCAAGAAAATCTACGCAGCTTTTGCCGCAGCAACTTTATTTCTTGCGACCCTCAGCCTTCGCCACGTTCTTTGTGCCGTTAGATAGTTGCCGAAGATTGCGACCAGTACCGTTGGGCGCTGCCAACCCATATCCTACCCATACTTCCTTAGATGCAGTTTTGAAGCCAAAGTAATCCGATTCAAGATCGACGCGCCGCTTTTCAGGCTTATCCAGCAAAACCGCCAGGCGCAAAGAACGCGGAGAGCTTTCTCCCAATCGCCGCAAGAGAAATTCCTGGGTCACGCCGCTCTCCAGAACTGCATCAACCAAAAGAACATCCCGGCCTTTCAAGTCCGGCGCCGCGCTAAACAATACCTCCCGCCGCGGGCGCCCGCCGTCCTCTACGTCCCGCAACTCTTCGCGAACAAAGTGGCAAACCACCGTGCCACCAAGCTCTCGAATCAAATCCGCGGCGAACATGAATCCTCGATCCATGGTAACCACGATGTCCAGGCGGCGGCCCTCATAAGCACGCGAAATCTCCTTGCCCAACTCCGCCACCCGCCCGGCGATTCGCGACTCGGAAATCGTCGCGCCCCGTCCGTTCGCGTTTGCTTTGATCGCCTGACGACCACGTTTTGAGCTAGCCGCCTTGCGGCCGCTCATAAGGACTTTTCCTCGACGATCACGATCCCCGTTTTGGTTCCATCGTGCGCCGCGAATTTGGCGGACGCGCCAAAACTTCGTGACCACGCTAAGTCTTTGCCAGTGACGACCACGGGCCAGCCGGCACGTTGCCAACGATCAATCCCTTTCTCGTTGAACAAGTGCTTCAACTTTTCAGGCTTGCTATGCCCGTTGGCGCAAAAGCGATCGCCGTATCGCCAACTTCTCAGTGTTAGAGGGAAATTCAACCGCGCTTCATCCAACACTTCCCCTGAGAGTCTAGTTTCCCCCCTCTGGCTATGCCAGTCAATCATTGTGAAGCGGAAAACGCACCCCAGTTCCGGAACACGAATGCTGTTCAGCTCAGGCAGAGAATCGATTTTGTATTCATATTCTCGGGGAGAGAGCGCCGCCGCTTCTTTGATGCAAAATACTAGCGCATCGCGATGCCGCCGCACTTCAATATTCCCGGGCAAAGGCAGCGATGATCCAGTTTTGCTGTGGCGGGCGAGCTCCAAAACCTGTCTGACGTGCAGAGCGCTGAACTCGCCAACTGCCGAGTTGTTTTTTGCATTCCCGGCGTGTGCACGCTTGACCCGGCTAACGATCAGTCGCACCAGGCGGCCGCTTAAACCTGTTGATGCCGCGTGCTCCGGAGACCGATCTTCGATTCGCGCGAATACGTTCTCTTGGGCATTACGTGACAGCAGCTCTCCGATGCGGATCTTCGCGCCTCCGGGAATTATTTCGAGCGAAACCCGCAGACGTTGTTCTGCCAGCTCGTTGAGCAGCGCATCGTCTTGACGAGCGTGCACGGAGAGTGCGGCGAGGTGCTCGACGATCCGCGGCTGAAATTCTTTCTTGAGCAGCGGAATTAATTTTTTGCGAATGCGTGCGCGCGTTTTCGTGGTGTCGCGGTTGCTGGCGTCCTCGCGCCAAGTTTGCTTCCGCGCTTCGAGATACAAACGCAAATCGGCGCGCGATACCGATAAAAGTGGCCGCACAATCTTCTCTACCTGCGGATGAATCCCGCCCAGGCCGGTGAGTCCGCTGCCGCGCAAAATGTGCGCCAACACGGTTTCAGCCTGATCGTCGGCAGTATGCGCCACCGCAATTTTGTCCAGATGATGTTTGCTCGCGCACTCAGAAAAAAAACCGTAACGCAGACGCCGCGCAGTCGCTTCCAAATTAGCCCTGTCATTTTTTGCGATGGCTTTTACCGCGGCCGCAGCGGAGTAAAACGGCAATTTATGTTTGCTCGCCAAATCGCCAACAAACTTTTCATCCGCATCGGCAGCACTTCCGCGAAGTTTGTGATTGAAATGCAGCACGCACAGCGTAATCCCCATTTTTTTTTTCACCGCAATCAGCAGGAGCAGCAGCGCCAGTGAATCCGCGCCACCTGACACAGCTACTCCTACGCGATCGCCTTCGCGAATCAACCCACTCCGCTGAATCGCCTGCAGCAACCGCTCGGAAAGCTGTTTAGTGCTTGTAAGTGTTAGGGTTAATTTTTTTGCCAGGCGTGCCACCCGAAGCTCCCCAACGCGCATCTTACCACTCCGAAGTGCTACACCTCAGAAGCAGCAATTCCTCGCAGCGCTGGCAGTTTATAAGTCTGTGGAAAACGCGCCGGGATTTGGTTGACAATACCGGGGTCTCCTGAGATACTCTTCGAGTTGTGCGTATGCCTTTCTGCTGGACAGGGAGGTTTTGCTCTTTGACAATCGATACGATGTGCCAGAATCCGTTCGAAACCATTCGTCCTTTTCGAGCACGAATGGTCTGAGTAAATCGAGCGACAATAATTTGCTTGGCAGGCTGCCTGGGATGCAAATCCCGGGATTTTTTTTCGCCAAGCTACCAGTTTCAAACGAGAGTTTGATCCTGGCTCAGAGCG
>DATBBY010000184.1:0-4617 GCA_036270765.1 Candidatus Acidiferrum sp.
AAATTCTTGAACGACTTGAAGCGAGTCGCGAGCAGATCAGCGCAACACCTTCTTCGCAGCTTGCGACCATGCTGAATTCGTACCTATAATTTGTTGTCGTTGCGGCCATCGTTGCCGCACTTTCCTTGGGAGGAATTGTGCCAGTTGGAACTGCGTTTCATGAGCGAACCTTGGCGCTGTGCGAAAGCCTCAGCTACCGCGAATGGTCGGGCTACTACACCGTCAGCGTTTACGAAATGCACCACGAGCACGAGTACAACGCCATCCGGAATTCCTCGGCGCTGATCGACATCTCCCCGCTCTTCAAATATCGCGTCACCGGCCGCGACGCCACCAAGCTCGTCAACCGCGTCATCGCCCGCGACATCAATAAAGTCGCCGTCGATCAGGTCGTCTACTGCTGCTGGTGCGACCCCGAAGGTAGAGTCATCGACGATGGCACCATCACTCGCCTCGGCGAAAACGATTATCGCTGGACCGCGGCAGATCCCAGCTTGCGATGGTTTCAGCAGAATGCGCTGGGCTTGGACGTCAGCATCGAAGATATTTCCGAGCAGACTGCTGCGCTGGCGCTGCAAGGTCCCACATCGGGACGCCTGCTGGCCACTGTCACCGATGCAAAGATCGAAAATCTGAAATATTTTCGCGTCACTCGCGGAAAAATAGCGGGCGTGCCCGTGGACATTTCCAGAACCGGCTACACCGGCGATCTCGGCTTCGAAATCTGGATGCCATGGAAAGACGCGGTAAAAGTCTGGGACGCGCTCATCGCCAAAGGCAAAGCCTTCGACATTCATCCCGCAGGCATGATTGCTCTGGACATCGCACGCATCGAAGCCGGTTTGATTCTGATCGAAGTCGACTACATCTCCAGCAAGAAAGCGCTCATCGAGTCGCAGAAATATTCGCCTTTCGAGATTGGCCTCGGAAAACTGGTGGACCTGAAGAAGGAAAACTTTGTTGGACGCGAGGCGCTGGCCCTCGAAGCAAAAAGAGGCGCCGCGCGCGCCCTCGTCGGCCTGGAAATCAATTGGAACGAGGTCGAGGCCCTCTACGACAAGTTGAAAATGGCGCCGCAGGTCCCCGGCATGGCGTCGCGCGTCGCCGTTCCCGTCTATCGTGGCGCCCGCCAAATCGGCAGGGCCACTTCCACAACCTGGTCGCCCACGCTCAAAAAAATGGTCGCGCTCGCGTGTGTCAATGGCGAAAATTCTACGCCAGGCTCGACCCTGAGCATCGAAATGACCGTGGAAGCGGTCCGCCACACCGTCTCGGCGAAGGTGGTCGCGCTGCCGTTCTTTAACCCGGCGCGAAAAACTGCCGTCCCAATAATCTAACTAGTTCAAAAGTGGCAACAGGTTTGAATTTTCCTGCGAAGAGGAAGTCTCCATGTAACGGATCAAGTAGGGAACCATGGGCGTCACTTCGAAGGGCATTTTATCACGGGGACTTAACAAGGACGTGGGCCTGGACTTTATCAAACTAACGCCGGCGGTCCATGGGTCAATCTTAAGGCGCGAGCCCATAGGTAAGGCAGCAATCTGTTGCATGTTGTTTGGCTGGAGAGCCGGTGCGGCTTGCATCAGCTGGGCCTCAAAATAAACTTCATTCCCAAGCTGCGGGCTGATCAAGTGCTTCAACGCCTTCGTTTGCGTGCGCAACTGAGAAAGGAACAGCCCGGCACTCACCCGTTTGTCAGCGTACGGAGATTTTTTCAGAAGTTCCACGGCCTTGTTGCTGTTGTCGGCAGCTTCGGTTTCGTCTTCCTGAAACGTAAGACGTCTCAAAACCTCTGTGGCCGTGAGTCGCATGATGTCGCTGAAGGCATATTGGCCCTGATACGGTTTGGAGAGCATGGCGTCGGCTATGCCGTGCGCCAGCATCGCAGCCATGGTGGCTTCGTCAGGAACGACATCGATCAAGCCGCGGCTGAGCACAATGGTTTTTCCAACCGAGAACATTTCCAGGTTGCTGGTGAGCAAAACGCGGCAGTGAAGATCTACCTGGTCATCGATATTGTTGGTGATTTCGATGTTCTTGACGATGGTGTTCAAGACTGTGTCGACTTCGCCTGGGGGCGCGAGCAGCCCGTCGCGCTCCAGCAGGTCAAGCACGTTGATCTCCGCCTCGTGCTGCCATTCGCGCAAGGCATCGAGCGGACAACGGTCATGCTGAGGAGTCTCGTCCTTAACTTGTGGCGGATGATTCGACGAGGAGCTTGCTTAACTCTGCTTCGCGCGATGCGAGGGTCAAACGGTAGCCCCAGAGATGAGTTTGGGCTTTGAAGCTCGGGTTGCTGAAGCGGAAGGGGCGCTCAAGTTCCTGGCTGTAGACATAACTTGGCAGCCCAAAACCGGATTTGACATTGGTGCGCCAGGAATCGAAGTGCAGATAATATTCGTCTTCGAAAGTCTTCAGAGAAAAGCGGACTGCTGGGGTGTACGTGCCCCTGAAGTGCACTATGGTCATGTCACGATCTTCCACCCAAATTCGGCCGACAAACCGCCCGCGCGTCTTTGGCGCGGGCAAAACGTCAAACACGTAGCAACGCACTTCACCTAAAAACTCCCGGCGAATGTATGTGAACCGGTAGTGCAGCTTGTCGAATGCCCCGCGGTCGATGAAAATCATTTGCAAAAAACCGGCGGGGTTGTAGCGCCACACCCAGTTGCCTTTCTTTTCGCTTTCGAGCAAGGTGTGGACTCTCAGGCGCCCTCGGAAATCGGCTTGCCCCAAAAAGTAATAATCCGACTTTGGGACAATGCCCAGTTGCATATCCGGCCGCACTTCTTGAATGTAGGTTTCAATGATCGGGTGGTAGTCGCTGAGGACCTCCATCAGCTCTTTTTCGCGGGCAATCATGCGCTCGATGATTTCATCCATACGCGGAGCCGGCTGCTGGACCGGCGCGTTTACAATTGGTTTGCTCGGCTCTGCTGGATTTGGCGATGTCTGTGCTTGGGTGCGCGCACCCGCAAAGAATGATCCGAACAGCATCCATCCAACGAGAAATCCTGTTCGCATACTCACCCCCATGAAGTGTGCTGGTTGACTTCGCTTCGTTAGGGAGCAAGCGCGCTGCCAAGGGCTTTAGCGCGAATCCTTTCAGAACGCGGACACAAGTTAGTGTTTGAAAAATCTAATGTTTGCGGGGCTCTTCGCCATGCAGGCTTTCTATTCCAACGGTTCAAGCTGGAAAAAACAGGGTTCCGAATTGGACTATCTCCGGTGGTTAATGACCGGAAGTGTCCCAAAATGAAATGCGGAGGACCTAGCAATCCGGTTTCCCGGGGCATTACTTCTGGGCCGATCCCTTCGTCGATAGCAGTACCACAAGATCGACGGCCGCGACTTGTGTGGTATCGCAGGTGTCAGTAAAATGCTCTGTCTTTGCTTCCCGCGAACTTTCATTCAATCGCGACATACTGGGGTCTTAGCGAATGGGGCAGCACTACGACGTCATCGTCATTGGCGGCGGTCACAATGGACTGGTTAACGCCGCGTATCTGGCCAAGGCAGGGAAGAAGGTCGTAGTTTTGGAGCGCCGGCGCGTGCTCGGCGGAGCGGCGGTGACGGAAGAAATTGTCCCGGGCTTCCTCTTTTCCGAGTGTTCCTACGTGGTTTCGCTGCTGCGGCCGGAAATCATCCGCGAACTCGATCTGCCGCGTCACGGGCTGGAAATTCTGCCGCTGGACGGCACGTTTTCGCCGATGCTGAACGGCGACTATCTTTGGCGCGTGAACGACCACGCAAAATCCATCCGCGATATTCGGCGGCATTCTCGCCTGGACGCTGAAGCCTACGACGAATTTTCGAAAATGATGACGCCGATGTGCCGCTTCGTGAAGCCCATCCTTTCGATGGTTCCCCCCGATCCGACGACGCTCCATCCGCGCGACCTCAAGCAGCTGCACTTTCTGGTTCAGCGCTTCAGCGAACTTTCCTCCGATGAGCGATACACACTGGTTCAGCTCATGACCATGAGCTCGGCGGATTTTCTCGACCAGTGGTTCGAAACGGACGTGCTCAAGGCTACGATGTCCGCTTCCGGTATCATCGGGACTTTTCTCGGGATTCGTTCGCCGGGGACGGCTTACGTTTTGCTGCATCACTACATGGGGGAAATCGACGGAGCGTTTCGCTCGTGGGGATTCAGCCGTGGTGGCACTGGCGCTATTTCGAACGCGATTGCCTCAGCGGCGCGGGAACTTGGCGTCGAGATTCGAACCGAGGCTCCGGTCGCCAAAATTCTCACGAAGAATGGCCGCGCTCGCGGTGTCGTACTACAAAGTGGAGAGGAGCTCTCCGCCAGAGTCGTTTCTTCCAGCGTGGATCCGCATTTGACGTTTGAAAAATTTCTTGAACCGAACGAGCTCCCAAGCGAGTTTCTCGCAGGCGTGCGGCGCTACAAATTTCGTGGCTCTTCCGGCAAAGTGAATCTGGCGCTCGATGCGCTTCCTAATTTCAAATGCTTTCCCGGTCCAGGCGCGCACCTGCGCGGCGCAATTTCAATTTCGCCGGGAATGGACTACATGGAGCGAGCGTACGACGACGCAAAGTACGGCCATTATTCGCGGCGTCCATACATCGATATGGTCATTCCCAGCCTTACGGATC
>DATBBY010000185.1:0-49863 GCA_036270765.1 Candidatus Acidiferrum sp.
AAAAAATGGAACGTCGCGCCGACTGGGCTGGTGGCGGCTGACGGAAGAGTTACCGATCCTGCCTCGCACAGTTCCGCTAGTTACGGGGAGTTGGCTCAAGGCAAAACGCTGGCGCAAGTTTTGCCAGCGGACGATCCCACAACTCCCGCCACGCAATGGACCATTGCTGGGAGAGAAATTCCTAAAGTTGGCGCGCGAGCTTTCGTCACCGGGTCGCACCAGTACACTCCTGATATGCGGCTGCCGGGGATGTTGTACGGCAAAGTGCTGCGGCCGCCGTCGTTCGGAGCAACCATCGTTGCTTACGACGACAGTGCGGCAAAGGGAAAACCCGGCGTGACCATAGTGCACGATGGAGACTTCGTGGGCGCAGCGGCGCCGACTGCCCACGAAGCCCAGAAAGTCCTGGATGCCCTAAGAATAAAATGGAAAGAAGTGCCGCAGATTTCGAATCGCGAGATATTTTCTTACCTGAAACAGAATGGCGCGGCACACTCCGATAAACACCCTGTAAAAGAGGGTTCGCTACAAGACGGCTACGCCAGCGCGGCGCATCGTTTGGATGCCACGTACACCGTGGAATATATCGCGCACGCTCCTCTCGAACCGCGTGCGGCGCTAGCGCAATGGAAAGACGGCAAGCTAACTGTGTGGACCGGGACGCAGCGGCCATTTGCGAACCGCGATGAGCTGGCCGCGGCGTTTCATGTGCCGGAGAGCAATGTGCGCGTCATTGTGCCGGACATGGGCTCGGCGTATGGAGGAAAACACACCAGCGATGCGGCGCTCGAAGCTGCTGGCCTGGCGCGTGCTGCAGGACACCCCGTGAAAGTTGTTTGGACGCGTGAAGAGGAGTTCACCTGGGCGTATTTCCGTCCCGCGGGCGTAATTGAAGTGAAAGGCGCCATCGACTCCGACGGCAAGCTTACTGCGTGGGAGTTTGACAATTATCACTCCGGCAAGTCCGGCATAGAAACGCCTTACGTGGTCGCAAACCAGCGTGTCGAATATCACGCCGTCCCGTTGGTGCTGCGCAGCGGCTCGTATCGCGGGCTGGCCGCCACAGCTAACCACTTCGCGCGCGAAACGCATATGGACGCGCTGGCCCGTGCTGCGGAAATTGATCCGCTAGCCTTTCGGGTGAAAAATCTTTCCGACGCGCGGATGCGCGCGGTGCTGGGAGCCGCTGCAAAGTCCTTTGATTGGCCGCGCAAGAAAACGTCCGACGGCCAGGGATTTGGCTTCGCGGCCGGCAACGAAAAGGGAAGTTATGTGGCCACCTGCGTCGAAGTTGCTGTCGACGCCAAGGGCGAAGTGAAAGTCGTCCGGGTGATAGAGGCATTCGAATGCGGCGCGATCGTCAACCCCGATGGCCTGCGCAATCAAGTGGTAGGCGCCATCATTCAAGGGCTCGGCGGCGCATTATTCGAAGCCATCCAATTCGAAAATGGCCGAATCCAGAATCCTCATTTCGCGGCCTACCGAGTTCCGCGCTTTCGGGATGTCCCGGAAATCGAAGCCGTCTTGCTGGATCGCAAAGATATCGCGCCCGCAGGTGCCGGCGAAACGCCGATCATGGCCATCGCTCCGGCCATCGGAAATGCGATCTTCGACGCCACCGGCAAACGGCTAAACACGCTTCCACTAGCTCCCGATGGCGTCAAGATATAAAGATGTGGTGTTGATTGACAGCACTGCCGTTGCACTCTAGGATTATCTCGATGCGGTCGTGGCGGAACTGGCAGACGCACTAGCTTGAGGTGCTAGCGCCGCAAGGCGTGGAGGTTCGAGTCCTCTCGACCGCACCATTTTTCTGCAGCAAACGGTTTACTGGCATACCGGAGTTAGTCAGTCGGCGAATTTCTGGGCTTTCATCCCTCTCTTCCTGGTTCTGAGGCTGCGTCGAGGTTATCGTGCCATCCACAGTAGACGTTCAAGACATCGAAGTAATTATTGAAAACATTGGCGGGGGCGGCGGAGGAGAGAAGCCACCGACTCGCGGCGATGGGGGAGACGACGACAGCTCACGGCGGAGGGATTCCGGGCGCACCTCACCAAAGCGTTATTACAGCGGGGTCGCGGTAGCGATTATTTCTATCCTTATGTTTTTCATGGCGCTGGTAAGCGCCTACTTGGTTCGTAAGGGCATTAAGTCCGGTTGGAATTCCTTTCATTTTCCCGCTTTCGTTTGGGTAAACACCGCGATTCTACTGGCCAGCAGCGTCGCGCTGGAAATCGCCCGCCGGCGGCTAGCGCGATCGGATCAAGCTGCGTTTCGCGCGTGGTGGTCGATTACCACAGTTCTGGGTCTGATTTTCCTCGGAGGACAGATCTTTGTGTGGCGCCAATTGGTTGTTCAGGGTGTCTACCTGGCCAGCAACCCTTCGAGCAGTTTTTTTTATGTGTTTACCGGGGCGCACGCAGTGCACATCGTAGCGGGCGTAGCCGCGCTGCTGTTCGTAGCATTTCGCAATTTTGATCGCGCCAAGGTCACTCGAGCCACGGCTGCGGAAGTTACGTCTTATTTTTGGCATTTTCTCGACGCGTTGTGGGTCTTTCTCGCGGTACTTCTTTACCTGGGCCGATAATCTTGATGAATTAATCCGCAATTGAAGTTTTTCTCGCCGCTCATGCTACCCTTCGGGGAATGTTTTCCAATCGCACAGCGTGGAATCTGGAGTCCAACCCACTCAGTAAAGCGTTGTCCGAGCGCATCGCCTCCGGTAAACCGGTAATCGACTTAACCGAATCGAACCCCACGAAATGTGGTTTTTATTTTGAATCAGAAGAAATTCTGCGGGCGCTTAGCCATCCGGCGAGTCTGCATTACGAACCGGTTCCTCAGGGCCTGCTTCCGGCGCGCAATGCGGTCGCCGATTACTATCGAGCACGCGGCTGCGCGATTAACGTCAACGATATTTTCCTGACCACCAGTACCAGCGAAGCGTACTCGTTCTTATTTCGCACCCTGTGCAACCCGGGCGATGAATTGCTCATCCCGCAGCCGGGCTACCCGCTTTTCAATTTTCTTGCCGACATCCAAGATGTGACCACGGTACGCTATCCATTAATTTACGATTATGGCTGGCAGATTGATTTTCACGCTTTGCAACGGGCTATCACTCCGCGTACTCGCGGCATTATCGTGGTAAATCCAAACAATCCGACAGGTCATTTCTGCAGTGCCGACGACATGAATCGGTTGAACCAGCTCTGCCAGGAAAGGGAACTTGCCCTCATTGCCGACGAAGTGTTTCTGGATTTTTACCTCGGTAATGGGATCCTTCGGAGCTTCGCCTCGAACAACAGCGCATCGACCTTTACCATGAGCGGCTTATCGAAAATATCAGGACTCCCACAAATGAAAGTCGCTTGGCTGATTGCGACTGGTCCCCAAGCGCTGAAACAACAAGCGGTCGCAAGACTGGAGATGCTCGCGGACACCTATCTGTCCATGAATACGCCCATGCAATTGGCTCTGCCGGTCTTGCTGGGGCTGAGTCGCAAATTCCAGCAACAATGTATGGAACGCACACGGAACAATCTCGCTCAACTCGACAAACTTCTTTCGACGCAGAAGTTGTGTACCCGTTTAAATATTGAAGGCGGCTGGTACGCCATACTCAGAGTGCCGGTAACCGGCAGCGACGAAGAACTCGCGCTTGAGTTATTAAATATCCGCGGGGTGTATGTTCACCCCGGCCACTTCTACGATTTCCCCGCCGATGGATATTTGGTTGTGAGCCTGATTACGCCAGAGCTACCGTTCGCCGCTGGCATGGAGGCTTTAGTTGCTTTAATTGACGGGAAATTCAGGAAAGGTTCTTGAGATGTGCCAGCCGAAATGGGGAGCCCAGATTTTCGCGCAACTCGATCCAATGTTCCTCTGGGATGTCCATGAATACGTCCACAACCTTGGGATCGAATTGCGTGCCGGAACAGCGCTTGATTTCACCGCGAGCGTGAGAGAGTGGCAGCGCCTTGCGATAGGGCCGGTCGCTGATCATGGCGTCCATGGAATCGGCAATGGTAAAGATGCGCGCTCCAAGAGGTATGTCTTCGCCTTTCAATTTTCTGGGATAACCGGAGCCATCAAAAAATTCCTGGTGGGCCAGCACGATTTCGGCGGCATCGCGCAGGAAGGGTATGCGAATAAGCATGTTGTAGCCAATATCGCAGTGCTTCCTCATAATTTGCTTTTCTTCGTCGTTCAAAGGACCGGGCTTTCGTAGAATACTGTCGGGGATGGCCATCTTTCCGATGTCGTGCAGAAACGCTGCTCGGGCCAGGATCGGGAGATAGGTCCCTGGCACGTCCATGGCTTTAGCGATCGAAATGCAAAACGCCGTCACACGCTGGCAATGGCCCTCGGTTTCGGCGTCCTTTAAGTCCAAGGCGCTGCCCAGTGCCTCCAGGGTGTCATCGTAGGATTGTTCCAGTTGCGCAATTGCCCCGGTTAATTGCACGGTGCGCTCCTCAACCAGTTGCTCAAGGTTGCGCTGGTAACTGCGGTTCTCGGTGATCAGCCTGCGATGCTCCAAAGCTCGTCCCACGCCCAGAAACAACTGATCCTTTTCGAACGGCTTCAGGATGTAATCGTAGGCGCCCCTGCGAATGGACTCCAGTGCAGTGGAAATATCATGAATGGCGGTAACCATGATTACCGGAACCTCAGGATCGTACTGGCGCATCCACTCCAGCAATTTGAGGCCGTCCATCTCGGGCATAATCATGTCGCTTAGAACCAGGTCCGGCGTGGAGCGCTTCACTTGTTCCTGAGCGGCTCGACCGTTAGGTACGCTGGTGCAGTGATAGCCTTTGGATTCCAGCATGGTCGAGACAACTTCGCGAATTGCTTCCTCGTCATCTACGACCAGGATGTTTTCCATCTCCTCGGTTGGCACGTCGGTTGGCTCCCTGTAGTCATTATATGGGACGGCACACCCTGAATGGCGAAGCCTTGCCTAGTAAGAAAATAGCGTGTTAGCGTCGCGATAGGCTTCTCTCTTATAGCATTTGTGGTCCATTCATGAGTCTCCCGCCGTAGCTGCCCAGCTCGAAGTACGGCAACTCCGCGTGGAAAGGGCGCATTGTGTTAGAAAATCAAGGCCTGTTAAGCATCGCTTTCTTTGAGGCCGCGTCCTCTATTGTTTTGCTGGTTTTGTTTCTTCTCTTTCGCAAGGATCATCATTCCAATTATTTCCGCTCCTGGCTAATTGGTTGGTCTGCCTTCACCTTAACTTCCATGAGCGAAGCGGCCCTGGCAATCACCCCAGTGCGAGGTATTGGGGTCATGCTCGTCGTAGGGCATGTGGCCAGCGCACTGCTATTCCTGATAGCTGTCATCCAGTACACCGTGACGTCTGACCGATTGCATTGGCCGATTTTTCCGCCGATGGCGTTGATACTTGGAACTGTCTTTTATCTGGAGGCCAATGGACTGCATGTCGGTCTGGCTCGCTGGGCCGCCGCCATTGTTCAAAGCGTCGTTCTGCTGGTGGCTGGCTGGATGCTCTGGCGCGGCCGAGCCGCCCACAAGCGATACAGTTCCGGACATGGTGCCGAGTTGCTCGCAGGCTTGCTTTTTGCCTGTGGTCTCCACGGACTAGACCGGCCGTTGTGGGCGGAATCGCCAGTATTTCTCCTGCGTATGGCCTTTGACGATCTGCTGGGCGTGGCGATGGGCATCGCCATGATCGTGGTGGTGCTGGAGAGTGGCCGTGCGCGCACCGACGAATTAAATGACAAGATGCGCCGGCTCACGCTACTGACAACCGCCAGCACCCAGAGCCTCTCCGTTCGCGAACTTCTCGACAGCGTCCTGATTCAAGTTGTGAAGAGCTTGAGTGCTACGCACGGCTTGATTCGCCTCATTGAAGGAGAAGGTTCCGCGGGGCAACTAACAGTTCGTGCTGCCGTCGGATTCGGTGAATCGTTCCTGAGCGGATCCGCCCAGTTGCAGCTTACCGAACCGTGGTTGGCAAAATTACTTCACGAAGGATCCTCAGAATTCCTGCGTTTATATCCCGAGACCGATCGAGACATATGGCCTAGCGTGGCCGAACCGGCTGTACGAGAGATGGTTACGATTGTGCTTCGCGGCAAGAGTGGACCATTGGGAATTCTCGGAGTGGGCAGTTCGCGAGAAAAGCGTTTCCAACCGGACGAAATCGCGTATCTCGTTAATATCGGCAATCTTCTCGGGCTGACCTTGCAGAACGTGCGTTTCTTCGAACAGCTCACCACCGTTCAAAAGCAGTGGGCCTATACTTTTGACTCTATTGGCGATCCGATCCTGGTTCACGACGGCCAAGGCCGCGTGTTGCGCGCGAATCAACGGCTGAGCCATTTGTTGGGCAGGGACGTCACCGCGCTGGTCGGTCGCACGGTTACAAACTTGCTCCCACGCAATGGATTGACCTACGACATCTGTCCTTTCTGCGAAGGCGTAGCCGGCGAAGGAGACGATCCGGACCCTTGGCTCCGAGGTTATTTTCTGGCTTCAAATTCCAATTTCTCCGATGCGGTGGGAAATCCACTGGGCATCGTTCACGTTCTCAAGGACATTACGGATCGCAAACGGGCGGAAGAAAAATATCGCACGCTGGTTGCCAACGTACAGGAAGGGGTATTCATTTCCACGCCGCAGGGACGCTTCCTGGATTTCAATGACGCCCTGCTTCGAATGACCGGCTATGATTCCCGCGACGAACTCCTGAACGTCGACATCGCGGGTTCTCTTTACGTAAACACATCGGATCGCGAGCGACTGAAGAGATTGTTGCACGAACACGGCAGCGTCGCGGATTTTGAATTCGATATGCGGCGTAAGGATGGAGAAGTGCGGAGTGTGCTGGAATCCTCGGTGGCCATCCGCGACAATTCCGGGAATGTCACCGCCTACCAGGGATTCGTATTGGACATCAGTGAACGAAAAAGGGCTGAGCACGAAATCCGTCGCAGAAATCGCGAGCTCATGGTATTGAACTCCATCGCTCAGACCCTCACCGAATCCATGGATCTGACCGATTCACTTCGCAGGACCTTGACTCAGTTATCCGAATTGTTCGGCCTGGATACCTCATCCATATTTCTCTTCGATGAGAGCGGCACCACGCTGCGGCGCGTCGCTGGCGTCGGCCAACGGTCTGAGTACGCGCGCCACCTGCCGGCGGTAGCGCTGCAACCAGAGTTGCTGGAACACATTAAGGCAGTACACGCGACCTTTCTATCCTCTTACGGGCTCGCGCTGCCGCAGATTTTTCGCGATGCTTTGACCAAAGAGGGGATCGTTTCCTCTTACGTGGTAGTGCTTTGGTCTAAAGGCCGACCTCTCGGCGGACTGGTGGTGGGCAGCCGTACGGCGCGTGAATTTTCTCCCGCCGACGCCAACTTGCTCATCGCCGTTGGTAGCCAGATCACCAACGCTACGGAAAGAGCTCTGCTGTATGACGAGTCACGCCAGGCTTATCAGAACCTTCGCCGCACCCAGGAACAGCTCTTGAATAGCGAGAAAATGGCAGCCGTCGGGCAGCTGATATCCGGGGTCGCTCACGAACTGAATAATCCACTGACCGCCATTCTCGGTTATAGCCAGTTACTAAGTGCCAGCGGCCAAATGGGCCCACAGGGGATGGAATATTCCGAAAAGCTTTACAAGCAGGCGCAGCGCACTCATCGTATCGTGCAAAATTTGTTGAGCTTCGCCCGCCAACATAAGCCTGAACGCCTGCCCACCATGATCAATCACATTCTTGAAGACACCCTGGCGCTACGGGATTACGACCTGCGCATGAGCAACATTCGCGTGCATTTAAATCTGGCCCCAGACCTTCCGGTTATGTCCGCGGACCCTCATCAACTACAACAGGTTTTTCTCAATATGGTGAACAATGCCGTCGACGCAATTTTGGAAAGCTCCACCGATGGCGATTTGTGGGTCACTACGCGTTCCGACAAGACCAGAGTTTTTGTTGAATTTACCGACAGCGGCCCCGGCGTACAGGAGGCCTCTCGCGTTTTTGATCCGTTCTACACGACCAAGCCAGTAGGCAAAGGAACCGGTCTGGGCTTAAGCATCTGTTATGGAATTGTCACCGAGCACGGCGGCACCATTCGCGTCCGCAATCTTCCTCATCGCGGTGCGTCCTTTACCATCGAATTGCCCATGGATGGTTCTCCCACGTCGCTGAGTGGAGACTCGCCGGCCGACAGCCGTGAAAGACATGGGTTGATTCTCTGCGTCGATTCCGATCACGCCATTTTGCAATCCTTGAACGGAATCCTCGATGCGCACGAGTACGAAGTTCACACCGCTAAAAACAAAGATGAGCTCCATGCGCTCATCGACAAATACGATTTTGACGTTATTCTAGCGGACTGCGACGTCGCCGATGCGCATCTCACAAAAAGCTTCTTCGATTGGCTTATCGAACAGAGACCCGCGCTTTCTCAACGGGTGATCAGGATGTACACTCCGGGCTTGCGGAATGAAGCTTTTGACGAAAAGGTTACAGCCGGGTTTGTTCTAAAAAAGCCGCTGGACAAGACGAAACTGCTGGACACCATCAATGTGCTGTTAGCCACCCGCGTCCAACCCACCGCGGTTGTGAGGTAATAATTGCGCACCTAAAGCCGCTTGCTCACCGAGCTCGCCAATAGCGGTCTCCATTCGAATCGTCAAGGCACTGACCATATTGCTGAGACTCCCGATGGCCTTCAATGGGCCTACGCCACTGACCAATCGAAAGTAAATCAAATAATACCGGTACCAAAATTCTAAGTTCAACCGCAAACCCTGAACCTCCTGGGCCACTACAAGATTGGGTGACAGCGAGGCAACTATGCGTGCAAGCCCTAGCAGTTTCTCGAATTCGACCCGCAAACAAGCCAGATAATTAAGCGCGATGCGCCGCCGTTCTTTTTGGATTCGTTTGGCAAGGGCGGGGTATCCCTGGTTTTCAAGATATATAAAATCCGAATCAGCCAGTGCCTGCTTAATTTGTGGCAGTTTGGAAATATGAATGCACTCACGCTCTCGGCTTTCATCGCGGATGACTCGCGGCCGGCGGCGCATCGCCGAGAATACCAACCACGCCATCGCCAGCAGCAGAAATAGGCCTATAGTCGCAAACACCGCTACGGAGTAATTCACTGCTTCGGCCCCTGTATTTTCCAGAAGTTTATCAAGCGCCTGTTTATGTCCTCAAGGTGGTCATTAATCTCAGGGGAAATATCACTGTATTCCGCCTCTGTCAGAAGTGTTGGCTGCTGCTGGGTAGCCGGAGCCGGGTGTGACAAGGCGCTCCCCCACAGGATTAGCACTAACAAATAAGAGGAAATCGCAAGGGTCTGCCACATCGGCCAGTAATGAATGTACTCTGCATACGAATAACCGTGAAGAACGGTATTGGTCAGAATCCTTGCGCATGAGTACCAGCAGAACCCTGACAACAACACCTTATAAACGGGCTCCACCCGAATTGGATAGTAGTGAATTAGCCCGAGGCCCAGAACAAGCGCAACAGCAAAAACCACGTGGAACCCAGTGTCGACTTGCATAACGAACACCGATGCATCTGAGCGTGAAAGGGTGCTGATAAGAAGTAATACCAACGGGCAGACGCACGCCAGCAGTCGCCAAGTCAGGCCCCAAATGCCGCGATACCAGAGCAACACGAGGCGTAATAACTCCACGGTGGCGAACACGCGGGCCGCGAGAGTGATGGCTTCCGATACCCAGCCGCCGACGTAAGCTGGCATGGAACGTTCGCCGTAGTGGTGATACATCGAGTACAGAAACACCGCTTGGCAGAGATTAAGGCCGATGTAAGCAGTAAAGAAAGGCAGTACACGAAAATAACCACGAATGAAGAGCAGAGTGCACAAGACAAGTTGCAGCAAACAGGTAGCGGCCCACAGGTAGTCGACGATTTTGGGGAAATCCAGGGTCAAGCGTGCATGCTAACATGTTTATATCTTTATAGTAAGCAAGCCACCAAATTTTAGCCTGTAGGCAAGGTGGGGAGAAATTCCGGTAAAAGGTGCAGCCTAGGAGGGTCCACAGCCGCCAGTCAGGTTGCGGATCCTGCTAGCCTAAGAAATGAAAGCCGGCGGCTGAGGTGGTGGCGGCAATGGGTTTCCGTCCGCGACGTTAACGTTCTTGTTGTAATTGACGAATAGCGCTGCGGGCATTACCATCAAGCCGACAAGCCCCAGAAATGCGGCGAGATACCATTTGCTTCTGTTCATGTTGTAGCCTCCTGGGCTCACCATGAACGGAAACAGCAGAGATTAAGTTTGCTACTTTAAAAAGTTCTGCTTGCGGAACAGAGCCGTTTCTTTATGGAAGCACTCACACAACTGCAACAAAACCGGCGGATCATTCAAGATTTCACCATGACCACTCTGGCGGGAATCCCCAGCCTTCTTTCGCGCTTGACCTATATCGCTTCGTTGCGGGATCTATCCAGCGGAAGATACGAACATGCGGGTCTCGCGGCGCTCTACCCGGACCCCGCCATTCAACAGGCCTTGGAGACTTGTCATGAGCAAGTCTTCGAGAAAATCCTGGAGACACCCCTAGCTAATCAGGAGGCGGATTTGCGCTCGTGTCTGGACGCTATGGAGGCCGGCCGCGACGCCAGTGCGCTACATTGGCAGCGCATGGAAGCCTACCGGGTGTTGTTGCCGGAACGCGCTCCGGATTATCTCAAGGAGCTTTTCTGTTCGAACCTGCGTGTGCTGCTCGAAATACTTCAGAATAATTGTTCCACGGTTCGTTCAATCGCGTGACCACCCCCGTCACCCGGCCGACGATCTCAGCTTCGTCCGGCGTTTCCCACCATTCCGGCATGCAGCGTGATAGAGGATGCGGTTGCATCACTAGCTTAGAGCCGTCCTGGTGAAACCATCCGCAGCGGTAGCCTTCTCGCACTTCCACAAAGAACAATGGACGGTCATACTCCGACGTCCAATCCAAGTCTCGTATTCGCCGCATGGACACATCCACCATGACGATACTTCCGGGCCGCAACAACGGCATCATGCGCCGGTCATTTAAACCGATGTATCCATAACGGTATTTCGGATGGCCATCGAAGAGGGTACCTTCTAAGTTACCCCACTGCTCCACCATTCGCGAAAGATAGGTGGTGCGCGCGGGGTCAAAAGCGGGATCAAATCGCAGTGGAACGCGCAGAGTCGCCGGCGGCGAGCCTAGATGCGTTTGCGGGGCAGGAAACATTGCCCCGTCCGCGAAAAACTCGTCGACCGGAACCTCATACCAACGGAAAATCTCTGCGGGATTTAAATGATAAACCACCGCCAGCGCATACAATTTATGCAGTCCGGGCACCACATTACGGTTTTCCATGTCGGCCAGCCGGCTGATGTGCAGAATGAATTCCGGCCGGCCCCGCTTTGCGGCAATCTCGTAGCTGCAGCGCTCTACGTCGCGATACGTTAATCCCAACTGCTCGCGGACACGCCGCAAGCGTAGGCCTGGTAGCATTTTTTCCTCAACTCAGCAACACACAGGAGCAGGGTACACTACTATTACCATCTTGTTAAGAATACGGAACAGCGCCTTTTGGCCGTAGAATTCCGACACGGCTATCCCGCGAAAGCACTCTTGAATCTGTTATTCTGCAAAAACCATGTTCTTTTTACGGAATCCAGTTTATGGTCGCGCAACGGTTTGGGCGGTGCTAGTTCTTTCCCTCACCAGTGGGGGCACCTTAGCACAAAAATCTCCGGCCCTCACCGCTCCGGATTCTGCCAAGGCCGCCGCTGCTGAATTCACCGCCGCTGCCGACGAAGTTCTCGAGCAGATGAGCCAAATTACCGGCCTGAAACTGCGCACTCCACTTAAGAAGACTCTTCGTTCCCGTGAAGAAATTCGCACTTATGTCATCAGCGAAATGAATGAGGACAAAGAGCCTGCCGAGCGATATGCCTCTGCTCGCAGCGCGGAAGCGTTTGGTCTCCTGCCTAAGGGTTTCGATATCGATTCGTTCATGATCGATCTTCTGACCGAGCAGATCGCCGGCCTCTATGATCCCAAGGCTCACGAATTTTATATTGCTGACTGGATCCCCTTGGCGGATCAAAAAATGGTGATGGCTCACGAGTTGACCCATGCCCTGGAGGATCAGCATTTTCAGATTGAAACGTGGGTTAAAGCTGCCCGGCCTAACGATGATGGCGAACTGGCCAGAGAAGCGGTCCTGGAAGGCAGCGCCATGGCGGCCATGATCGATTATTTACTGAGCGAGAGTGGCCGATCGCTCAAGGACTTGCCGGACATCGACCCTTCCGTACTTGTCGGTGATATGGGTGCTACGCCAGCGTTAAAAAAGGCGCCCCCCTTTTTGAAAGATGCATTGGTCTTTCCGTATTTTGCGGGCCTTACATTTTCCGCTGATCTGTTGAAGAGTAATGGCTGGAAAGACCTTCCAGTAGTTTTCTCTAAACCGCCCATTTCCACGCAACAAATTATGCATCCCGCGCTTTATCATTCGGGCAAAGCGCCATCAACGGAGAATTTGCCGGATGTCGGCAAATTGCTGGGCCCGGATTGGACCAGGCTGGAAGAAAACGTCATTGGAGAGTTTGGTTGGAAAGAAGTTTTAAAGCAATTTCTTGGCGAGGACCGCGCCAAAACTCTTGCCGCAGCGTGGGACGGCGATCGCTATGTGGTCTACGAACACAAACGCACCAAGCGGTTGGTCCTCGTAAGTCTGCTGCGCCTTAACAACACCGCCGAAGCGGTACGTTTTTTCGGCCAATATTCTGAGGCGCTGGAGAAGAAATACGATCAGCGCGCGAAGCTTTTTCGACGGCCGAACTTCTTTTCCTTCGATTCGATGGAGGGCGGCGTTTATCTCCGATGCCTTGAAGCCGAATGCCTGAGCGTCGAAGGAACCACTCGCGTGGTGCTTGACGGCGTCACGAAAGCGATTGGCTGGCCCGCTTCACCTGAGCAGCCACTCGATCCCGCCAAGCCTGGTGGCATAACCGTAACCAGCGTTCCTAATCCCTTAGACCGTGCCGGTGCCTCTAGTTTCGTCCAGCGATAGTAGCTTCCCGGTGCGCTTTGATAACCGTCCCTCCAGACGCTTGATTCGCTTCAGCGACAAATCCTCGCGCCGTGAAATTCCACGTTGCGCAAAAAAATTGGCGCGCTTACCTTCCGTATGCAATAGCCTGCGAGCGCGGTGGGCAAACTCCAGCGCGCGCTCATAATTCTTGACGCGCAGTTCATAGTGAATTGCCAACTGCTCGCAGGCGTGAACGGCGTCTCCAGAGTCCGCCAGAATTTCATGCCAAATTTCCGCGGCGCGTTGATGCTCGCCTTTTCGTTTGGCCATTAGCGCCAGGTCATATTGAGCCCGGGAATGAAACTCTACCGGCAGACCCAGGTCGACGGCTTGAGCGCAGGCGACTTGCGCGCGGCCTTTATCGCCGCGCCGATGCAGAAATTTCGACAAGCCAAAAAGATCCAGCCCATGTATCTCCTCGTCGGGATTGGTCTCCTCGGCTAGCAGTGCATTGATTTTTCCAAAGAGCGCCGCCAATCCTCGAAGATCCATTTGATTGTGGCGCGCGACCCCAAGCAGCGGTTCCGGCGGCCCGCCACGAAGGTAATCAAAATAAAACTGCGGAATGAATTTCGAGGACACATCACCCCGTCTGTGCCATCCAAGCTGCGCGGGATTCAAGACTTCACGCTCCAGATCGGTAAGCCGAACCGCTCCAAGGCGAAATTTCCAAAGCGCGCGGGCCGGATGAAGCAAATCCAGATGAGCCGCCAGGCTCGGCACCGCGATCGAACGAGTCATTCGAAACCGATTTTCCAGAAGGGGCCAATCGAATGTTTTTCCGTTGAAGGTCACTAATACCGGCCGCTCAGCCAGTCGGGCGGCAAGCTGGCATAACACCGAATGCTCCTCGGCAAAATCGCGCATGAACAACTGTTCAACTTGCAAACCGCCGGCATCCCACCAAGCGAGGCCAATCAGGAAAGCGTAAGTTCCGGTGCCGCCAGCGAGTCCGGTGGTTTCAGTGTCCAAAAAAAGCCACTTGTCAGGATCTCCCAGAGCGTTTCGCGTGCGAACCGAAAGGACTTCGTCGCGTTGTTGGGAAAGAAGCTGTAAACAGGTTGAGTGAGGAGCAACAAATTCCGGCGTGGAAAACCAGTTTCGCACGGCAAGATGCTCACCAAAACGGTTGGTGGAGACACCGGCGCCAAGGAGCCGCGCCATCGTATCTTCTTCGCACGGTTCGCGGAGCGTCGTAGATCGTACTGCCGGGGGACGCGCAGGTTTTAATGCCGCCAGGCGCGAGAACCTGTGATCGAGCGTGGCCACCTATCGGGCCTCTCCGTTCGAATTGCAAAGCCGGTCTAAAATAGCCAGCGCAGCTTCCTTGGCCCGCGGAGCCAGATCGCCTGCAGGCCCGACACACGACGGACAGCCCTGAGCGCATGCACACGCGACGATCAACTGTCGCGTCCGGTGCATGAGAATGTCATGCGCGCGGTAGAGCGGCTCAGAAAATCCAATTCCCCCTGGATACGCGTCGAACAAATACAAATTGGGCTCAAAGAATTCTTTGGCATTCTGCGAAATCCTATCCCGCAGTTGCACCCCATCCATGGCCATCTCTTGACCGTCGGGATACGGCGGTTTTTCGCCGATGGCGGTGCCCAGGTCGCGCCGGTCGCACATCAAGAGCAGTGTCGCAACCGACGCTAGCGCGTGTAGCAATCCAAACATCCCGCTCTGCCGCTCGCTGATCGTAAATGGCAGCGACTCCAGCAGCGGCCGCTCCAGCGTGATCCAATAGGATGTGGTGTGCGTTTCGTTTTCGGGTAATTCCAGATTTCCCGCGCCAATATTTTCGTTGGTAAAAAACTTGAGCTTCTTGAACCCAATCACTTGTGAGCGCACTAGCACGTCCCCGAAGGCGCGCAACACTGGAATTTCGGGAGCCGAATCGTTCGACCGCGTTTCCGCAGCGCATTCCAGGATGCGCACCTGGGTGTAGCGAATTGCATCAGTGTAATAATCCACATCCACGCGCTTGACGTAGGCTTTGCGCTCTTTGAAATCCAGATGCTCGACGTGATATTGCTGCCCTCCGTGGATATAAATGGCCTTTTCATGCACGGTGGTCAGCGCACTCGAGAAATCAACTTCGCCGATCACCGTTGGAGAGCCGGTAATGTCGATAATCACAAAATTGTCGCTGGTTACCGAACGCAAACTCACCGTATCGGCGGGATAGGCTTCCTGGGTCCAGTGATAGTTTTCGTCCGCGTGATGTAAGAAGCCGGCTTCGGCTAGCCGCGCGCAAAGGTCCTGAACATCTACATCACCAAAGCGCTCCTTGGGGCCAATCGGCAATTCGAACGCCGCACATTTTAAATGATTGATGAGAATTTCCAGATTGTCCGGCTGAATAAACGCGTGTTCCGCAGTATTGCCAAAAAAATAATTGGGATTCCGCACGATAAATTGGTCTAACGGCGCGGACGAAGCCACTAACACGGCACACGAACTGCCGCTCCGCCTGCCCGCTCGCCCCGCGCGCTGCCACGTTGCCGCAATCGTTCCGGGATAGCCGGCCATGACCACGGTATCCAACGATCCCACATCGATGCCCAGTTCCAGGGCGCTGGTAGAAACCACGCCGCGAATCTGTCCGTCGCGCAGGCCGCGTTCGATGTCCCGGCGCTCGTTCGGGAGATAGCCGCCGCGATATCCGCGAATGGTGTTGGCCCTGCCCGACTGCTGCGGATTGGCTTGCTGCAAATACGTCAGCATCAATTCCGTATGCAAACGCGAATTAGCAAAAACCATGGTCTGCAAATCGCGTTTCAAAAATTCCTGCGAAACGCGACAAGCTTCATTGATGTAACTTCGCCGTATCCCCAGAGCCCGATTCACTAACGGAGGGTTATAAAACACAAAAGTTTTTTCCGCGGTTGGCGCCCCGTTGGTATTTAAAACTTCTACGTCGGTTTCAAGCAGCTTACCGGCAAGCTCTCCCGGGTTGGCGATCGTTGCTGAACAACAAATAGACTGCGGCTGGCAGCCATAAAAAGTTGCAATACGCCGCAAGCGTCGCAGCACATTACAAAGATGGCTGCCAAATACACCACGGTAGGTGTGCAGCTCGTCCAGCACGATATATTTCAAATTCTCAAAGAGCCGCGTCCATCGCGTGTGATGAGGAAGAATCCCGGTATGCAACATGTCCGGATTGGTCAGCACGATATGGCTTTTTTCGCGAATAGCTTTGCGCGCGTCGCTGGGCGTGTCGCCATCGTAGGTGAAGACACCAAACCTGTTGTCGAGCCGTTGATTCAAATCATGAATTTCAGCTAACTGATCCTGTGCCAGGGCCTTGGTGGGAAACAAATAAATTGCGCGGGTATCGGAGTTCTCCAGAATGGCGTTTATAACCGGCAGGTTATAACACAGCGTTTTTCCCGAAGCCGTGGGCGTAACGATGACAATGCTTTTCGCTTGATGGGCTGCTTCCGCAGCAGCAGCCTGGTGGCTGTAAAGCCTCTCGATGCCCTTGGCCGTATAGGCGGCGCGCAAATCCGCATGGACCCAGGCAGGGAATGGCGCCCATTGCGCGGCGCGCGCAGGGAAGTGCCGCACGGCGGTAAGAACTTCTCCGTCGCGATCACGTAACGCAAAGCCGTCCAGCACCTCGCGTACGCGGGTAATCGAAGAGGTGTCCGCGGCGGTGCGCACGGCCAAAGATTCGGGCATAATTCGGCCTCCAAAGTGATTCGCCTTTTGTTCGCCAACGCTAACACGGCGCGCTACACCGTGCAACAGCAAATCAGGAGGCGCGCAATCGAAGGATTAAGATTGCGCCGATAGAAAAGAGGATCGCGGAAACTGCGAAAGCGGTTTGTACGTTTACCGCACTCCAAAGAAAGCCGATAAACATGCTTGATATAAAGTCGCCACCGGCATTTACAGCCGCCAAAGTCCCAAAAGCCATTCCATGCTGCTCCTTGGGCACAATCTCCGCTGCCAGCGAGTCTTCCAAAGCTTCTTCCGTGCCGATGTACAGGCCCGCCAAAATAAAAATCAAGCCAAGTAGCCAAAGTGATTGCGTCGCTAGGCACAACAAAACAGCCGTCACCACCGCAAGACCATAGCCCGCAGCTAACACCATTTTGCGCCGCCTGACGTGATCGCTCAGCCACCCGCTCAGGTACGCCGAGCCGGCGTAAAACACATTATGGATGGTATAGAGGCCGACCGCGAGGCTCGCGGCGCGCGCTGGTCCGTGCAACGGCGAAAGCATGCGCGACGCGTACAGAATCAGCAGGGTATGTGAAAAATCGCCAGCACCAAAAATGCCGACGCCTAAAAGTAATCTGCGAAAGGGAATGGGCAACGCGCGTATTCCGCCAAAAAATGATTGCTTGGGCTTTGCGACGATCGGCTTTTCCCGCACCAGCAACCAGAACAAAACCGCTGCCAATAAGCCCGGCAGCAGAGTCCACAAAAATACTTTGCGATAGGAATGTCCGGTAACCTCCAGCAGCCATAAGGCGATCAGCGGCCCGACGATTGCTCCCACCGTGTCCATCAATCGTTCCAAACCGAAGGCGCGTCCATAAGCGCCCGGCGGAGTATCGGCGGCCAACAAGGCCTTTTTGGCCGGCGACCGAATGCCGCGTCCGAGCCACGCCGCCGTCCGCCCGAATAGCACCTGATACGCATGTGTAGCGAACGCAAACGATGCGGTAGCCAGTGCAGTAAACGCATAACCCGCGACCGCCAGAGGTTTGCGATGTTTCAATCGATCGGTGAAATGCCCGGACGCTAGTTTTGCAAAACTGGATAGCCCGTCAGAGATGCCTTCGATGGCACCAAGCCACGCGGGCCCAGCCCCAATCAAAGCGAGAAACGCCGGCAGCACTGCCGTCGCGGTCTCATGACTCCAGTCGCTGAAAAGACTGGTTAGACCGACACCCAGAACGGTGCGATTCAGCCACGGCCCTGTTTTTTGTTGTTCAGGCATCCTGAAATTATGGCAGGCAATCGCTGGTTTTCATCCGAAGAAAACAAGCTTACCGTTCATCGTTTAGCCGCCCGGTATAGAATTACGCGAACTTTTTCGAGGGTAATCAGTCCGCCCTCCACCATCTCATCCAGGCGCGGCAGAATTTTCTCGATACGCTCACTAGTATCGATGACCTCAAGAATAATCGGAAGATCCTGCGACATTCGGAGCAATTTATCGGTGTGATACACGCTGGACCCGCCAAATCCTCCCACTCCGCGCAAAACCGTTGCGCCCGAAAAGCCCTCTTTCCGCAACATTTCCACGATGGCCTCGTGCAGCGATTTGCCGTGCCATTTATCCGACTCGCCGACGTGAATGCGCATTAGCACTCGTTCGCCTTCAAATTTTTCATGGGTCATGGCCATCTCTCCGTGCGTCGTTATAATTTGTTGGCCAGCCGAATGCCCGCCACTGACAGAAACAATCCAGCGACCACGCTCGCCGCTACGTAGGTCGAGGCGCGCAGCCATTCACCATCTTCCATCATTTTCGCGGTCTCCCACCCAAAGCTCGAGAAAGTTGTGTAGCCACCAAAAAATCCAACCGCAATTGCCACGCGCCAGTCCGGCGAAATCACCATGCGGTTCATGGTGAACTGCGCGATCAAGCCAAGAAAAAAGCAACCAGTCAGGTTCACGAGTAAAGTGCCGTATGGGAATGTTCCACCGGTGCGGACTTGCACCACTCCCTGCAAGCCATAACGGGCCAGCGTGCCGACTGCTCCAAATAGGGCGATCAACAAAATCTTCAAGTGCACTCCAATCCGCGACGTCAAGACTTCAACGCATAAAATAGACCACTAAAAACAAAAAAGCTCCTGGCGCCGACTGGCAGCCAGGAGTCATCAGATCCAGAAAAGCTTATCCGGAACGGTTATGGCGAACTCCATCGCCGTAAGATTTTGTCCAGTCTAACACTCCAAGGGCGAAACACAATTCTCCAGTTCGCGGACTAAGTTGTTTTGCTGGCGGTCACTCCTTTTGAATAGTCGTAGACGCCGCGACCGGACTTTCGCCCGAGCCGGCCTTCTTGCACATATTGTTTCAGTAAACGGTTGGGTCGATATTTTTCTCCCAGCGTCTGATGTAGGTATTCAAGAATATTCAACCGCACGTCCAGTCCCACAAGATCGACAAGCTCAAACGGGCCCATGGGATGGTTCAGTCCCAGCTTGAGCGCCTTATCGATATCTTCGGCCGAGGCAATTCCAGCCTCCAGCATTGCAAACGCTTCGTTGCCAATGAGCGCGATTACGCGCGTGGTGATAAAACCGGGAGACTCCTGCACCAGTACTACTTCCTTGCCCATCCGTCGGCCAACTTCCGTGCAGGCATCAACGGTGTTCTGGGAAGTGCGTTGGGTCTTCACTAGCTCGATCAACTTCATCTTCGGGACAGGATTGAAGAAGTGCATGCCAATGCATCGTTCGCGAGAAACGGTGAGGTCGCTCATATCGCTGATGGACAGCGATGAAGTATTACTGGCAAAAATCGCGTCAGGCTTTGCAAATTTGTCGAAGATGGTGAACAACTCCATCTTCATTTCCATTTCTTCGGGCACAGCTTCGATGATGAGGTCGGCGTCGCGAATCGCGACTTCGACCGAACCAGCGGTTGCGATCAACGATAATGCGTGATCGCGAATTTGGGCATCTACTTTGCGGCGGGCGACACCCTCGTCGAAAGATTTCGTAATCCAACGCATGCTCTCGTGCAGCATTTGCGGAGAAATATCTTCTAGCACGGTGGAGTAACCGCCAAAAGCGGCAGCGTAGGCAATGCCTCTTCCCATGGTGCCGGCGCCAATCACCGCGATAGTTTTAATGTCTGGATTCATGACGCGCGCCAACCGCTACTTCACGAGCTGCTTGTAAGCGTCTTCGTCGTAGCCTAGAACTAGGCGTTTGCCGCGCATCACCACGGGCCTGCGGATAAGATTGGGCTCTTCCGACATTAATTGGATGGCCTCCGCACGCGTAGGAGGATGGTCTTTCATATTTCGGCTGCGATACAGCTCATTGCGCGAGCTTAAGAATTGTTTGTGGTCGTGCTCGCCGATCAGTTCGTCCAATTCAGCCTTGCTGAGCTTTTGTTTGTCTAGGCTACGCAACTCCAGGTCCGCGCCAAGTTTCTCCAGGTAGGCTTTCGCTTTTGTGCAGGTAGTACACGTGGGTTTTTGCAAAAACTTAATCTTAGCTTTGGGCATGAAAGCTCCGAAAGGGAAGTGGTCAACCGATACATCGCTAATTTTAGCGCGGGATATAGGTCAGTAGCGAGGTACGTGGGGATCCACATCGGTGGACCATCGCTCAATCCCGCCCGATAACGACTTAGCCTTTTCAATGCCCTGGAACCGCAGCCAAGCCGCAGCATCCAGGCTGCGCATCCCATGATGGCAATAACAAATTACTTCATCTACGCCCAGAAGGCCGCCCACGTTTGCAGCCAGAGAGCCCAGCGGTATCAGCTTCGCCCCTTCGATGCGGCACAATTCGTATTCCCACGGCTCGCGAACATCGACGAGCACGAGTTTTTCGCCGCGATCCATACGAGTCTTGACCTCTAATGGAGATATTTGTATTTCGTCCAAGGCCCGATTATCCCTTCAGATGAAAATTTGTTTTGAAGCGAGCTGCGCTCGTCACTTGGTATGAAATTTTGGCGGCCGTTTCTCCAGGAAAGCGTTGATGCCTTCGCGGCAATCCGGCGACTTGAAACATTTCAGTTGCTGCTCGACCTCTTCATCAAGGGCTTTCTCAAGTTCTAATTTGCGATTGCCGAATAAAACGGTCTTCATGGCCCGAATTGAAACGGTAGGGGCGTCGGCGATTTTGCGCGCCAATTTCCAGGTTTCGGATTCGAGTTGTGCGTCTGGAACGACGCGATTCACGATTCTCAACTCCATCGCGGTTCGCGCGTCAATCATTTCCCCGGTGTAAAACATTTCGGCAGATTTGGAATATCCAACCAGTCGGGGAAGAAAATAAGTCCCGCCATAGTCCGGGAACAATCCGACCTTGATAAAGTTCTGGCCAAACGTGGCGCTCTCCGATGCCACTCTCAGGTCGGCCGCCAAAGCGAGATTCATGCCCGCGCCCGCGGCGGCGCCGTTTACCATGGCGATCACCGGTTGCGTCATACTGCGCATTTTAAGCACCGCATGCATCCCGGCGCGCAAAAGCGGCTCGAGCTCCGAGGTATCGTTATTCTTGCGGCCTTCGGCGATGACACCGAGGTCGCCGCCGGAGCAAAAAGCGCGGCCCGCGCCGGTGATAATCACGACGTAAATGGATTTATCAGTGGTCAAACGGCCAAGGCTTTCGTTCAGAGCGACAGCGAGGTCTTTGTTAATGGCGTTGAGCTTGTCAGGGCGGTTTAAAGTCAGTGTGGCAATGCCGTCCTGTTTGAATTCCAGGATTAATGCATTTTGGGTTTGAGCCGGTTGTGATTGCGGTGATTGGGATGGTGCGGGTTGTGTGGCTTCGTTCATATTTACGATCCTAGTTTCCCTTTGAAGCTCGTTCCGTCTCGGTTCGCGAGACAAGTTGGGCTAGTTTTCGAAAATGACGCACGCGCTCGCTGTTGCCTTGAGGATCCTGGGTATTTGTCTCCGGCAAAACGTACACACGCGCCCCGTATAACAGATCTTTCTGAAGACCAAACTTGCACTTACGTTGCGCAAATTGTTCGAACGCCAGTTTGCCGTTGAACGCGATAACATGCGGCGTGTATTCCCCAAGCCGCTGCGACAATACGATGCGTCCTTCAGCAAAGTCTTCGCGCGTCAGCTCCGCAGTTGTTTTTGTGGGTCGTTTCACGAGGTCGGTCAGGCCGATGCCAAATTCGATCACCCGCTTGTCATCGTGATAGTCAAATGGCTCAGGAACCACTCCGCCTTTATAGAGCACCGGCCAGAACTGATTCACGCGCCCGGCATAGTAATGGCCGACTCGCACCGAAGACTCGCTGGGATTGCAGCCCACGATGACGAGCTTCATGCCTTTTCTTAAATAATCTGGAAGTGTTCGCATCCTGGCTACGGTTGTTGATTACATACTAAGCTAGAAGACCAGTCTATTGCACAGTTTACTGCACTGGGGGCCTTGCGGCGCGGATTTCCCCCTAAAACAGGTCCCAGTGTTTCTCAGGCGGGTGCGAAGTGTCAACGGGTTGTGGGGTAATTTCGGTGAGCTTAACGGTGTCTTTGCAACTCGGGTGTTCCGCGTAGCTGTTTTACGTAGAAGTCCAAAGAGGCAGCGTTCGTCCCAGGCCCTTTTCCCGCGCCAGAGCCAGTACTTGTACGGCCACAGCCAAGTCCCAGGAAGCGATTCCGTTGGATTTGAAAAGCGTGACGGCGGAGTCATTCGAACGTCCGGGAATTTTGCCGTCCACAACATCAGCGAGTTTTTTAACCGATGACCATTTCGATTCATCCTGGCCAAAGGCCACAATCAAATCTCCCGCCTCCCGGCGAGATTGCTCGATGGAATCAACGGCGATCAAGTCCGCGCGTGAGACCACCGCCTCATCTAGCTCTTGCTTGTGAGCATGATTTACGCCAATCGCATTGATGTGCATGCCTGCGACAATATCCGAGCCAGTGACAACGGGATGCGAAGCGGTCGTAGCGGTACATATGATATCCGCGCCTTCAATGGCTTGTGCTGCGGATGCTGCGGGGTACACGGGGATGGTGAGACGTTTGGCCATTTCAGAACAAAATTTCTCACGGCGGGAAACATCGCGACCATAGGTGCGCGCCATCTCCAGCTTTCGCACTCCGGCAATCGCTTCCAGTTGGGTCCTGGCTTGCCCACCAGTTCCGATGATGGCAGCGACTCGTGCGTCGCGACGGGCCATGAATTTAGTCGCCACGCCAGAGGCAGCGCCAGTTCGCAACTGGCCCATATAATCCGCTTCAATCTGCGCCACCAGGTCTCCAGTTGCCATTTCGTAGAGCAAAACCAGGAAGCGAATCTTGCCGGCTACGTAGGTGTACTGCTTTTCAGCGACGTACCCTCTAGCATAGTCGGCGGCGGCCATGTAATGATAAAAACCCTTGGGCAATTCGAAGCGCCGACGCGGCTGTACAACCACTTCTCCGCGAGCTTGTTTACGCAGGCTCTCCTCGACGGCTTCCAAGGCCATAGTCATCGTCAGCACCGAGCGCGCTTCCGCCTCATTGATATGTAGGGTCATTCGGTTGCCCGTGACTTTTTCTTGGGTTTTCCTGAATTGTTAGCCTTACTCGCGACTTTTGATTTTTTTGGCAACGCAATCGAGCCGTCCTCGCGTATCCGTCTCACTACAGTCTGTATCAGGCGATAGACGCGCTCGTCATTATTAGCAACTTGCGAGTTACCAGCAGACGGAATCACATCCTTCCCGCGAAAGCGAAATTCAGGTTCTCCTTTCGGACCAGTCCCGATCCGAACGGGCATTTGCCCGCAAAGATTGTTTTCTATATACGCCGTTTCGTAACGGCTCTTTTTGGGATTCCAGGTATAAACGCGGATATTGGTGAAATCGCAAGGTTGCGAGTCCGGGCCACGGGTCCCCGCGACCAGGTACTGTGGCTTCGCTCCAGAGATGTCGCTAACCTTATTTAATTCGAACCACGCTACTGGCCGGACATTGGCGGAAGCTGTTCCTTCTCTCACAGTGTCCGGCAAGTCCAGCTCCACGAAACGTCCGATGATCCAACCAGCAATGGGAGAAGTTCGATCACCGGGCCGCGTAGTTGTCGAACTATCGGGCGTGCGTGGATTAGCTTCGCTGGGCGGCCGGGTAGCCAGTCCGCGAACAAATAGCCACTCTTCTTTTTTAGCGTCCTCTTTCTTCGAATCTGCAGCCTCGCCGCCAGGTTCCTTTTCGTCAGAAGCCTGGGCGATGTCGGCGACGGCGCGTCCTACAATTTCCACGGGGTTGCCTCTCCCGAATTGATACAGGCGAGGTTGCGTTCGGCCCGGCAACACTCGGAGATTGGTGGCCACCTTGGTTCGACCGCGAGCCTGCACCGGCAACTCCTGTGCGTCGCCCAAAAGTTTCGCGCTGCGTTGCCACAGCGCCGGTTCCATCAGCGATCGCGCATCGATCCAGCCAACCTCGCCGCCGGTGGTACGCACCTTTACGCTGTCGTTGTGGCGGGCCACGATCTCCACGTGATCGCCATAATGCAGCGCGTCCAGCGGTTCCCGAACCTGCGCCACACCGCTCCACAAAGTGACGCTGCGCTCGCCGATGTAGCCTTCGCCAGCAGCTTCGTGCTTAGGCCGGTAAATCCACGCAGCCACCGCGACGGCGCACAGCAGAGGGATGGCGATATACAGCCTACGCTTCATGAGCAAGCCTTATTGTTGGCTACGGAATGCGTACAAAAATCTTGTACAAGAAAACAATTCATAAATGGGATGAATGCTAACGAGAGTCGAACTTAGTGGTTCTGGTTGAGGTCCGTCCCCGACAACTACTCATCATTCGCTCGTTAATCACTACAAAGATTGTACCTGAATGTCGGGCGATGAGTTCTGACCAGCTACGAGCGTTCGGTGGCCTGAATTGGTTTCTGCTAAAATGCCGCATCATCGTGATCGGACGAAATAATTTCAGGACTCCCAACTTTATGACCAGGTTAAATGCGCTTCAGCCCGTGGGATTGCTATTTCTGCGGCTGGCGCTCGGCATCATTTTTATTTGGCACGGCTATCCAAAACTCACCCATGCAAATGCCATGCAGGGACTTTTTGTACAGCACCGGCTGCCCGGTTATTTTGTCACCGTGGCGGGCGTGCTGGAAGTATTTGGCGGCGCGCTGATTATTTTAGGATTTTTGACGCGCATCGCGGCATTGCTGCTGGCGATGGAAATGGCTGTCGCCATCTGGAAGGTGCACAGCGCCGGCGGATATATGGCGGTACACAGTTATGAATTTCCCTTGGTGCTGGCGGCCGCGAGTTTCGCGCTGGCAACCATCGGAGCCGGGCGGGCTTCGGTTGATTACGCGCTGTATGAATCAGGCGGCGCGCGGCCGCCGCGGCCGGGAAAACCCAAAGGCAAACCATAGCGCCCTACGGCTCGTTGCACGAGCGGCCATTTCCAGAGGAACTCGAACGCCTTTGTATCTCGTCCTTACGGCGTGACGGTAACTGAATTTGCCGCGATGCGCGCGGGCGCCGGCGGCAATGCAATCCAAAGGATCAAATACGCCAGGACGCCGGTGCCTGCAAAAAGGACCAAAAGCAACCACACTATGCGAACCAGTGTCGGATCGAGATCAAAGTATTCGGCCAAGCCGCCGCAGACTCCGGCGATTTTCTTGTTGGTGGTGGAACGCGTCAAGCGCTTCGCAGCAGGTGCCGCGTACGCTGGAGGCGCTGGGGCTCCCGCAACCAGGCGGGCGCCGCAGTTGTAGCAAAAATTGGAGTGATCGGCGATTTCTTTCTGGCAATTTGGGCAGATCATTGAGACCCTCCAAAGGTCATTCTCAAAACATGATACGTCAAAACAGACCAAAAAGTTCCAAAGCTAATGTTATACGTTGGCCGTCAACGGCTTTATCCGTGACACCTCAGTTCTGAGGCCTTTGAGTAGCCGGCAGCAAACCTCAAATGCTGAGGATTCTTAGTATTCCAGCAATTGTTTGACGGCGTTGATCAGGTGAGAAGTCTGCGGGAGAATTACGTCTTCCAGATTAGGCTGGTAGGCGCAGAAGGTATCCATGGCGGCGACTCGGCGCACCGGCGCGTCAAGCTCTTCAAAAAGTTCATCGGCGATGCGCGCGGCGATTTCCGCTCCGTAGCCCCAACTGAGCATGTCTTCGTAGGCCACGATGACACGATGATTTTTGCGTACGGTAGCCGCGATCGCCTCCCAATCATAGGGAGAAAGCGAACGAAGGTCGATGATTTCAACGGAGGTGCCCTCGCGCCCGAGCTGCGCCGCCGCTACTTCCGCGCGATGAACCAACGCCCCGTAGGTAATGATGCTGATGTCCGAGCCTTCGGTAACGAGACGCGCTTTCCCAAAGGGCACAGTGTAATCCGGTCCCGGATATTCACAGCGATTGTACGGCTGGCGATAAAGATGTTTGTGCTCCAAAAACATTACCGGGTCGTCGCAGCGAATCGCGGTTCGTAATAATCCAGCTACATCGAGCGCGGTGGAAGGCATCACCACTCGCAGGCCCGGGCAGTGCGTAAAGATCGATTCGCCGCTCTGGCTGTGATACACCGCGCCGCCGGTCAGATAACCGCCGATCGCTACGCGAATCACTGCGGGACATTTAAAAGCCCCGTTCGAACGCCAGCGCGTCACGCACAATTCGTCGCGAATCTGCATCATGGCCGGCCAGATATAATCGAAAAACTGTATCTCCGCGACCGGCTTCAATCCCCGCGTTGCCATGCCTATGGCCCGGCCCACAATACTGGCTTCCGCCAGCGGGGAATTGAAAACGCGATCGGCGCCAAATTTGCGCTGCAGACCGGCCGTCGCTTTGAAAACTCCACCCTTGCCTTTGACGCTTTTTAGATTCTCTTCTCGGCTTGCGTCGGCCACATCTTCGCCAAATACGGTAATACGCTCGTCGCGCATCATTTCATCGGACAGCGTGGCCGCAACCATCTCCACCATGGTTTTTGGCGCGCCGTGAAATTGCGGCTCCGCTTCGAAAGCAGAAGAAGTGGGGTCGACGTCCGGGGAGTAAACATTTACCTGAATCGAGTCGACGGAGGGTTCGGCTGCGGCCAGAGCTTGATCCGCGGCGTCGCGGACTTCGTTGTCGACTTGGGCTTCCAGATCCTCAATTTGCTTTTGATCCAGCAGTCCTTCGCGAACCAGAAAAAGTGAAAATTTTGAGAGCGGGTCGCGGTGCGCTTCTCTTTCGCGCTCCTCGGCAGATTTGTAAAGCTTTTCGTCGTCAGACAGCGAATGCGAATACGGTCGCGTAACTTGCGCGTGCACCAAGGCGGGGCCGCGCCGTTCACGGCAGTATTGGATTGCTTCCTTGCACGCAGCATAGCTCTCTAGCGGATCGGTGCCATCGCATTCCGCAATGTGAAGACCAGGGAAACTGCCGACCAACTTGGAAATGCTGCCCCCAGCGGTTTGCACTTCAACGGGAACAGAAATCGCGTAACCGTTGTCTTCGATCAGATAGAACATCGGGAGCTTTTTAGTACACGCAGTGTTTAGCGATTCCCAGAATTCCCCCTCGCTGGTGGCTCCATCACCGGAAGACACATACACAATTTCGTTGTCTTCATAACTCACATATTGGCCCAGCGGAGCTTTTTTAGCTTTTGACAGCGCTTTCGGGCGGTGCTGGTAATAAAGAGTAGCTTCCGCCGCCCCGACAGCCTGCACAAATTGCGTACCCGTACAGGACGAGCGGCTTACGATATTCCATTCTGGGTGCCCCCAGTGAGAGGGCATCTGACGCCCACCGGAACTGGGGTCGTCTTTAGCGCCGACAGCTTGAAGCAGAGTTTCGAGCGGCGTCACTCCGAGCATCAGGCAGAGCGCCCGGTCGCGATAATAAGGATAGATCCAGTCGATACCGGGCCTGAGAAGCAAACCCGCTGCGGCGGTTACCGCTTCATGACCTGCGCTGGAGATCTGGAAATAGATTTTGTTTTGGCGCTTGAGTTGAATCTCACGGTCGTCGAGTTTCCGCGAAAGGTACATGGTGCGATACAGACGAACGAGAGTATCGCGATCCAGGCCATGCATTTTTGGGGAGTCAAGCTTGGCAACTTTGATGCGCGTCTGTGACGCCATTCGTGCCGACCTCGCGAAGGGATGGAGCTGTCTCCTGCGGACCCTTAATTATAGCGGAATTTTCCGTTTCATATCCGGTGTGAAAAAGTGGCCGATAGACGAATTGCTAAGGTTCTCGGCCCACACCGACTTAGGCGACTAATCCAGGTCGCTGAATTGTTTTAATGCTTCCTCGAACCCAGCCTCGCCCTGACGAAGCACTTTGGGAGAGGCGCTCTTGAACGGCTCTTCAGTAGGGATACGATCCAGCCAGCGTTGCTCAGATAGTTTTTCGTGGCTGGAGAAATACAGCCGAACCAGCAGCGATACATTGCCGCTTCCGTTGTCTTCCGAGTCGCTCTCGGCGGGCCCCGCTTTCTTAGCGTGTTTGGATTTAGATTTGGATTTGGGCTTTTCGGTGTGTTTTTCGTCAGCCGCCGTGGTGCCACTCGCCGAATCTTCTTTTTCGTCTGCTTCTTCCGGACGATCCAATTTGTATTGAAGTTTTTTATCCAGGCGAAACGCCTGCTTCCAAACGTCCAGTTTGTGCCGGGCTTCCTGCGCTTTTTCCTCGTCCGCGCCAAAATCAAAATGCATATAGATGTGAGCCATAGGCCCAAAGTTTGCGACGCGTAGCGCGGCAAGTCAAGGCGAGGCCCACGAAGGGTCAAGGATCAAAGGGTATTTCCCGGGTTTAAACGCGGAACGGAGACTGCTACCTTATCGAAATGATCAGGGCAAAAATTGAGCTGGATCAGTGCGCTTTTTCAAGACTGGACGGTTGCCTTCAGACGGCGGTGGTATAGCCGCCGGAGCCGCAGGAGTCGCGGTGCCTCCCGCGCCAGGCGCTACAGCCGTTTTCTCGCCTTCTGTGTAAGCCTTCTTCAAAAATCCTTCGGCGACTTGCTGCGCCCCGCCGGTATTGTCGTTGGTCTGTCTCGCTTTGCTGTACTCGTTGACCGCGCGTTCCCGCTGCGCCAACAAATCAAAAATCTTTCCTAGATAAATGTGGCTCCAAACCTCCGTCCATTTCTCGGAAGGTTCCGGCACAGTTTGCAACGCCTCGCGAAACGCATTCGCCGAAGCCTGATAGTTCTTCTGGTAAAAGAATGCTTCGCCCATCCTGAAATTCGCTAGCGGGCGATTCGGCTGGATAGCCAAAGCCCGCTGGTACTGCACGACCGCATCATAATAGCGGCCTTGCTCCGCCAATTCTTCTCCACGCGCCACCGCTGCCCGGCCTCGCAAATTCGTGCTGGCCTTCAGAATCAGGTTATTGGGATCAACACGAATTCCCCCCGGTTTCGGCCGGCCAAACGTTTCGACCGTGAAATCCGATTCCGAGCCAATCACGTCGATCGTTTTTAATTCCGGATTGCCTTCCGTATCGATACGCAATTCCACCGGCATGCGAAAGGTATCCAGCGGTTGTTTGATCTTGCCGGAAATCCGAAATCCTTTCGGCGTGCGATACACGACGTAATCAACGGTAAATTCTGGTATGCCCGTGGAGTTCAGCCACTGCGTAAAAAATCCCCGAAGTTCCGGTGGCGCTTCGCCCTTCCGGACCGACACTTGCGCATGTTGTTGCGCCATGGCCGCGAAGTCCTCGATGCGCGCGCTCTTCCCTTCATATTTGGTATAGAAATCGTGCAGCAGCGACTTGAAGGCTAGATCGCCCATCTGAGCGCGCACCATGTGAAAAATCATCGCGCCTTTGTTCATCACCACCGAGCGATAGTCCGCGGAGTACGGCGCAAGTCGCGCCGCTTGCGCAATAGGCGCGGCATCTTCAAACATGAGCGCGCCGACCGCAAACTCATCAACTGCCCTCAGCCCAGCTTCTCTCCCGGCATTCTGCTCGGCGTAAAGCGCTTCCGAATACCGCGCCAGGCCATCGCTGATCCATACATCGTTCGGCGTCGCCGGCAAAACCTCGTTACCCCACCATTGTGAAGCCACTAATCGCGCAATAGTGCGGTCATTCGACTTGGGATCCCACGCGCGTTGGCTCAGCAACAACACACCTGGCCCGGCAAATTCACGCAAGGTGCCGTCGGGAATCTGAATTACGGACATGGCCGGATCGGGCAACGCCCCGAACATGTCCGAGAAAACCGTCATGGAGCGCGCCACAGACGCGGCAAAATCGACGGCGTTGCCGGATGCCGAACGCGGCGCGTACACCGCCACGTTCAGGCCCTCCGCTTGTTGAGGATTAAGCTGTAAATTCCCGGCTACGAAGGTGCCATTCGGTGCCGGGTTTTTGCATTCGAAGGTATAAACAATACGGTCGCCATCAATCGGATTTTTTCCTGCGGCTGGTGTAGGAGTCAAAGCTTTGCCGGTACCCGCCACCGCAAATGACGCCGGTACATTCAATCGAAAAGTTCCGGTATAGCGGTTAGCAGGATAATCCGTCAGCGGAAACCACCGCGAGGGCAAAAGCAAGTAAGCGAAATCATGGTTGATGACCGCGGCGCGAACACCCGGAACCGGACTGTTTTCTTCGTTGGCAAGCAATCCGGTGTAAGCGAACGTCAGCGACACGTGGCCGCCCGCGCCCACCGGCGATGGCACCGTTATTATCAAAAATAAAGGATTCTGCCGGTCACGCTCAAAGTTCAGCGACTGGCCGTTCGCGGATTTTACTGATTGCACCTCCAGATTGGGGTGCAACTCCACGCGTATATTGCCGGAAACTTCCAGCGCTTTGAAATCAACTTTTACGGTCGCGGTAAGAGATTGCCGAATGGTGTCCAGAGTTGCCGACACATCATAATTTTCTGCAACAAACGCTACCGGCCGCGGGTTCTGCGCCCGCAATGATCCGGCCGAGAACAATACCAGGGTCAACGCCCCCAAGAGCGCTGTTGGCCTTAAAGTTTTCTTACGAAGGGCCATCGGACCCCTTTCACATTGTTTTACTGGAATCGGTACACCGACTTGCGCGTCGCAGCTACGACTGCCTCTATAGGATACCAAACCCGTCACTTTGCGTTGCTTTGTGCCAGCCGTAGCTGGCCAACGATCGCACCCGCAGCCCTTTCTACGGCCCCCGGCGGCCCTAACAACCGTGTTACCTCTGCCAGCCCGAGCCGCATGGCCGCCATTTTATCGAGGCTTTCTTTGCTTCCCGATAATAATGATACGGCTTCGGAAGCGACTCGGGTGGGTGTGAAATCATCCTGAATTAACTCCGGCACAACCTCGCGCCCGGCGATCAGGTTGACCATGCTGAAAAATTTGGTGCGCACCAGAGGCTTGGCCAGTTTTGCGGTTAGCGGCGACAGCCTGTAAAAGACAATCATCGGCTTTCCTAACAAGGCCGCCTCAACGGTCGCAGTACCGCTGGAAACAATCGCTAGATCCGCGGCCGCCAGCGCGTTGTATGTGGCGCCTGTTACGAAACGCACGCCGTTGCTTGAACTAAAGCAGGCCTCCAGATCCGCTCGATTAACGCCCGGTGCCACCGCGACCACCGCTTGAACCTCTGGAATGGCGAGCCTAAGTTGCGTCAGCGCTTGCGCCAGAATCACGCCGTGGTACTCAATCTCTCCCCTACGACTGCCGGGAAGAACAGTGACAATCGGCTTATCAGCACACAGTGCATTCTCGGCGCAAAATTCCGCGCGCGACATACTCGCTTTTACGTTACCCACCAGCGGATGCCCAATAAATTCCGCCGCTGCTCCCGCATCGCGATAAAATTTCTCTTCGAAGGGAAAAATGCATAAAGCTTGCGCGAATCTGCGCCGCACCAGATTCGCACGCCACGGCCGCCAGGCCCAGAATTGCGGGCAAATGTAATAAATATTTCGAATGCCCAGCGGCGACAGCTTGCGAGCCAGCCGCAAATGAAATCCAGGAAAATCGGTGAGAATTGCCAGAGGTGGGCGCCGTCGCTGCGCTTCGTCAACCAGCCGTCTCATCGCTTTTCTCAGAGACGGCAATTTTTGCAACACTTCTGTAATTCCCAACACCGACACTTCCGCATAATCCACAATAATTTCAACGCCCGCCGCACGCATTTGCGGTCCGCCCATGCCAAACAGTGCAACATCCGCGCGTTGCCTGAGGGCGATCGCCAGACGCGCCGCATACATATCGCCCGAAGCCTCGCCTGCCGACAGCAAAATAGGCGTAGCGCTCATGAATAGACTAGGGAATTTGTCTTGCGAGGCTTTTTCTTATGGAGTGTTTCGAGCAAAGGAACGCAAATCTGTTCTTGGGCCGATTTTATCTCCAGGAATTCATGATACTCAGTCATTAGCCTGGAGTGGTGATGGTTCCGGCCCAGCGCTTACGTCGACCGGCAAGTGTAGTTCCTGTTCTTTATATTGCAGTTGGTACAGCCGGTAATAAATCCCGCGTTGCGCCAGCAATTCCTGGTGGGCGCCCTGCTCCCTCAAGCGGCCTTTGTGGAACACCAGTATGCAATCGGCGTGTTGGATGGTGCTCAGCCGGTGCGCAATCACCAGCGCAGTGCGGCCCGACAGCAAGCGATCCAGCGCTTCACGAATCAGCAGCTCCGTCTTGGTGTCCACGCTGGACGTCGCTTCATCGAGAATCAAAAAGCGCGGATTGTGCGCCAACGCTCGGGCAAAATTAATAAGCTGCCTCTGTCCAACCGATAAAGTCGAGCCGCGCTCGTTCACTGAAGTTTCCACGCCCCCCGGCAACGTGCGAATAAAATCGCCCAGCCCTACTTCGTCTACGGCATGCTCAACCGTGGCGCGATCTATCCCCGCAGTCCCAAGCCGCACATTTGTTTCGATCGTCCCGGAAAAGAGGAAAGGATCCTGTAACACGATGCCAAATTGCCGGCGCAAATCCTGCAATTCGATTCTGCGAATATCGATGCCGTCCAGCAAAATCTGCCCGCGCTGAATATCATAAAACCGCAGCAGCAGCGAAATCAGCGTAGTCTTACCGGCGCCGGTATGGCCGACAATAGCCATAGTCTGCCCGGGCTCAACTCGAAACGAAACATCGCGCAGCACCCAATCTTCATCCCTGGGCTCGCCGCTCTTATAAGAGAACCACACGTTGCGGAACTCAATTTCTCCGCGCGGATCGCGCAACGGAAGCGCGCTGGGATCACTGGAGATGGTGATCGGTTCATCCAACAACTTGAATATGCGTTCGGACGCCGCCATCGCCGACTGCAAAATATTAAATTTTTCGCTCAAATCCTGAATCGGCCGGAAGAATCTCTGCGCGTACTGCATAAACGCCACCAGCACTCCCAGCGTCAGCACATTCGAGAAAATCTGCAATCCGCCCACCCATAAAGTTAAGGCGATTGCGGCAACTCCCAGAAATTCAACGGTGGGGTAGAAGAGCGCAAACGCGAGAATGGCATCTTTATACGCCAACATGTGATCACGGTTACGTTTGGTGAATTCCACTCTAGCTCTGCGCTCGCGATTAAATACTTGCACGATACTCATGCCGGAGATGTATTCCTGAAGAAACGCATTGATGCGCGCAATTGCCGTTCGAATGCGCCGATTCGCTTCGCGGACGAACTTACGAAACACCAACGTAACCAACAGTATGAGCGGCACCGCCGCCAGGGTGGCCAACGCCAGCCGCCAATTCAAATACAACAGATAGCCGGCCATGACCACCAGCAAGAAGAAATCGTTGATCATGGTGACCACACCAGCCGCGAACAAATCGTTCAAGGCATCCACATCGGTGGTCACCCGCGTAACCAGCCGGCCCACCGGGTTCTTGTCGAAATAGCTCATCGACAACCGCTGTATATGCGCAAAAATTTCCTGCCGCATGTCGTACATGGTCTGCTGTCCGACGCGCTGCATGATCCGGATTTGCACGTACTGCGCGAGAAAATCAAAAAACAAAACCAGCAGGTAGATAATGCTGATAATCACCAGTCCCCGCCTGGCCGCCAGGATGGAGATGAGGTGATGGGCCGAGGGGTCCAGATAGCGGTCGATGGCGGCCCGAAATAACATCGGTGGCGCCAGCTCCAGCGGAGTAACCGCAAGTGTCAGCGCCAACGCGATGATCACTTGCCATTTGTAGGGGCGCATATACTCCAACAGCCGCTTCATCAGCCGCGAGTCGTATGCTTTTCCGAGTGCTTCTTCTTCGTGAGCGTTGCTCATGCGCGTTCGAGTTCTTCTTCCAGCAATTGTTTCTGATAAAGGTCGGCGTAATATCCGCCACCCGCCAGCAAATCTTCATGCTTCCCGCGTTCGATGATTTGTCCATCGCGTAAAACGACGATCTGGTCGGCGTCCTGCACCGTGGAAGTGCGATGCGAAATTAAAATTGTCGTGCGCCCAGCCATAATCCCGCGCAGGCGCGACAGGATGCGTTCCTCGGTCTGGGTATCCACTGCCGAGAGGGAATCATCGAGGATCAGTATTCTGGGGTCCCGTACTAGCGCGCGAGCGATCGCGGTTCTTTGCTTTTGACCGCCGGACAAGGTGATGCCCCGTTCACCGACGATCGTCTCGTACTTTTCCGTGAAATCCTCGATGTCTCCTTCGAGGCTCGCAACTTCGGCGGCTTCACGAACGCGTTCGGCATCGTATTTCGGCAGGCCAAAGGCGATATTTTCGCCCAATGTATCTCCGAACAAATAGGTGTCTTGCGGCACGTAGCCGATGGCGCGCCGCAATGTTTCCAAAGGCCACTCACGTATCGGCCTCCCATCGATCAGCAATTCTCCGGCAGGCGCTTCCCACAATCGCGCGACCAACGCGGCCAGAGTGGTTTTCCCGCTGCCGGTCGGACCAATAATCGCCAATGTGGAACCAGCAGGTATCTTCAAATTTATATTGCTAAGTATCGGATTACTGGAATTTGCGGCGGCGCCTGTTCCGTTACCAGAAACACCCTTGCTCGATGGGACCTTTATCGCCAAGGCTCCGTTGCTAGCCTCCGCACCAGAGTTTCCATCGCCGGATAACATTGTGGGATAGGTGAATGTCAGGTTGCGAAACTCGATTTCGCCCCGCACTCTCTTGTCGGCCGGAACTTTTGCGCCGCGATCATCAATGTTCGGCTGCGCATTCAGGATGTACGTCAACCGTCCCATGGACGCCGCGCCGCGTTGAAAAATATTCGTCACCCACCCCAGGGCAATCATTGGCCACACCAATATGGTCAGAAAATTCGAGAACGCTACCAGGGCGCCAAGAGAAAGCTCGTTACGCAAAAATAAAAACCCGCCCTTCCAGAGCACGATCAGAAACGTGGTGCCAATCAACGCCGTCAACGACGGCATGAACATGCTCCACGTGCGTATCAATTCCACGTTACGCGCCACGTACTCACGGTTCGGTTCGTCGAACGCGCGAATCTGCGCGTCTTCCTGCGCGTATGCGCGAATCACGCGCACACCCGAAAGATTTTCTTGCACCTTTACCGACACCGCCGCTAGTGACGCCTGGATTTTTTCGTATAGCTCGTGAATCACTTTGCCGAAATGACGTACCACCACCGCCACGATGGGCACAGGCAGCAGCACCCACATGGTCAAGGGCGGTGACAATTTGAACATCAGGATAACGGCCACCAGCATGGTAACCATCGTGGTCGCGCTGTACATGATTCCCGGACCCAGCACCATGCGCACCGCGTTCAAATCATTAGTCGCCCGAGACATCAGCTCGCCGGTGCGATTGCGCACATAAAATTCCGGTTCCAGAATCAGCAGGCGGTCCAGCAGATCGTTACGAACATCAAATTCAATATCGCGCGACACGCCGATTAATATCCAACGGGCGGAAAATGACAGGACACCCTTTATCGCAATCAGTCCGATAAGCAGAAAACAATAAACTTCCAGCGTGTGCCGGCTCGACGGCTGATAGAAGGGAATTATTGTGCTGAGCCAATTAGCCTTCAGCGCCCCGACTACCACGCCATTTGAGAATGGCCGCTCGCTTCCGGCCAGCACATCGATGATGATGCCAATCGCGAGAGGCACAATGTTACCGATGATGCCCATGAGCACCGTGGCCAGCAGCCCAAGCGCGAGACCCCCAGGGTAACGCCTCAAATAGGGAAAGAGCCCGCGCAGATTTTTCCATGAGGAAGCCTTCGGTGGCTGTTTTGCGGTTGCCGCCTTGGTTCCCAAAGCTGCGCTGGTTGTTGCCGCCGCACTCATCTCAGAGAGGACCTCACATTTTGCAGTGTCGAGGATTCCTTCAGGAAATGCTCATAGCTGGCATCCAGAGACTGATAACGGTTGGTCGCGGGATTCCAGCGCACTCCGATCGTCAGCACGTGCGTGTCTCCATTCACTTTTAATGGCGTGAAATATAGCTGCAACCCCTTCTCGGGATTTTGTTCATACTGCAATCGCCATCCAGTAATGGAATCAAGCGGCGTCAAGCCCAAGTACCCTTTTTGGTTTTTCAAATGCTCATCAACTCGCAACAATTCCGTCCATTTCCCGTCATCGTCTTGGGCCACAATCGCGCGAGTGACCACCGTGCCAGGCACATTGTTTTGTGGTGTTTTGGGTACCACATTAGCCGCCAGTAACTGCCGTTTTCCATTTTTTGCTAGATCTCCGGTCAGCAGCACCTGCGCATCGCTGCCAAGAAGATGCTTCGCGGCATCCTGAAGGTCTTCAGGAATGGCCAGCGCCGCTGGCTTCGTCTCGACAGCCGGCTCTGAAGAAGATTTCGGCGCCTCCGTCCCGCATCCCACCCCCAAATTTCCAAACGACGTTGCCGTCAGAGCGACAATAAAAATGTTTTGCGCGAAAACTTTCTTCAACCGCGATTCGACCACTCGATAGTCCATCAAAGTTACGGCCTTTTCCGCCCACTTCGGCACATGACCATCCTCAATAACCTATCGAAGCTGGACGGTGCATTAACGCTCATTCTAGCTGCTGCGCGCGAAAGACTCTACCGCGCGATTGCATTAACGCGTGTTTCAGCGTTGCGCCAGGATTGCGTCCAGGCGGGCCTCAAAATTTTCCTCGCCCTCCGACCATAATTCGCTTCGCTCCACCGGCAATGCCTTCTGCATCGCCTCCACCCAGGTGAACAACAGTTGGATGTTTTCGCGCGTTTTTGCGTGATACTCCTTCAAGTTGCCGCCCGCTGCCATCCACCGGCGAAATGTATGCTCCACCGGGTGATCCGAAGAATCAAACGGATTAGTGGCCTTGCCCGGAGCCAGCAAACCGGCATGTCCGGTAAAAAAGTGTTCAAACCCCAGGTCCGCAACGAAATGCCCGTCGCTCGCGGCCACACCATTGTCGTAATCCGTTCCATTGCAGGTGAGCACCAAGGGCTGCGGCGCGTGCTGCCACTTCAAACTCTCCACGTTGAGCTCCCACAAGTCCCACTTCGCGGTGGCAATATACGCGCTGTCGGTATTCAAGTGCTGTAAGGACAGCGCCGCAACCTCCGCCGGCCCGTAAACTTGGCCGCGCAAGTCCCATGAAGCTATGGGAGTCTCCGTCGCATCTACTGGTTGGACGGTCAATTCCGTGAAAGTATTCATGGAAGCCGAAAGCGGAGCGCTCGCCAGAAAGCGTGCGAACTCAGCAATCATCAGTTCGTCGGAGAAATCGCGCGTCCAGACGCGCAGATATGCACGATTAGCCATGTATGGAGGAACTTCTTCATTATACCGGGGACGCGCATGTCACGCGAATACGCGTTGAGTTGAGGCGGATGGGTGGCTCTCTGCGGCGCTGAGCGCACCAACTTACTGAAGCAAAGGCGCGTTTAGCTACTGGTAGTCGCGGAACGCGAACGGCTGTTAGGGTCGGTAGGCGAGGTCAAGTTGCGCGCAATCTGTTGCAAGCGTTCCTGCAAAGTTTCCCCGATATTCTCAAAAACCTGCGTGCAGGTTTCGCGCAATTTTTCTTCCGCGTTGGCGGAAATATCGGCCACGATCTCACGCGACTGATGGTCTAGGGCGGTCACGGTGGCCAGCATCCACTGATTGGAAACATTTTCGAGCCGGCTGCGGTGTTGTTCCGTAGCTTGATCGCTGATCTTGGAGTACACATTACGCAGGTCGCTTTGGTGCCGGTCGGTCATCATTTTCCAGGAATCAATAAGCGGCGAGAAGCTGGCCTCAACTTTCTCATTGGCGTCCCTCACGCCAGACTCCAGGGCCTTGTCCATCGTCTCCTGGAAACGCCGCAGAAACTCCGCCTGCTCCGAGGTAATTTTGTGCGATAGCTCCCTCTGCGCTGTGTCCAGTTCCGAGCGGGCTTGCTCCACGCTTCGACGCAATTCCTCACCGAATCCCTGCAGCTCATGCCTTCCGGTGCGCTGGACCTCATCCGTAAACGCCGCCGCGGTAGTGTCCGAGGCGTCGGCAAAAAGCGTTCGCGCCCGCTCAAAAGCATCTCGCACGGTGTCTTCCAGCTGCGACTGTGTGTGCCCCACAAAATTTCGGCTGGAATTATCCAACTCGCTGGTGAACGCACTGGAAAGTTCCCCCGCCTTATCTCGCAGTTGCGAGCCGGCTTGCTCCACAGCTTTTTCCGTCACGTTCTGGATATGCGTCTGGGCTTTCTTCTCATACCATTCCGCGGACTTGAAAACATCCTGGATGGCCTGATGCTTGATGTCGCTGAGCTTTTCTTCCATCTCGGCGATGTTGCGACTGGCAACCGAGCGCGCGGTTTCATCCAGCAATTGTTCAGCCCCGCCCAAATTATCCTTGAATCTTGAGAGTGACTCCGCAAAAGCTTCGTCCGCCGCCGCCCTGATGCGGTCCTGTTGCATGGAAATGGCCGCATCCAGCAACACTCGTCCGCCAGCCAAACGATGCAGCGACTCCTCGGTGCTTTGCACGTGTGGCGCGACCATTCCTGAAATCCGCTGTTCAAATTCTCCAGCCGCGCGATTGCTGGCGTCCTCAAAGGCTGTTCGCAACCTGGAGGTCACGTCTTCAAATAGCGATTCCGACCTGCGGTGCAGTTCGTTTCTGTGCAAGCTCAACACGTCATCCAGTTGGGTGTGGAATCCCACCAGCGCTTGTTCGTGCAATACTCCCAGCCGGTTCGAAAAATTCTCGAGTGTCGTCGCAGATTCATTGGCTCGCGCCAAGCCAAATTCCAGCCGCTCCGCGGTTTCTTGCAGGGAACCACGCAACCCGGTCAGCCGCTGTTCCACGTCGCCAACGACACGAGTCTGCGCCGTCTGTAACGAAGTCTCTAAACTCGCCTGCCAAAGCGCTTTGGCCATTTCCATTTCACGGGCCACATGCGCGTCGACATCCAGCCGCGCGGTAGAGAAATTCAACGCTACCTGCTGTTGAACTTCCTCGGCCGCTAAACGCAAAGTCTGCCGGTGTAGCTCCAGCGTTTCTTGTCGCAAACGTTCCGAATCTTCCACCGCACGAGTCGCTGCCGCCAGGATTTGCGCTTCCGTATTCGCCGCCTGTACCTTCAGCCGCACAAGCGCTTCCTCGCGGACGCGCGCGGCTTCTTCCATGGTGCGGGCCGCGGCGTCGGCGCGTTCCATGATATGGGCTTCGGTTTCTTCCGCCTGAATGGCCAGGTTGACGCTGGTTTCTTCGCGCAACTGTGCTGCTTCCTGTTGCGCTCGAGCCACCGTCTCGGCTTCCACCTTCAACCGTTCCTCTACCTCCACTGCTTGCGACTTCAGTCGCGTGGCAATCTCTTCCGCTTCTTTGAATAAACTCACAACAGTTTCGCCGCTATTTTTTAACTGCTCCGCATGCTGCTCACGTTGCGCTTGGCCATCTCGCGCAAGTTGTGAACTCAGCTCGCCCTTGGTGTGTTCCAGTTGCGAGGTCAGCCAATTTGTCCATTCGCGGCGCGCCGATTCCGCAGCGGCAGCCCCTGCAGCCTGCGCGTGTTTCTCGGTTTCTGGTTGAATTCTTTCGAGCAGGTGTGAGGCTTCCTGGGCCACCGCGTTGGTGGCCGCTTCTCGCGCTGCTGCCTGGATTTGTTGCTTGGCATCGGCCACCAGTCGCGCCAGTTGCCGCGCCAGCTGTAGTGAAGCGTCGGTAGTGCTTACCGGGGAAGGGAAAGCCCGCAAATTATCGTTCACGTGCGCCGCTGTATTCTCATAATCATTGTGAGCTGGCACTTCCTGTTCTATCTCGTTTGTCTGCGGTTCGGATGCCGCACCCACATGATGCGGCTGCGCTTCCACATTCGGAAACGCGAACCAATCTTCGGGAGGAAAAGCGATGCCCCACACATTGCCTGGGATTTCCAACTCGAGCGCCACTTGAAAGAGTTGCCGCACCGTTCGTGGCCGCTGAATCCACGCCACCCGTCCACGCACCGCTCGCGGCGGCTGCCCGGAATCCGGATGCGGAATCTCCAGCTTCACCCACATATTTTTCAAAACATAATGTTTGGATTGGTAGCGGCACCCATGACAATTAATAATCAGAGTTGAAGTGTGCTCCGTAAAAGGACGCCCAATGGCATCCACGCCGGTTACCGCTATAGGCACAGCCTGCACTATGCGCGTGCTGCGACGTTTCTTCAGTTCTGAGTTGGCATGCGCTGCTGCGCTTGGTGACATTTCCGTAGTTCCTTCACTTGTATTACTTGTATTGATGCTCGCTTCGTCCATCACTCGTCTTACGCCCCCACGTCCACGGGTCTCTGGTAACTTTCGAATTGCCGCCGGTTCCACTCGCTGGCGACATTTTCCGCGCAGCCAGTCCCACCATCTCGCGATCGTTGGCCAACGCACAAAACCATCAAACTAAAGCACATACGTAGATCTGCCGCGATCCTACCGCCGGAGCCTTACGGCGCAAGTCGGCAAGCCGAACCAAAAATGGCGTATAGTGCGCCGGGGTTGGAATTGCGAACTCCTTGCCTTGCCGGGGAACTTCGCAGAGTCCAGACTCTATACTCAAATTTCCACTTTGGCTAGACAGTCCCACCAGTACTAATTTCTGGCCGTAAAGTCCTACCAGTACCATGGTTTGTAGCGAACTGCCCTGCGGTTCTGTGCTATTAAAGCTCGCGTCTGCCTTCCATCGCTTTCAACATCGTTACTTCGTCCGCGTATTCCAAATCAGCGCCCACTGGGATACCCACGCCGATCCGGGTCACCTTCACTCCCAGTGGCTTCAGCAATTTAGAGATGTACACCGCTGTGGCCTCGCCCTCGGCGGTGGGATTCGTCGCCACTATAATCTCTTCGATGCCGCCGCCCTTCAGCCGTTCTATTAGTGATTTAATTTTCAATTGCTCCGGCCCGCGGCCCGACAGCGGTGACAACGCCCCACCCAAAACGTGGTACATCCCCGAATACATTCGGGTTTTCTCGATGGCCATGATGTTGTGCGCCTCTTCCACCACGCAGATGGTGCGATGATTTCGCGTCGGTCCCACGCAATAAAGGCACGGGTCGGTGTCGGTGATGTTGTGGCACGTGGAACACTCGCGGATTTTTTCCTTGGCGTCGCGAATGGCATCCGCCAGCGCCAAAGCGTTCTCCGGCGAACTCCGCAGAAGGTGAAAAGCTAATCTTTGGGCTGTTTTCTGGCCAATTCCCGGAAGGTGCTTCAATTCATCGATCAGTCGTTCCACAGGCGCGGCAAAATCAGGCATCCCTGATGTGTAGCACACGCCGCGATTAGGAGCAAACCGCCGCGGAAATGTAGTAGTCGGTCAGTTTCCGACCACCCGAACAAACCAGGACCTAGGATGGGATGCGATACAGTTTGACCTACTGGAGTGCGGGATCTTCAGTAGTGGCGGAGCGGTTTTCAGTGGTGAATCGGAGCACGCCGGATTCGTCAATAAAGAAGCTGTGCTTCGTCTTGTTGCCGTAATGTTGTGGGCGTGCCGTGATGCAATATCGAACTATACGGCCGTGGGAGTCTTGAGGGGCAGCCGTTAAAATGTAAATGTAGCTGCCTTTCACGCCGCTGGCGAGGGTTGAATCGATCAGAGGATCGTCCGATCCTGGTCCCAATTCTGCAAGGGAAGAGGCAAACCCTCTGTCCGGGTGAGTTCGAGCGTATTCGACCTGAGCCACGTTGATGGTACGGAGCGCGCCTACCGAGGAAGCCTCATCGTGGGCCCGCAATCGATAGAGCAAAAGGTTTGGGAGAATTATTGCGACTGCTGCAATACCTACGACCGGAACCCAGAGGCGAGTCGCGAATATTCGTAGATCCCCGGGCTCTCGGTTCATAGAGTAATACGCTTTCAAGGTGCCGATGAGGATGGCAACCTGCAACAGCACCACAAGCGCGTAAACAATAAACATTTGCCTGTCCGCATCGAAGGAGGTTACAGCGAGCAGGAAAGAGAAGAGAACTAAAATGAGGGAACCGCAACCAAGCGCCACCGCTAACGCCTTTTTAACGGTGTGGGCGCGCTTACGTTAGAGCGCAACCCCCAAAAGACCCACGCGTAGGGTAACCACAGCGGACAAAACAGTATCGGCGAGAGCAAGTCTAAACGATCTTGCCATTTCAAATCCCTGAAGATGACGGCATACCATGGCACCAAGATTGTGAGCAAAGAGCAAATCGCAACCGTGCGGACGAAGCGCAGCCACCAGAGGCTAACAGACCTGGTTGTTTGCGATTGCAGTGAGGTCGACATGCCGTCGTCGGTTCTTCGCTGGGAATCTGATTCAATGAATACATTCTAACGTTTGTCGCGAAGTCCATCATAAATGGAGCCAATGGACGCCGCTTAATGATCAAGGAGATCAAGGTCGAAGGTGGAGATGGATCTGCCAAGGAGTTCCAGGCCTAGCCACTAAAAATTTTGGGAGTGGAGTTAGTTTGTAACTGAATTTAAAACAGGCCGGGAATTTTTAGTCCTGACAGCCCTGGAACGTTGCCCGCAATATTCTTCATCTGGCTGGCCAGTTCTTCGTCGACTCGCCGCGACGCCTCATTCACCGCCGCGCGCACCAAGTCCTGTAACATCTCCTGATCCTTGCCCGCAAAAATTTCCGGCTCAATGCGAATTTCCACAATCTGTTTCTGGCCGTTCATTTTTACGTTGACCATGCCTCCGCCCGCGGAAGCTTCTACGTTTACGGAATTGACTTGCCGCTGCAGGTCGTCCTGCAGTTGCCGGAACTTCGAAAGCATCTGTTGGAGAGCGTTGACTTCCATCAGCTTCATTCCCCTTGCGCCCGTCGCACTTCGGAGATCTTCCCGCCGAAGCGCTGCAGTATCGAACGCACCATCGGATCGCGTTCAAACTTGGCCCGCAATTCCTGATGCTCCGAACCCAACCGCGTTCCCGCCTCGGGACTCGTACTGGCTGCAAGTTTAGCACACACACGTATCGCGCGACCGAGCACGTTGCTCGAAATGCCACGAAGCTTTTCCAACGAGTCGCGTCCCTCCAGCATCTCGGCGAAAGATTTTTTCTCCGTGGGAAAATAAAGTTTCAGTTCCGCGCCGGCAAGCTCCCAAACCAAGGCATGTTCCAGCAATTCTCCCAAGAATTTTTGCTGTTGTTGCACCGCGGATTTTATTTGCGCCACTTGCTCTGCAGTGATTCCTTCGTACTGCAAATCGTTTTCAGCGTGTTGATTCGCAGTAGCGGCCGTTCCGCCGTTTTGGCTAGCCAACAGCTTTTCTGCTTCGCGTTCTTGTGAGCTGAAAGCGCCATTCGGCCGCCGAGCGACAGCCTCCGCCTTCGTCGCGGCCGCTGAATCGACATTCGAATCTCCGAAGAAGACCCCGGTGGGCATACTTAAATCGCGCACGCCTGTTACTGCCGAAGCGTTCATTACCGCACCGTTTGATGCCGCGCCAATTCCGGGCCGATTCTCGTCTTTATATGTCACCGGCGGAGGCACGTTCATTGAAGTCTTAACCGCTATCGCCGAGCTGGTCTTCACCGCAGATGTCGCGCCCGTTCCGGCCGATGACGCAGACGCGCTGGCGGCGCGTCGCGCCGGAACGGGTCCACCGCCAACTCCGCCGCCCGTTCCGTTTTTTATCTCTGTCAATAATTCTTCCAGTGGCGCCAGCCGCGCCGCATTGATCAACCGCAACAACCCCATCTCCAGATGCACTCGCGGATCCGGCTTGCGACGCAGATCATCATCGGTCTGCAACAAGATCTGAAAAAATCGTGTGAGGTCCTCTTCGCTGAAGAGCGCCGCAGCTTCCGCCAGCGCCGGACGTTGGTCAGCGGTTGCCGCAATCAAATCCGAATTTGCTCCGCACACTTTGGCAATCAGCAGATTCCGGATGTGGCGAATCGCTTCACGGCAGAAATGTTGCAGGTTGCGCCCTTCCTTTTGAAAAGTGTGAATGAGGCCCAGGGCCCGGTCGGCCGACCCTTCCGCAATGGCGCTTACCAGTGTAGCCAGCGCGTCGTCAGGAACTACGCCTAGAAGCTCTCGCACCGCAGCATCGGTAATTACTTCGCCGCAGTACGCGCGCGCCTGTTCCAGCAGTGACAACGCATCGCGCATGCTGCCTTCCGCCATGCGCGAAATGACCGCCAGCGCTCCTGCATCGATCTTCAGGTTTTCCTTCTGGGCAATTTCTTCCAGGCGTGCGGTGATTTCCCCAAACGTCAGCGCGCGAAAATGAAAATGCTGCGAGCGCGAACGGATGGTATCCACGAGATCTTCCGGCTGCGTGGTGGCCATCACAAAGATGACCCGATCCGGCGGCTCTTCGAGGGTTTTCAGCAACGCGTTGGAGGCCTCTCCGGTGAGCATGTGGGCCTCGTCCAGAATCACCACTTTGCTTCGCGAAGAAGCCGGCGCGTAACGCACCATTTCGCGCAATTCGCGAATCTGATCGATGCCACGGTTGGAGGCCGCGTCAATCTCGATCACGTCCAAAGAAGTTCCCGCGGCAATCTCACGGCACGAATCGCATTCCCCGCAAGGCGTAGCCGTAGGACCATGCACGCAGTTCAACGCTTTGGCCAGGATGCGCGCCGCGGTGGTCTTGCCTACACCGCGCGCGCCGGAAAATATATACGCGTGCGCCACGCGATCGTTTTTGATCGCATTGCCCAACGTTTCCGTGACGTGTTCTTGTCCAACGAGGTCGCTGAATTTCTGCGGACGCCACTTGCGGGCTATAACCTGGTAGCTCATTTGCGGGAATCACTCCGGCTGCGGGAACAGTACGCGTCACTTATTTCTAAAAAACTTGAAAAGAGGAACTTCGGGTGATCTGCGGCACAAGAGGCGTTCCCGGTACCGTTGCTCCCTTCCGGGCCTGGCGGGGTTCGCGGGACCTCGTTGCACAGAGCCCGAAGTTCCACGTTTCAACAGTCGCAAAATTTTTGCGTCTGCTGAACAAAAGTCTAGCACAGCCGCGTGAGTGCAGCCAGATTGTCGACACTCGATACTATTTGTTTTTCGAACTCAAAATATCAGTCGGAAGCTTTGGCAGCCTTACTGGGGTCATCGGCGGGGTTCACATAATTTATTTTGAAGGGGCCGACGCCGTGAACCTGCACCAACGCTCCGTCTTTGGTCCCCGCGAAGTGATGCATGCGTCGAGGCATCAAAATGTAAGTGCCCGGTGGAAGAGACATCATCTTTGATTCGTCATAGGAGTCGCCCATGCCGGCCATAAAAGTTCCCGATATCACCGTCACGTTTTCGTCCACAGGATGCCAATGCGCGGGAATTTTGCCGCCAGCCGCAAACCGCAACTGGAAAACACACGGCGCGCCAGGTTTGTCGCAATTGCCATGCACTGGCCCGTACTCGATTCCCGGCGCGAATTGCACCCATTTGATCTTGTCCGGCGTCCCAATGAACGGTTCAGGCGCGGCAGATTTGGCAATTGCCGGGGTTTCCGCTTTGTTTTGCGCGGATTTGTCCGCCGCCGATTTTTTGGCGTTATCCTGAGCTTTTGCTAAAGCGATACTTAGAACTGCGCACATCACCAGGGTCAATACCTTTGAAAAAGGGTTGAGCATGAGTCCTCCGTCAAAACGAAATTTGGCGGCACCATATCACACCACTCGGCTTGGCAGGAATATTTCCCCTAGACGAGTGTTGGCCGGCCGCAAACGCTCTCGCCCAAACGTCGCTCATCGCCGGCAGAAATTGTGTCTAGTTGTGCAACACATCCCCGGAACATCGTATTTTCCGGTTCTGTCCGCGCAGTACACTACACTCGGATGGAGTTCCTCCTCATCCGCCCCGGCTTTGCTTTGCCGAACGCCGGGTCCGCAACGCCAGCGGAAACATTCCGGCAAAGCCGGAATCGCCCCACGACACGGGGTCGGCCCACGCCCATCGCGTGGGCAGGGGGAAACCTATGAAATCTTTGCTGTCCGCAGTTCTCGCCAGTGCGCTGCTTTTCACCACCGCACCGGTCTCCTATTCCGAGCCGTTCCCTGAGCCACGCCCAGAGCCACGCAAAGTCGCTCCCGGTACCGAAGTGCGCCTCCACCTCGTAGGCACCATCGGCACCACCGCTTCGCGTAACGGTGACCCCTTCGTCGCCGTCCTTTCCGAGCCTGTCTTTGTCGGCAACACCTTGCTAATTCCTGCTGGCACCCGCGTCCACGGCACCATCGGCACGGTGGCGCCGGCGCGTCGCTTTTCCGTTTTTCGTGGCCAGGCGTACATGGATTTGAACTTCCGCAGCCTCGAAATCGATAGCCGGCTGATCCCTGTGCACATGAGCATCCTTGAAATCCTGCGGCAAGGCACCGACCGCGAAGCCCCGCGACGCCACGACGTAAAAATAGATGAAGGTCAGATCATCGAGCAAAGACATGACTACCGAGGCGATGTGCTGGGAGGTTCGGTAAGTTCAAGCGGCGGCGCGCTAATCGGATTGATTGCCGGCAATGTCGCCAGAGGATTCGGTTTTGGCTTAATTGGAAGTGCCGCTTATATCGTGGCGCGCAAGGGCAAGGAAGTTAATCTGCCGGACGGGACCGGCATGCTGGTGAGCATCGATGATGCCGTGACCTTGCCGGGCACGGTAGCGCCAACCTCGGCAACATCAGCCACGGCGCCTCCTGCTGGCCAATAGCGATCGGATAGCCAAGCTGCTTCAAAATGAAAAGCACGCCGCAGCGCGCCAATAATTTTGGCGCGCCGAGGTATGCTGTCTTTCGTTTTTATGCTTGAGTCTTCGTTTTATGTGTCGAACGCCTGGGCAAACTTGATATTCCTCTGACATCGACAAGACGCAAAATCAGATTCGCACGGCCGCGGCCGCCCCGCGCAGCTTTACCTGTGCGCCTATCTCGAGCTGATCTCGTTTCAGGTAGCGATACAAACTGGTGCGCCCGATGCCTAGCACTTGCGCGGCCCGCAAACGGTTACCCATGCACATCGCCAGCACCCGTTGAATATGCACTTTGCGAACTTCGTCCAGCGAAAGCGGACGCCACTCCGCGCCTTCCGCGGTGCGCTGCCCGCGGTGTTGCAGATTTTCCGGCAAATCCGCCAGGTCGATAAAGTCTCCCGAAGTGGTAATGGCCGCGCTCGAGATTACATTCTCAAGTTCGCGCACATTACCTAACCAATCGGCTGAGACTCGCTCTCGACTCAGAGTGTCCCGAGAACCCGACGGCCACCACCAGAGAAATCCCAGAGATGGAGCGGACTCGATCAAAGACAGTCAAGCTGTTTGTGGTTTCAGATGTTGGGCGTCGAAGCACGCTCCTCTCTTCCACACCATCAACACGATGGTGGCAATCTTTCTGGCCAAGGTCAGACGCGCCATCTCCGGCCTGATGCCCTTGGTCAATAAAGCGGTGTAGAACTCTTGAAACGGACCAGGTTTGCTGGAGGCCACGATGGCCGCACCCTTAAACAAATTTTTCAGATCGTGATTGCAGTTGCGGTTAAGTCCGCGAATGGAGCTCTGTTTCTTTACCCGTTTCAGCTGCCCGTCCACACGACGGTGATCGGCGCTGCTGTGGGTCTCGATGCCAAATCCGCTGTAACTCCACAGCTGCCGCTTGGTGCTGAAACGGTGCGGGGTCTGCAGAATGCCCAGCAGTACGGCTGCCCGGATTGGACCGAGTGAAGGAATCTGGCAGAGCTGTTTCCAGGCCTAATGTTTCTTGGCCTCTGCCAACAGCTCCCGCCGCACTTGCTGACGCACCGTCCGCAGTGCATCGAGTTGTTGGTAGTAAAACTCCGCTCGCCGGCGCACTCCCAGTTCGCCGATCTTCCCGAGCCACGCGGCACGATGGCGCGCTGCATAGACCTGCTTTCCAGTGCAAGGAATGGCCCAACTGCGATAGATGGCCTTCACCCGCGTCATGACCCGTACGAGATCTTTGGTGATGGTGAGATAACTGCGCACCAGTTCCTTCAGACTTCGTAGGCCGTGTTCACCGTGATACACGGGGTTGAGATGATTGAGGCGCAGCAGCTCGGCCAACCGGCGGGCGTCGATCTTGTCACTTTGGTTGCCTTCTCTCATGAAGGCATTCTTTCGCGGATCGCACACCACCAATTTCGTCACGTGCGGTTTCAGCAAGTCGTACAACCAGGCAGCCGATGTTCCTTCTTCAAAGGTGATCTGCACGTCTCCACGCAGCCCATCGATAAACTGCAGAATCATGCTCGCTTTTGTCTCGATGACGCTTTCCATCACGATCTTTGCGCCATTCATCACCGCAATTGAAATGCTTCCTTGTGCACATCCATACCGATATACTTTTTGCTATCCATTGAGGGCGTTCCTTTCTGTAGGGATTGAGGCAAGCACCCAAACCCTACTCCAAAAGGGGCGCCCTTTTATTTTATATTGTCGCCGCAATCAGTCGCACATTCACGTGCTGCACTTCCGGCGAGCCCACCCGCTGCACTTCACGGTTTTGTATCACTCTCAGCAGCTTGGCCTGCATGGGCAGTGGCGTCTCACCCACTTCATCCAGGAAAACCGTTCCGCCGTCCGCATATTCCAACAAACCCGGCCGCATCTCCATTGCCCCGGTAAAAGCCCCGCGCACATGTCCAAACAGTTGGCTGTCCAGCAGCGTGTCCACCATCGCCGAACAGTTACAAACCGCCAGTCGCTGTTGGCTCACCGGGCTCAGCTGATGTATGGCTCGCGCTACCAGCTCTTTCCCGGTGCCCGTCGGTCCCACCAGCAACACGTTGGTATAGTGCCGCGCCACCTTCCGCGCAAAATCAAAAACTTCCAGCATCACCGGGCTCTTGCCCAGGATGCCGTGAAACTCCAAATCTCGCAGCAGCTGTTCTTCCAGCGCTCGCACCCGTCGCCGCTGGTCGTACAACGAGGCCACATCGTCCAGCGCGCGCTTCAATCGCAGGCGGTCCAAGGGCTTCGGCAGAAAATCCGTGGCTCCGCGCCGTATCGCTTCGAGAGCCGATTCGAGCGTATATTCCTGGGAGATGATGATCACGTGAATCCCGGCATCCACGCGCTATAGGCGGTCTAGAAATTCGTAAGCATGTATCCCTGGCAGATGAACATCCGCGAGGATTACCCGGCAAGCTCCGGATTGCACCAGTCGAACCGCTTCCTCCGGGTGGTCCGTCAGCAGCGATTCATAACCTATCTCGGAGGTCATTTCCGAGAGCAAACTTAGTTGCGCGGGATCGTCATCCAGAATGCAAGGTGTGAGGGAACTGCGCGGCGCCACAATCTCTAACGTCTTGGTTTCGACATTTCCCACACCTCCTTTTTCGCAACTGTTCCTCCATTCCCCTCCACCAATCTCCTCCCTGACTCTTGCCCATGAACGGCGATCAAAGCTTGGAGATTCAGGTCCTTACGACCAAATTGCCCGACTGACGAGAAAACTCCTCCCACCCTAGCTCACCGCCACTGCTCCAATTCCGGCCCTACCACATCCCCTTTTGAACCTTCCGCCCGTTTCGACACACTTTAAAACTAGGACACACCCCGAACCCCGGTGCAAAACATCGCCGTCTGCAACTCTCAAGGGGATAAGAATCAGGTTGAAACAGCGGCTAGAAATGACCACCGAGCAAAATGTTAGTAACAAATGCCTCGATATATCGATATACCTTGTTAAAAAACACTAGTGCCACCAGCAAGCCCAGCATTGCATAGCTATTTCCGCGCAGCC
>DATBBY010000186.1:0-1737 GCA_036270765.1 Candidatus Acidiferrum sp.
CAATGAACACATCAGGCGCGCCCGGGGCATTGGAACCGTATTCGAGGTTCTGAACCCTGCCGTTTAAGAGCAATCCCGTTCGATTGGTGTAAAAAAAAATGGAGGAAAACGGATAATAATGGCGGTCCGTAATCAGCGTACCATCGGGCGACCGCAGGAGCACCTCCGCCAGGGGCCGCGAGGATAGGTACGGGTCGAAAACCACCATAGCGACGCGAGCAGCCTGAAGAAAAACTACCATCATGACCGCAGCGGCAAGGAATGGTCGCAAACCTCGCCCCCAGAAGCTTCCAATTGCACCGATGAGAGCAGCAATTGCGGCGATGATAAGCGGAACGCGCAAGTAAGCGAATGACAGAAGCGTGAGGTCCAACATGTGACCGAGCGACAGTGTGTAAGCACTGGGATGATTGGACAACGCTCCGGAAATATCGCCTGGAGCTGGCAGGTTGCGCACGTCCCAATAGATCGCGAATGCTGCCAGCGCAGCACAAGCGGAGATCACGCCCAGAGCGCGAGTTCCTTTGCGAACCCAATCGCCATTGGCGGCCATAGCCGAACCCAGCAGCAATGCCAATGCCGGATAGCAAGGCATCGAATAATATTCCTGCGTCGTGGAGAACGTGAAAAATACAAGCACAAATCCAGCCCAGCAAAGCGCCAGCAAACGTGTGCGTCCGGCACGATCGTCAGCTTTGAACGACAGTTTCGCGACGGCTGGAAAATAAACGCTCCAGGGAAATAACCAGATCAAGTGAAACAGCCAAAAATACAGCCGCGGGACCGTGTTGTAGTCATGCGGAAACCGTCTGTTCAGGAAGCGGAGTAATTGTTCGTTGATGAAAAAGAACCACAGAAAGCCGTGATATTGGCCGGGACCGCTTTGCAGCGTGAAAGCGAAATAAGGAGGGTTCCTCACCGTTGCGAGCACGTACCAAGGCGCGGCAATCAGCAGCACGATCAGTATCCCGGTGAATGGCTGCAGACGCTTCCAGATTTTGCGCGAGAACAACTGGTGGGTGACCACAAGGTAGGCAATAGCGGTACCGACGGGAAAAACGATGGCAATCAAACTCTTCAAGAGTAATCCGATGCCCAGACTGGCGGCGAGAAGGAACGCCCAGAGCCGAGGATGTGGCTCTTCATCGTCAATCGCGCGCAGGAAGGCCCACATGGACAATGCCGTAGTGCACGTCAGCATCACGTCCGGAATCAGAATCCGCGTGAAGAGAAAAAGTCCTAGGCAGGTGGCCAAGCATAAGCCCGCATAAAATCCCGCGCGTTTACCAAACGCCCAGACCCCCAAAGCTGCGGTGACCAAGCAAAGCGCGATCGCCGAAAGCGCGATCGGAATGCGCGCGGACCAGTCGTGCACTCCGAATATCTTGAATGAAATCGCCATGGCCCAATAAACCAGTGGGGACTTTTCGAGGTAAGCAATGCCGTCTATTCGAGCAGTCACCCAGTCTCCGGACGTGAGCATGTTCCGAGCGATCTGAGCTTGTACCGCATCCACATCGTCCATCAGGGACGGCGGAGAAATAATGCAGCCCAGATAAATGGCTCCGGCGAAAAGTAAAGTGACTAGGTAGGGACACCTGTCGGTTCGAAGGCCGAGTATTGCACCGCGGGAACTGAAGTCGATTTGATCCGCCATTCCCTCATCCATAGAAAAAGCATCAACAAACCCCAAAGGTGATATCCGAGATTGGCGCGTCTGTCCATGTGAAAACGCAA
>DATBBY010000187.1:0-10884 GCA_036270765.1 Candidatus Acidiferrum sp.
TCGATCCGCAACTTGATTTGTTGAGGAGTTTCCGGAGCGCGGGGCGTGATCAGTGGCCGTAAAACGCGATATTTGATGGCTGCAAGATCACTAGCGAGCGTGACGTGGTCGAAGCGATGCGCAAAGTGCAGTCTATTGGGAGTTCAGTAGGTGCCCGCCCAGAGCCGCGCAAGCACATCAAATAACACGTTTGTTATCTTCAACTGGGGCGTGGTCCAACTGGTAGGACACCTCACTGTTAATGAGGACGGTGAAGGTTCGAATCCTTCCGCCCCAGCCAAATTTCCCTGTTTCTATTATAATCATCGACAGAATCGCAGACTCAAATCCGCCGACCTAGCCGCCAAGCGCCAAAAATTCAACCCTTTTCCGTGGGAAGGCCAGCGTCGCGCCAGCCTTTCCAGCCGCCATCCATCGATTCTACGTTGGTGTAACCCATTTTCTGGAGGCTCTCCGCCACGAGCGCGGAGCGAAATCCGCCGCCGCAGTAAAGAACAAGCTTTGCGTCGGTTTGCGGCACGCGCTGCTCAATGTCGCGCTCGATAATTCCTTTGCCAAGGTGTAATGCGCCAGGCAAATGCCCTTGCGCCCATTCGTTATCCTCACGCACATCAATCAACGTAAGATTTTCGCCGCCGTCGATGCGGCGTTTCACGTCAGCGACATTGGTTTCTTTAATCTTAGCCTTCGCTGCTGTCACAAGTTTCATAAACTGCGCTGCATGCGCCATGTGGCCCCTCCGAAAATTATCTGTGACTTACGAAAGTAGCCTAGCACGCGACGTTAACCCGGAACAAAGCGCATGATGACTAACTGGATCAGATCGCTTTGATGCACCTTGCTGCTAATACCCGCAACAGGCGACAGTCAGCGCTTGATCGGTGGCGATGCAGTTCCTGACTTGATTGCGGCTGTTTTAGTGGATGCTTTGGCGGGTGGCAGTTTGCAAGCGCGTTGTACTTCGGAACCGGCAGAGCCAGCACGGAAGCGGCTGGATTCGCGCACGCGTGTGCGTACTCCATCGATCACCGCTGGAATCGGATCCTGTGGAACGCCGCGAATAGTAAAAATCATCAAGACTGCTTCGCCGGGAGAATCCACACTGGAGCCGATGCCCACGCCTTGTACGCCCGCCTGCTTCATCAGAGCTTCAACGTGGGCGGTGTGCACCACCTTGGCGCGCGCCATCTCCGCGTCGGACACGGAGTAGACAAGTTGCGGCGTGGCCACTGACTTCTCGAGCATGGCGCTGTCTTCCGCTGAAATCGCTCCGCGCTTGGCAAAAAGCGGCTGCTCGATTATTCGGGTCCGCACGCCGTCAACCTGGGTAGGTAAATTCGTTCGCGATTCTCCCTGGGTCACAAAAAACAAAATCGCTGCTTCCTTAGGATTGTCATAGCTCTGGCCCACCCCGACGGCCTGAACCTCTGGATAACCCAGCAATTCCGAGGCATGCCGATCCCGCGTGGCGGTAGCGTTCTGTATTACCTGCGACCCAACGGAGCTTGGTACCACGGTCTTAGCAGATTGCGGGGCAGTCGGTAGCGAGCACCCGACGACCTGATGAGCAGCCCCACCAATAAACACTGTGTTATTGCCGAAGAAATTCAAAACATCAGCCACGGGATTCCCGACCGTGTCGGTGTCCGATCCCGCATACAGCAAAGCTAGCGGACTAGCCGTGTCTTGCGTGACGATCAGCGAACCGGAGTCGCCCTCACCGCTGAAGTCCCCGCCGATGACCCCGATCTGATTTGAGTAGTTGGCCGTGAATTTGGTTCCGGTGCCGTCGCAATTCACGGTGTAATCCACGCTGGTGCTGATATTCGTGGCTTCAATCGTGGAGCACGTCAGTCCCGTTGAGCGGCCAGATTTTGCGACCGGCCGGCCGATGGCCACGCTGCTCGCGGGAATTCCTGTGCCTCCTTGCGGAGCGCCCGCTACCGGAACGCCGTTAGCGTCCGTAGTCGCGCCCAGATAAATGATGTTCCCCGCAGGATCGACTTTTCCCGCGATGACTTGCGCGATGGCGGCGTCGACGTTTTTGCTTGGGGTGGCTTGCAAATTGGAGAACTGAGACAAATTCGCCACGGTCGTGGTTCCCGCGGTGGTGCAGGTTGCAGTATCAATCAGGCCGGGCTGGATGATGGCGTCGCCCACCGTGGCGCCGTCGCTGCGCGCCAGAATGTGGTTGTCGCTCAAAATATATTGCACGCCGCCGCGAATAACCAACGACCCGAGCGTTCCGCCGCAGCAGGTGATGGTGTTTTTCGCGGTGTTGTTGACGAAGTCGTGCGCGTTGCCGCCGGTGGTGCCAAGCTCGACGGGCACAGACTGCGTATTGGCATTGTCGGGAACGATGGTTACGGTGGAAGTCGCGCTAGCGGTAGTGTCTGCCTGAGAAACGGCAGTAATGGCCAAGGTCGTTGTTATGGTGTTGCCCTGGCCATCTGACTTTGTCGGGACCGCGCTCGGAGCCACAAAAAGTCCACTGCTGGAAATAAATCCAAATTTCTGACTGCCACCGGTTACACCGTTCACTTGCCAGGTCACCGCAGTATTAGAGCTGCCGGTGACGGTAGCGGTGAATTGCTGCGAGCGAAAATCCGAGACCGACGCCGTGGGGGGTTGCACTAAGACTTGTACAGCGGAGGCGGACACGATGGTTATGGTGTCGGAGCCCGACTTGGTCGAATCTGCCTGAGAGGTGGCCGTCACAGTGACCTTGGCAGGGTTCGGCACGGTAGCGGGAGCTGTGTAGACGCCAATGGACGAAATTGTGCCGCCCCCGGTTACGCTCCAGGTGACTGCCTGGTTGTTCGTGCCGGTGACGGTGGCTGTGAAGGTCAACGTTTTGCCGACAGCCACGGTATTTTGCGGCGCGGTCACCGTTACGCTAAGGCTTGATGGCGGTGTCGTGCTGCTACTTCCCGAGCAACCACCAAAAATCAAAATTATTGATAAAAAAAATAGCCCTGTGGTCGCTCGGGTCATGAATGTTCCTTGGAAGGACTAACCTCTAAACTAGCATGGGCCAGGGCTGGCATTGCGGCGCACGTCGTACTCGTGTCCAAAAGGTGTCGCCGCGTCTTAAGGCAAAGATAGAGTCAAAAAAAGCGTGTCCGCTACCTCAGGGTAGTGCGCGCACACGCCACCGATACTAAGAATCCACACGAAGGCAAAAGGTTGCAGAGAAACGTATCGGGCAAGGTTGGAAAGCTAATCCAGGTCGCGCCAATTCGGTCCCGAACATACCTCGACCAGCAGCGGAACGGCAATTTGGTGGACGCCTTCCATCTCGTCTTTTACCAATTTTGAGACCGCCTCCAGTTCATTTTTCGGCACCTCGAAAACCAGTTCATCGTGCACCTGCAAAATCATTTTGGCTTGCAGGTTCTCGTCGACGAGGCGCCGGTCGATGCTGATCATGGCTAACTTGATAAAGTCCGCAGCGGTGCCTTGCAGAGGCGAGTTGAGCGCGGTGCGCTCGGCGAAATTACGCAGCTGAAATTGCGCGGAATTAATTTCAGGAATAGGTCGAATTCTACCGAATAAAGTTTTGGCGACGCCGGTAGCGCGAGTTTCCGCCAAAGTGTCGTCGAGATATTGTTTCACGCCGCGATAACGCGTGAAGTAGGCATTGATAAAGTGCGCGGCCTCGCGGTTCTCGATATTCAGTTGTTGGGCGAGCCCGAACGGCGAAAGCCCGTAAATAATTCCGAAATTGATAACCTTGGCGGCGCGGCGGTGCTCCGCGGTCTGCGCCATTTGGCCCACGCCAAATACTTCTTGCGCGGTGCGCGCGTGAATATCTTCGCCGCTGTTAAAAGCTTCCAGCAAAACCGGGTCCCGCGAAAAGTGGGCCAGGATGCGCAGCTCGATTTGCGAGTAGTCGGCGGAAAGCAATACTTTGCCTTCGTCGGCGACAAAAGCCGCGCGAATCTGCCGGCCCAGCTCCGTTCGAATGGGGATGTTTTGAAGGTTGGGATCGGAAGAGCTGAGGCGTCCAGTGGCCGTGCCGGTCTGCGAGTAACTGGTATGCAGTCTGCCGGTTTCGCGGTTCACTAATTTGGGCAAGGAATCAACGTAGGTCGATTTAAGTTTGGCGATTTCGCGGTACTCGATAATTTTTCGAGGCAGCGGATGCTTGGCCGATAACTCTTCCAGAATCTCCACTGCTGTCGAACGCCCTTTAACACGCCCGCGACGCTGCGAAGGCTGCAGGTTCAACTTGTCGAATAAAACTTCCGCCAATTGCGTCGGCGAGTTGACGTTGAATTCCATGCCGGCAAGTTCCCAAACTTCTTTTTCCAGCCGGCGTATTTCTGTTTCCATGACTTGAGACATGGCATCGAGCGCTTTAGGGTCGACGCGAATCCCGGTGCGCTCCATGTCCGCCAACACTGGCGCAAGGGGCAGATCGATTTTTTCGTATACGTTGACGATCTGTTCGGCGCCGATTTGCGCTTGTAAGGCTGGAGCGAGCCGCTGCAGGTAATCAGCGCGCTCTCCCGGGCCGCCGCCCATCATGGCGTTGAATTGACGCATGACCACGTCGATGAAATTGTGATTGGCGGTGGTGGGCCGCAACAAATAGGAATAAATCTGCGTGGCGTGCAACACGTTGGTCATTCGGCCGGAGAGCAAATGAAACAGTTTTGGATCGTGGACAATTTTGGGGCGTTGGGGATCTTCCAGGAGCGGTCGCAACTCTGCGAGCGCTTCGCCCTTTTCGTCCATCCACACAGCTCGGCCTTCACCTGGTTTTGATGACACTTCGATTGAAGCAATGCGTGTGCCGAAGCCTTCCGACTCGCGATCCCCCGGTTCCAGATTCAGCCAGATTGCGATCGGTTGTTCCACTGGGATGCCCGACAGATAGTCCCGAAATTCGCCGAGATTGATGAGTTGCAGGTAATCGGTTTTTAGCACCGGTCCGGCGCTAACAGGCGCGGTAGAGGCAACGGTTTCCGACCCCAATTCTTTCAGCAGCGAGTTGAATCCCAACTCGCGATACAGCGCTGCTAGCAACGGCAGATCTGGCTCGCGCCGTTGCAGATTGTCCAGGTCCAGCGTGATGGGTACATCGCTATCAATCTTCGACAGCTCTTTGCTCAACAGCACGTACTTGCCATTTTTCTGTAGCGCTTCGCGATAGCTGGTTCGCTTTACTTCAGCGGCTCGGCGCAGCGCTTCTTCCGCTGAGCCAAATTGCAGAATTATTTCGCGCGCGCCGACTTCTCCGATGCCGGGCTTGCGGCGTTCGCCTGGTGCAGGCCTCTCGTTCGGATCACGCGCGCCGGGAATGTTGTCAATGCTGTCGCCCATCAAAGCCATCACGTCGGTGACTTTGTTGGGAGGCACGCCGAGAATCTCTTCGACTTTTTTTTCGTCGACGATGACGTCGCTTTTCGCCGCGCCGCTTCCGGTACGTAACACTTTCACCCCATCGTGAACGAGCTGGAGCATGTCTTTATCGTTGGTTACCAGCATCACATCCACATTTGCTTTATTGGCTTGTTTTGCAAGGGCGCCGAGCACATCGTCAGCTTCGAAGCCGTCCCATTCCAGGATCGGCAAACGCATGGCTTCGCACAGGCGCCTCACGAAGGGCAGCTGGATGGAGAGTTCATCCGGCATTTTAGGGCGGTGCGCTTTATATTCTTCGAAAAGTTTGTCGCGGAAGGTGGGCTTGCTGGTGTCGAAGACGATGCCGACATAATCCGGCTGATAGTCTTTCAGGATGCGTCGCAAAATATTGTTAAACAGAAACGGAACGGTAGTGGGAACGCCGGCGCTGGTGTTCATGCGCACCATCGGCGCGTAAAAAGCCCGGTAGATATGGGCCATAGCGTCGACCAAAAATAATTTTTTCTTGGTTAAAGGCATCTGAGCGAGTATAGCAAACGCTCCGAAACGAGCAGGTGAGGGGCCCGCCGCTAAAAGGTGGTGCAGAAAATCGGTTAGTCAGGAATCACGATCAGCCGAACACAAATTCAGCTATTTAATCGCAAAACCGCTGTTGAGTTTTTTTTGAACTACTTCTTATTACTGGAGACTAGGATCAACTTCAGGCGGAGGTTGAATCACCAGCAAGAGCTTCGTTCCCGCTTCCAGGCGGACATTCTTTCCGGCTGACAATAACACGGTGCCGTCCGAACCTTCCGACAGCGGCGTATACACTTTCAAATCCGATCCACCCAAAGCTCCTTGGCTGTCATTCGTCAGCATGCCCTGCTTATTCACGCCACCCTGCGTGGCGGGAAGTCCCGACGATGACTGAGCGCGGGATGCCGATTCGGTGCTGGCCGGAACAACGGTAGCATTCGAACCATCTCTCGGGCCAAAATCTTCTGCCGATGGATATCCCTGGCCGCGTTCTTCTGCCGCTGGCGCGATCCGGGAGACGGAACCTCGCCCGGTCACCAGCGCTTGGATACCTGCGTTCATCATAACTTCCTGGCCATTCTTCAAAGTGGCTTTGTCGAATCGTACAAACAACGCCGACCCTTTACCGGTTCGCGCCGAAGACGCGCGCACTAGTTGGCCATGAATTTTTGTGCCCCGTGGAAAGATCACCGTGCGTTCATAGGTGACGGTCTCGGCGGTCTCAGCGGTTACCGGGTCGCCGGCTTTGTTACGGCTGGCGTCCAGCGGCGTAAGCAAAATGGCATTGAAGGCCGTTCCTACACAAAACGGCGCAATAACTGGATCCGGAACTGAATTTAATTTTCTAGCGTCTGCGGCTGTGTCCGGCGGGGTTTGGGCGAATCCCAGAGGAACGATAAGAGCGGCAGCGACGAGTAGAACGACGAATAGCTTCGTCATCGCATCCCCCTCACTACGATATTAGCCTACCAGAACGTGGGGATTTTTAACATACGTGGGCCTGTGCAAATACCCGCAACCGACCGTGGCCCTCGCCGGACCAGAGCGAAGCGGTGCTAGTGAGCAGCCACGTTGCCAGTAACCAACAGCAGCCTGGTCCCGCCGTCAAGTTTCACATTTTTGCCCGTCGATTTGATGATCGAGCCTTGTCCCTCGCCTGCGGCATTCAGGCTCAGATTACGCATTCCCACTACCCCGCGAGTGTTGGCGTCCCATTGGCCAGCTGCGTTGCTACTTGTTGTATCGGCTGAATTTGCGTCGACGGATGGATCGCCGATCCCATTCGGGGTTGAAGATGCGCCGTTTATACTGCCGCCCCGTGACGCTGTGCTACCACTCTGTACACCGCCCCCAGGTGCTGTCGGACGTGCTCCAGGCAGCGGCTCGGCCGCGGGAGACTGATTGGAAAATGAGCTCGACGGCGGCGCTCCCACGGCTTGAACAGAGGCGTTCAAGGGGATCTCCTGGCCGCTTTTCAAAATCGCTTTATCGAATAGCAAACCAAGCGATGATTCAGGCTGCCCCGCACCTCGTGCGGACGCCTGCGTCACGTGGCCGGTGATTTTGGTGCCTTTGGGCAATACGATTCTGCCGTCGTTGGTCTTGAGGTCGGTCGCCGTGTGTGCGTTTACTGCGTCACCTGATTTCAGCTTCTTGGAATCCAGCGAGCCATTTAATTCTGCGTTGATGATCGTACCGGTTACGAATGTAGTCAGTTCGGTTGGTGACGTTTCGGTGGTTTTCTGCGTATTGGCACCTTGGGCTTGCTTGCCTGCGAGCGCGGACTGTTCTCCGAGCTGCGCTCCCGCCTGGGAATCGGGTTGTGATTGCGCAGCTGAGCCGATGGCGCAGAAAGCTGCGAAGCTCAGCGTGGCAATAAAATTTGCGGTCAGTTTTGGTCTATACATTTTGTCTCCCGCGTAAGTCCAATGTAGGTCTAAAATTTTCTCCAGAAACCGATGTTTTGGCCCTCATCAGTTTGATGTATTTAAGGCTTGGGAAGTTTTCGACAAGATTTTTGGCTCGAGTGGGCAAAAGATGAGTCGTTCGCATCACAATTCCCAGATAATTCGAATGATTTATCAAAAATGTCGACGCGCCGACATTTTTTTCTCAAACAAAGCACTTAGCGCGTCACTTCCCGAGTCGTACTAGGCCTCACACATTTTCTATTGGCCAGGCTGCCTCAATTCGGGAACCCACTATGGCCTAGTAAATTACAACTACACGACACCCAGTGTTTTGCCGACTTCAGCGAGCGTATCAGCGGCGCGAAGGAGATGCTCGCGCTTGTGCGTAGCGCTGACAATGGCGCGCAAGCGTGCTTTGCCTTCCGCTACCGTGGGGTAGCCGACGGCTGGAGCAAACACCCCCGCATCGAAAAGCTTGCGCGAAAACTCGAAGGCTTTGGCGGCTTCGCCGACGTGAATCGGAATGATGGGCGTCTCGCTGGCCTTGAATTGGAATCCGCGCTTTTTCAATTCCCGTTTGAAGAATTTTGTGTTGGCCCACAATTTCTTGACCAGGCGTTCGCCTTCCGGCGAATCGAGCAGCGTGAAAGCAGCTTGGCAGGCCGCCGCCGTGGCCGGCGGATGCGAAGTGGAAAAGAGAAATGGCCGCGCACGCAGGTAAAGATAATCGATTAAGTCGCGGGACCCGCAAACGTAGCCGCCCATCGCTCCGATGGCTTTACTCAAGGTGCCCACTTGGATGTGCACGCGCCCATGACAATTCAGATGGTCCACGGTGCCACGACCGTTGCGCCCGAGGACACCTGAAGAATGGGCATCGTCAATCATCATGATGCACTTGTATCTTTCAGCCAGGGAGCACAACTCTGGCAATGGAGCGATATCCCCGTCCATGGAGAAAACGCCGTCAGTGATGATCAGCTTGTGGCCGTTCCAGTTGGCGGTTTCCTGCAGAATGCGTTCGCAATCCTGCACATCTTTATGCTTGAAAACTTTGATGGTGGCTTTCGATAAGCGCGCGCCATCGATGATGGAGGCGTGATTCAGTTCATCCGAAATAATTAGGTCTTCCTTGCCCAAGACCGCAGAAACGGTTCCGGCATTGGCGGTGAAACCCGACTGAAACACCACGCAGGCTTCCACGTTTTTGAAGCGCGCGATTTGCTCTTCGAGTTCCATATGCAGCCTCATGGTGCCCGCGATGGTGCGCACCGCGCCAGCGCCCACGCCATATTTGCGGGTGGCTTCCAGCGAGGCTTTGCGCAACGCCTTGTGGGTGGTCAATCCCAGATAATTGTTGGAAGCCAGATTGATAATTTCTTTGTCGTCAAAAACGGCGACAGGCTTCTGCTCGCCGTCCAACACCCGGAGCTTTGGAGCGGTGCCCTTATTACGCAAGTCCTGGAGATGCTCAGAAATATAGTGAAGTGGAGATGGTTTGCTGGCGGTAGCTGCGGCGTCTGACATGGAATACTCCTTGTACTTTACACTCCGGCGATTTGGCGATCTCTCAGTGCGGCACTCCATCGGGATACATCAAGACTTTCCCAGCCAGTCCCCCGCGCAAAAGAGTGAATGCGTCTTCAAATTTTTCCAGCGAGGTGCGCTCGCCAAACAGTGGCTCCAGATTCAGCCTTCCGGCTTTGAGCAGCGCGGTCATTTGCACCCAGGTGCCGTACATCCGACGGCCATAGATACCCTGCACCGTCGCGCCTTTGAAGATTACGTCGTTCACCAGGTCCAGCGGAACCGACTCCGTGGGGATTCCGAGTAACGACGCCCGACCTCCCGCGCGTAAGGCCGCAAATCCTTGCTGGATCGCGGTGGGGTTGCCGGACATTTCCAGCAAAACATCCACGCCGGTGTTGGAGGTCTCGGCTAAGATTTGCTTCACGGCGTTTCCAGAGGATGGGTCGAGCACCACGTCGGCGCCCATTTTTCTGGCCATGGCGCGCCGCTGCGTGTTGGTCTCGGTGGCAAACACCGTAGAGCTCCCGCACGCTTTGGCGACCGCGATCGACATCAGCCCAATCGGACCGCAGCCGGTAACCAACACGGTTTTTCCCGCAATTTCTCCTGCTAGGACGGTGTGCACGGCGTTCCCCAGCGGATCGAGAATCGCTCCATAATGTTCCGGAATGGCAGGGTCGAGCTTCCAGATGTTCGACGCGGGAATTTTTACGAATTCGGCGAAGGCGCCATCGCGATCGATGCCAATGATGCGCAGGTTCTGGCAGATATGCGCTTCGCCGAGACGGCACTGGTGGCAATGGCTGCAATTCAAATGCATCTCAGCACTTACTTTGTCACCGGGTTTTACAGCGGTTACCTCTTCGCCCACGCCTTCAACGATGCCGCTGAACTCGTGTCCAAGCGTGACTGGGGGTTTAATGCGCCCTTGCGACCAACGGTCCCATCCATATATATGCAGGTCCGTGCCGCAGATCGAAGCAGCGGTTACGCGTACCAAGACGTCGGTGGGGCCAATGGCAGGCACAGGAGCGGACTCAAATGACAATCCCTTTCCGGCGCGCATTTTGCGCAAGGCATTCATTTGCCCAGACTTAGTCACGGACATCTGTGGCGGCTCCTTCGTACAACGCAACTTTTGGATGGTAGCACACTAGCGTTGGATGACTGTTTACGTGAACAGGCGACAAAGACCCGCCGGGTGGTGAACGACAATCATTGATTTTAGAATACATCGTCGCCACTAAACGCTTTAAGCGCGATAGGGGGACGTGTTATTCTCTCCGAGCTGTGATAGCCATCGCTACGAAGCGAATTACTACCGTCACGTCGACTACGACGCCGACTATTTGCGCTTCGGGCGAGTGGAGAAACCGCTAGATCAATAGCAAAAGTTTCCAACCCACCGCCGGAACCCTGGCGGTGGGTTTTTTCTTTAGACCCGCATCCAGAACGCTCCGGCGAAATCAGGAGCCGTGACATGAGCCTCGATAGTGCGCAACAGCACTCGAATGACAAGATGCCTCTGAGACAGAACGCCGCCGAAAAAACCTTG
>DATBBY010000188.1:0-1580 GCA_036270765.1 Candidatus Acidiferrum sp.
GGCGGCGGTTATCTTGCAAGAAGATCAGATGGGCCGGCGCTCTTTGAGTTGGACGCGAAGGCTGTCGAGGACATTCAAAAGGCCGCGGGTGACCTGAAACCAGCTGCAGTTCCCCCTGTGAAAAAATAAATTCGTCCTCGATAAATTGCAGTGACGCAGACTTCAGCCTGTGAGGTCTTCGGTTTTTCCCGGGAGCGCCATTCTCCTGAATGGCGTATTGCAAACCGCCAATCAGGAGATTGGCGCTCCCAGGAAAATGCGAATCCGCGCAGGCTGAAGCCTGCGCCCTTCAAAACAACTCCCCCGATTATTTTCTAAAGGGCCTTACGCTTTTGGATACCAGTCAAGGAGCCGTACTTCGATGCCCGTGCCGTCCAGCGCCTTCTTGAATACGGCGGTGTCTTGACCATTGTAGTGATAGGGGATGGCTACTTTGGGATGAAACGCTTTTACGGCATCGGCCGCTTCTTCCGGGGTCATGGTGTAGGGCAAATTCATGCAAATGAAGGCGACGTCGATATTCTTGAGGGCGCGCATTTCGGGAATCCCTTCGGTGTCACCGGAAAAATAGAAACGCTTGCCGCCGTAGGTGAGCACGTAGCCGTTGCCTCGCCCTTTTTCGTGAAACACCATGCCCGGCTTTGGACCGCGAGTCGGCGTCGTGTTGTACATGGGAATGGCTTCAATCGTCCAGGCGCCCCAGGTTGTCTTTTCACCGTTGCCGATGACCTTGGCGGTCGTCACGGTCTTGGCGACCGCGGCCGGTGCAATGATATCGGTGCTGGCTTTGCTTTCCGCCTTGATCATGTCCGCGTCCAAGTGATCCGGATGGATATCCGTAATCAAGATCAGGTCGGCTTGCGGCAGACCCATGAACATGGCCGGCTTGGCGGGATCGACGATGATCACTTTTCCACCGGCTTCGATTTCCAGCGAAGCGTGGTACACCGGGGTGATCTTCACCGGGCCGGCGGATGTATCGAATGTCTGAACGGGGCGTGACATTTGCATTTGGGCATTCGCGCCCGCGGCGAACGAGAGCATAGCGGCGCAAGCAAGCGGATAAACTAGCGATTTCATTTTTTCACTCCTATGGGGAATTCCATCCTAAGCGGGCGAAATGTTAGCACGCGTGCCGTAAACCATTCAATCTTCATCGTCCAGCCTCAGTAGCGCCGGCATCATGCTTGTCCCGACAGAGGAGGGGCCGGCGGTTTTGATGGCGCATGGGACCGCGAAAAGCCGCCGGCGGGACGCCGGCGCCACATCCCACTGGTGCAGGTTTACCTGTACCAAAGGACAGCTGGCTCTTTCGCAATTCTTGACGCGTGTTTTCACTTACCGTTTCCGCGCTGCGTACAATAGAAAGACGCGTCCTTGGCCAAATCCTCTTCGGAGCGAGACGAAAGAATGAGCGACACCCCCTACACCGTGGCTCGAACGACTCCGCGCTTTGCGTTTATCGCCGAAGCCGAAGTCGTGGGAATGAAGAATCGCGCGCGTGTTTCGGAATTGAGCGCGCGAGGTTGCTACATCGATTCCATCAACCCGCTTCCAAAAGGGACGGACGTCCGCATTCG
>DATBBY010000189.1:0-37839 GCA_036270765.1 Candidatus Acidiferrum sp.
ATAGTTTAAACTGTATGAAGAAATTGTGTTTCACGCGAGCCGCACGCCTTTTAGGCTTGCTGGCAATGTTCATAGTGGCGACCAGCGTCGTGAACCCTCAGGGAATCCCGAAGGGCCAGACCCAGCGGTCCCTGCCTAGCACCCGCGTAACCATTGAAGTCACCGGCGGCGATAAAGATCGACCTATCGAAAATGCCAGCGTCTATTTGAAGTATGTTGAAGAACACAAAATTGCAAAAAATAAACAGTTCGAGTTGAATGTGAAGACCAACCGTGAGGGAATCGCGCATATTCCGGATGCGCCACTTGGAAGAGTGGAGATACAAATTGTCGCGGAAGGATGGAAAACGTTCGGGCGATGGTTCGACATCACGGATGCGAAGGAGCCGATCAAGATTCATCTCGATCGACCGCCCAAGTGGTATTAGACCTAGCGATGTTCCAGGTCGGAACCGGCGGAAAATTTAAATTTCGTCCCGCGCTCAACTGATTTTTCCGGAAGTCGCGTAGTCTACACCCAAAGTTTTTTGCCGCTTGCACGGAAATTGTGCAAAGAGGGGAAGACTATTGATGAGCGTGCATTTAGGAGGAAGGCAGCTTCGCTTTTCCACATACTTATCAACACATGTGTGCAAAACTTAATGAGAGCGAAATATTTGGCACGACTTTCGGAAGAGATCGTGCAATAAGGGTCCGCACTTCTTTGGCGCTTCTTAATGACGGTGATCCGTTCACCGCGGCTTCCAAGCATGAATGAAACGTTTGAAGGACGATTTTCTTTACTGCAGATGTTTTGGGGCAGCATTTCCACGCGGCCGCTACGAAGTTCGCTGAGTGTGATTGCTATCGCGATTCAGGTGGTTTTGGTGCTGATGATCGCGGGACTCACTTCCGGTGTGGTTTCCGAGTGGGGAAAACGAGTGGAAGGGGTCGGCGCTGACATTATCGTGCAGTCGCCGAATTCGTCGATTTTCTTTGCTTTCTCGAGCGCGGTCATGCAGGAATCTTTGGGTGACAGGATAGCGGCCCTGCCGGATATAGATGAAGTCGCTCCCACGGTAATTTTGACGGAACCAAAGAACTTAGTGATCGTCTATGGCATCGACTTCAGGCGTTTCAATGCGCTTAGTCGCGGGTTTTTGTTTCGCGATGGGCGCGCCTTCTCGGGCCCCGACGAAGTAATCGCTGACGACATCATTGCGCAATCAAAACACTTGAAGGTGGGCAGTCAGATTACACTGCTGAATCACGTTTTTACCGTGAGCGGGATCGTAGCGCACGGGAAAGGCGCGAGATATTTTATCCCGCTGCAGGCGGCCCAGGACCTTGCTGGCGCGGACAAGCGGGTGTCGATGTTCTACGTTCGAAGCAAAGGAGATACGGAGATCGCGCGAGCGGAGATCTTAAAGTTGGATTCGCAAAACAGCGTTCGATCGTTATCCGAATACCTAACCTTGATGAACTCGTCGAATCTTCCGCAACTGCGCCCGTTTACAAGGACGATGGTGGCGCTTGGTATAGTGATCAGCTTTTTGGTGGTCTTGCTGAACATGCATACGCTGGTCATGGAACGAACGCGTGAGATCGGTATCCTGAAGGCGCTGGGTTTTTCGAGATTCGATGTGGTGCGTATGCTGTTGGGAGAAACTTTTATATTGACCTTGATGGGAACGGGGCTGGGCATTGCCATTACCTTTCTGGTTCAAGGCGTTTTGAAAGAGACCAATCCTGGTCTCACGATTTTGATATCGCCGTCGTGGATTTTTTCAGCTGTGGTGTTGGCTTTTGTCGGGGCGACCACGGGGGCGACATATCCGGCGATGCGGGCGGCAAGTTATGATCCGGTGGTCGCGCTGGCGTACGAATGATAGGTTCGCGCAAATTTTCAATTTTGAATCGGGAGTTGTGAATGCTGCCTGGGGACAAACATTATGAGGCGACGATAATCGAGCGGCGGGACATTTCACCGGATTTGTGGCTCATCCGCGTGGATCCGGGGGGACCATTTAAATTTTTAGCCGGACAGTATGCCACGCTCGGAGTGGAATTTGAGGGACAACGGATTGAGCGCGCCTATTCGCTGGTGTCGTCTCCCTATGAACAATCGCTCGAATTCTTTCTGGAACTGGTGCCCCACGGGGCATTGACGCCGCACCTTTTCAAATTGAATGAGGGCGACAAGTTATTTTGCCGCAAGATTGCCAAGGGTCGCTTCACTCTGGATTTACGCAGCGGCAGAAAACATCACCTGTTACTTTCCACCGTTACCGGAATTGCCCCCTTTGTGAGCTATGTACGGACCCTTTATCGCGATTGGAAGAGCGGTGACAGTCCCATGCCAGGAGATCACAAACTTTACTGCTTGCAAGGCGGCAGCCGCTCGTGGGAGTTCGGTTACCGGGACGAAATGGAGAAAGTCGCGGCGGAGGTTCCGTGGCTTAAATTCCTAACCACGGTGAGTAGGCCGTGGGAGGACCAAGCGTGGACTGGAGAGACAGGCCGAGTGGATGATCTGGTTCGCAAGTACACCGACTTGTGGGGGTTAAAACCGGCGGAGACCACGGCGTATCTTTGCGGTCATCCAAGCATGGTGGAAAACGGCAGGGGCATCTTGCAGCGAGCCGGATGGCAAAAGAACGCGATGTTTGAAGAAATATATTTTATTCCTAGCGATGTCAAAGAGGAACACGCAGAATAGAGTAACTCACGCGTGGCCCCTGGCAGACTCTCGTCGCTATCATCGAAACGTATCTAGATTCAATCAGGCTCTCAAGCGCCGGGGATATTTTCAGTCAGTTGGCCGGAGATATCTTCCAGCGTGGCTATCGGAATCGCAACGTGAACGGACTCGCCAGGTTCATGAACGTCGATTTGCAACTTGCCTGCATGGGTACGAATTTGCACGTGATCGGTGCCGTCCACTACCTCAACCAGTTTTGCCTCCGGATATTTCTCCAGTTCCTTTGCTAACTGCCGAATTGTCGGTATCCAGGGTTGGATTTTTGCAGATGCATTTTCCAAGTGATTTCTGGGAGTGCAACGCAGCGCTATTGGCACTGCCGCAGCCGGCACCCAGAGGTGGACATGAGAGCCACCATCGCGGAATTCGTCGACATCCACGCGGATAACGCCTTCGCGGAAGGTGTAGATGGCGGCGAAGGCTACGGTGCTAGCTAAGCCAAGGGCGATTTTCGCAAGCAACATATTCTCGATTCTCCTTTTCCGCAGACACTAACGATACACGGCCCGGCAGGGTAATTAATCGCTGGCGTTTTTAGAATCCATCCACACGCGAACAGTGCTTTCCTCACTTTTCACGGAGACCAGTTCGGTATCGCCTAAGGAGGCGAGAGCGTGCAACCCGGCGACGACGTCAAGTTCGTCTTTACCGGCGCTGAACAGCGCGTCGATCACGTGCATGGGAATTTTGATATCTACGTCGGATTTATTTGACTTGGAACCTTTGTTGTCTTTCACGTGGACCAGCAACCGCCCACCCTCTTTGGCGACGCGGACATCCTGATCGGTGCCCTGGATGGTGACATATTCTCCGTCCTTCGCTGTGCGAATGGCGTTCAGCAGGGCATGCAGGTCAACGTCATTCATGTGCGCCTGATCGATGGTCACTTTGCCGTTGTGCAAATGGTTTTTATTAATGGTAGGCAGGACATTTTCCGCCAATTCGAGCGGAATGTTCACCCGTACCGTTTCGCCCTTATTATCGGAGTTGATGACCCGAACATGTAGCCAGCGGTCTTTGGTAGACCCTGATTGCCCGAATGACGCCGAAGCACCTGGCAGTACGGCGATGAGGGATAATAGGCTGAGGCCTGCAAAAAGCTTTGTGCGATTAAACATAGAGTAGATGCCTCCCCGGTACTGCCTATACATACGAGGTGTGCCAGGGAAATGTTTCCGGAGTTGTTTTTATTTATCGCGACGATCTATGGAATTTGAAACCCGGCCAGGGCGCTAGGTTGGATCAGGCCTTCGGGGTGACTTCCGGCGTCCACTTCAGGAACAACGCGCCCAAAGGCGGCACCGTCAGAGTGAGCGAATAGGGGCGACCCATATGGGGTACCGCCTCCGCCTGCACGCCGCCAAGGTTACCGGCGTTAGAACCGCCATATATAGCGGAGTCGGTGTTCAAGGCCTCCACGTAAAAGCCCGGTTGAGGCACGCCGATGCGGTAGCTACCCCTCAAAACGGGGGTGGCGTTGAGGATCACCACGATAAGGTCTTTTGGAGCCTTGCCGTGCCGGGCGAAGGAAAAGATGCTGTTGTCAGCATCGTTTGCATCGATCCACTCGAAGCCTGGCCAGTCGAAGTCCACCTCGTGGAGCGCGGGTTCTTGGGCATACAGCTTGTTCAGGTCCCCGACGAGGCGCTGAAGTCCGCGATGGGATTCCCATTGAAGTAAATGCCAGTCGAGACTGCGCGCTTCGCTGAATTCCTGACGCTGGCCGAATTCCTCGCCCATGAACAGCAGTTTTTTACCAGGGTGCGCATACTGGTAGCCGTAGAGAAGACGCAGGTTAGCGAACTGCTGCCACGTGTCGCCGGGCATTTTGTGGAGCAGGGAATTTTTGCCGTGAACGACTTCATCGTGGGAGAAGGGCAGCACGAAGTTTTCGGTGAAGGCGTAGATCAACGAGAAGGTTAGCTTGTTGTGTTCGTATTTGCGATGGACGGGGTCGGCGGAGAAGTACTTCAAGGTGTCGTTCATCCAGCCCATGTTCCACTTCATGCTGAATCCCAGGCCGCCCAGATATGTGGGGCGCGACACGCTTGGCCAGGCGGTGGACTCCTCAGCGATGGTGAGAATGCCGGGGAAGCGCTCGAAGGTGATTTCATTCAGGCGCTTCAGGAAATCAACGGCTTCCAAATTTTCGCGGCCGCCAAATTTATTGGGAATCCATTCGCCGGGCTTTCGGGAGTAATCCAGATAAATCATGGAAGCCACAGCGTCCACGCGCAGTCCGTCGATGTGATATTTGTCCAGCCAAAACAGCGCGTTGGAGATCAAATAATTGCGGACTTCATTGCGGCCGTAGTTATAGACGAGTGTGCCCCAATCCAGTTGCGCCCCTTGGCGGGGGTCAGAGTGCTCGTAGAGGTGGGTTCCATCAAACTGCGCCAGGCCGTAAGAGTCCCGAGGGAAATGGGCGGGAGTCCAGTCGAGGACGACTCCTATTCCGGCGTTGTGACAACGATCGACGAAATCCATGAAGTCTGTGGGCGCGCCATAGCGGCTGGTGGCGGCGTAATAGCCGAGGGTCTGGTAGCCCCAGGAGCCGTCGAAGGGATGTTCCATGATTGGGAGCAGTTCGATGTGGGAGTATCCTAGTTCCTTTACGTAAGGAATAAGCTGATCGCTGAGTTCTTGGTAGGTCAGCCAGCGATTGTTTTCTTCGGGGACGCGGCGCCAGGCGCCGAGATGCACTTCGTAGATGGAAACCGGCGATTCAAACCAATTTTTCTGAGGCCGTTCCTTGATCCATTTGGTGTCATTCCATTTGTATTTATCCAGGTCGGCGACGATGGAACCGGTGTTTGGCCGCAACTCCGCGCGAAAGGCGTAGGGGTCTGCCTTCAGCGGAAGCATATCGCCGTTGGGGCCGATGATTTCGTACTTGTAGATGGAGCCTTCGTTTAATTCAGGGACGAAAAGCTCCCAGATACCCGAAGAGCCGCGAGCACGCATTACGTTCACACGGCCATCCCAGCGATTGAAATCGCCGACCACGCTAACGCGCCGGGCGCTCGGCGCCCAAACTGCAAAATTTACGCCTCGAACTTCCTGAACCGTCTTTATATGCGCGCCAAGTTTCTCGTAGGTGTCGTAATGACGGCCCTCGCCCATGAGATATAAATCGAACTCGCTCAAAAGGTATGGGAAGGAATACGCATCATACATTTCAAAGCCTTCACCGTGGTGGGTTCTCCCCCGAATCTTGTAGCTGCCGGGTGCGGGAGGTGCGGACTGATTTGAAGGCCACAGGGCTTCGAAAAACCCCTCCGGGCGAATTTTCACCGCGTCGGTAACTTTCATGCTGTTGAGTACGGGCTGGCCCGGAGCTATGTCGATGCTGGCTTCCGCTGCCCAAGGAATAAAAAATCGAATGACCCAGCCGCCTGGAACTGGATGCGGGCCGAGGAGCGCGAAGGGATCGGTGTGGCGGCCGTTTAAGAGCGCGTCGACTTCGGCATTATTGACGTCTGGCACGGAGACCGTCTGCGCGGCTGCGCTACTTTGTTGTTGCGGTTTCTGCGGTTCTCGGGGCTGTTGCGGCAAAGACAATTCTCCCGCGCGGGGCAAAAGGCTTTAATTCACAGGCAAAGCTCTCGGAACAACCCGCGCCCTTGGATTCTAGAGGGTCTGGAGCCAAATGCCAATCGTTTGAAGATGGTAGACAACAACTGGCGAGCACGTAGGCAACGATGAAGAGTCACTAGCTACAAAAAGCGTGGTCGAAGGTGTATAGTCCACGGACAAATTTGTGCGTTGAGCAGTGATCGCGAATACAAGCTCGTCAAGACCATGGGAGCAAGATGAAGGCTTCTAAATCATTCAGGTTTTGGGTTTATATTTTCTGGCTTATGCCACTCTTGCCTTTACAGGCTCAGGATCGCTCTCAGGCGCGTTCGATGGTGATTTCGCGGGATGGCATTGTGGCTGCGGAATCGCCGTTAGCGGCGCAAGCAGGCGTGCGAATCCTGGAACACGGCGGCAACGCGGTGGACGCTGCGATTGCGGCGAACGCGGTCATGGGCGTCGTAGCGCCGATGATGAACGGCGTTGGCGGCGATCTTTTTGTGATCGTCTACGACGTGAAGGCCAACAAGCTGTATGGGCTGAATGCCAGCGGTTGGGCTCCCAAAGATCTGACCATCGAATTTCTCCATAACCATGGATTGCGAGATATGCCGCAGCACGGCATTTACTCTGTGACGGTGCCAGGCGCAGTCGATGGATGGCAAAAGCTGGCAGACAGATTTGGGCGCAAAAAATTAAGCGAGGACTTGGCGGCGGCAATAAAAATTGCTCAGGATGGTTTTCCCGTGCCCGAATTGACCGCTGCTGTTTGGGGCGCAGAAACGGATCTCCTGCGCGGAGATAGTGCTGCTGCTCAAACATATTTAATACAGGATCATGCGCCGCGCGTGGGGGAAGTCTTTCGAAATCCCGATCTGGCTTGGTCATTGGAGCAGATCGCTGCTCACGGAAGAGAGGCATTCTACAAAGGCGAAATCGCCAAAAAAATTCTTGAGAGCATGAAACATCATGGCGGAGTGATGACCGCGCAGGATCTGGCGGAATATTCAAGCGAATGGGTGGAACCGATTTCAACTACCTATCGCGACTGGACAGTGTTCGAATTGCCGCCTAACGGCCAAGGATTGGCGGCGCTCGAAATGCTGAACATTATGGAGAAATTTCCGCTAGGGCAGAAAAATTGGGAGTTCGGTTCCGCGAACGCACTTCACACCATGATCGAAGCCAAGAAGCTTGCCTATGCAGATTTGGCTAAATACATAGGAGACCCGCGGCAACAAAAATTGCCGGTGTCTACGCTGCTTTCGAAGGAATGGGCGGAGCCGCGAGCGAAGTTGATCGACTCGGCGCGTGCCAATTGTGATGTTTCGGCTGGAGAGTTGCGAGGCGGCAAGGACACCACGTATCTGAGCGTGGTTGATCGCGAAGGGAACATGGTGTCGTTGATCCAGAGCAACTTCGACGCGTTCGGCTCGGGTATCGTGGCTGCCGGCACCGGGTTTGTCTTGCATGACCGTGGCGGCCTTTTCACGCTTGATCCGGCTTCCCCGAATGCCCTTGCCGGGCGAAAACGGCCGCTGCATACCATCATCCCTGCGTTCGCACAGAAAGGTGACACGCGAGTGGCTTTTGGGATCATGGGGGGATGGAACCAGTCGCAGGCCCACGCTCAATTTGTTGCCGATATTGCGGACTTCAAAATGAACATCCAGGCGGCCCTGGAGGCGCCCAGATTCTCGAAACACACCTTCAGTGGGTGCGACGTGTCAATGGAGAACCGCTTTCCTGGGAATGTACGCAACGAGCTCACCTCCAAGGGTCACAAAATAGATTTACGGGGCGCTTTTTCCGGCGTGATGGGCGGAGGACAGGCGGTTCTTAGAGATTTTGCGACCGGAGTCAATTACGGCGCATCTGATCCTCGTAAGGACGGGCAAGCCAGTGTGGAGTTGCCGATGCTGCAGTAGTATAGGCCGTACTGGACAAACGTTTTAGTACCGCAGAGTTTTGCACAAGTTGGCAGGTCGAGAGATACAGAATGTTCCTTTAAGTCCACGGTCCATTTTTGGGAAGGATGTAAGTCCAATTGTTGTAACGCCGTTATAGTGAGTTTTGGTGGCGGCTGGCATGCATTACCGGGAGTGATCGCACATCGAATTAGCTTGTGCCATCTGGCGGGAGATGCAATGCAGTGCTTTGTTTATAGAACCTGGATCCTGGCTTTATTTCTTTTGCCCCTGGCAGTTTCGGCTACTCGGGCTGCGGCGGATGGTGTGGACGTATCAGGCCGCTATGAGTGCTCGGCGGCCAAGCTGGCTGGCAAGGCGATAAAGTGCTCGGCAGTCCCGCTGACTCTACGGCATGACGGCCGATTTGAACTGCGCGGCTGGGAAGGCACCTACCTGGTGACCGGCGACTGGGTAGAGATGTCGGACGCGTTGATCAGGGCTCGGGCCAAGATTGAACCGGGACATAAGATTGTGTTGCGCTATTACGGGAAGCACGGTCTGGTGGAAATGACCTTCGAACGCCGCGTCGCTGAGCTGGGCAAGCTCGCTCTGATTTAAGATCGCTTAAATCGGCAGTTCTAACCTTCGGGAATAGCCTCGTCCGGTAAACCCCACACTACTTTCGGTCTGCGTCGTAAGCTGCCGCTGCTATTTCTCCCAAGGCTTGCCCTACAACCTGTTGGGCAGCCGCTGGATCGTCTGGCAGTGCTACGTGGTTTACATAGGAGGCAAAGACTAACCGTTCCCCGGATTTAGTAGTGACATACCCTGCCAATCCTTTGGCATTCAACATCCCTTTTCCGTTGAGCTTGTCCTCGGAGTTGAACGTCCCTGTTTTAGCAAAAACGTGGCCCGCGCCGGCAGAACCCTTTTGAATAGTGGCTAAAGTTCCATCCTTGCCTAGCACCGGCAAAGCTTTTAGAAATACCTGGTAGTCGGGGCGTGTAGTCCAGTAGGTGAGGTAGTGAACCATAAAATCCGGCGAAAAGAGATCCGCCCAATCGCCACCGGCACCATCGCCCTGGGAGGCGCCGGAAAGATCGAGGTTTGCAGATTGCAAAAACTCGCGCTCTACGCGAAAACCTGCCGCCAGCGGATTTTTGGTGTCTTTGGCGACCAAAGTTCCGAGCAGGTAAGGTCCCATGCCCGCGTGGAGATTCTGGCTGACTTTCAAAGTAACTTTGATTTCTTCGGATAGAGGCGCTGAGACATGTTCGGCCACCATGTTTTCGGGTACATACAATTTCGAATACGCAACGAAATTCGGCGGCCGGGTTGCAGCGCCTTTTTTGAACTTGAACTGGACACCGGATGCAACGAGAGCCTCGCGCAGAACGGTGGTGGCAAAGGTGGTAGGAGAGGGAACCGCAAAGGCCGCTGTTTGCGGTGCGGTGCCGGCTGGTAAGCTGCCAGTTAGGGTCACGACTAGGCTGGCATCTTCGTTGGATTCGACTTCGGGTGATTCAAGATTGGGCTTTGAATCTTGGGCCCCGGTGGTGACGTGATTGACAAAATTTACGTAGGAAGTGCGTGGCGAGTATTCGAGGATGGTCGCGTCTCCGCTCTTCACTCCGGGTCTAAAAACGAGGTCAATCACGTTGTCATTCACCATGATGGAAGACATGACCACGTCGGTGCCGCCCTCGCGGGGGCCGTCAGGTAAAAGGCTGGCATCGATGAGCAGCCGCCCGTCAATTCGTTTAATTCCCTTCGCAGAGATTTTTCCAGCGAGTTCCTTGATTACAACGAGCGGGTCGCCGGGCAGCGCCGGGCCGTTGTAAGAATGATCTTCGTCTACGAATGCAAGCGTGCCATCGGGTTGCCCGCGATTCGAGAGGTTGGGATCGCCGCTGGCCACCAGGATTAAATCTCCCTTGAGCTTTCCCTTGAAATCCACAGGCCCGGTGCGATAAATCCGGGTATGAAAGCGGTAATCCCCGCCGAGCTTGGCGAGGAGCGTGCCTTCGGTGAGAAGTTTCGTCGTCGAAGCAGGGACGAACAATTTCTCCGGGTTCAAGGCGTAAATAACTTTTCCGGAGTCGAGCGAATAAAATTCAATGCCAAAATTTGCGTGCGCGAATTCCGCTCGGCTGACGACGCGTTGGATGCGCTCGGTCAGCGTAAACGTTGATTGGGCCCGTGCTATATGAATGTTCACGAATACAAGCAAAAACGTCCATAGCACGAACCTCCGGTTATTCTTCAAGTTTCAAATCCCTTCCCAGGAAATTAACGGCACATGGTTTCATGAGCCGGCATGCCCTCACGTAAAAGATGGATTATTTGCGTGCACGTATTTCCGGCGTGTTGACGCTCAGATAATATCCGCACCGAAGTGTTTTGGAAAAAGATAGATTTGGTGCCGAACTCTATGCTGTGTACCAGCGAAAACCTTTACGCTGTTCCTCAGCCAGCTCTTTTACCACCACCATTGTTTCCGCGCGCCGGTATTGCGCGCAGGTTACGACGATGGCATTTAAGAGCGCTATGGGAGCTGTAAACGAAGCCGCAAATGAAGTGGATTCTACGGAAGCTAAAAATATTTCGTCGCATATCCGGGCCAGCGGCGAAAGAAAGGTGTCTGCGATGCCAACGCAATACGCGCCTTTAGCCCGCGCTAGTTGCGCGCCTTCCACGGTCTGACGCAGTCCGCGACGAAAGCTGATAGCGATGACCAAGTCCTGCTTAGTTGCCGTACGCGCCAGATGAGCGATTCGTCCGTACGAAGTGGCCGCGAATACGGGCAAGCCGACCACGCTGGTCTGGTATTCGAAATAGTGCGCCAGGTAAGCGGCCAGGTCGCCGGCAATGAGAATGATTTTACGCGCGGCATAAATTCGCTTGGCTAAAGCAACCAAGCGACGGGCGTCTAGACTGTTCTTCAAGCCCTGGAGATTTTTTATATCCTGCTCGAGGGCTTCGCGAATATAGCCAGGCATACCGCCGTCCTGGCCGCCCGCACGCATGGTATCCAGAGAGGTAGCAAAAGCGAGAGATAATTCGTGAAGATGATGTTGGAAATCGCGATAGCTTTCGAACCCGAGGCCGCGAACGATACGCACAATCGTTGCCGGATCCGTGCCTAATCGTTGAGCTAGCGCGCGTACGCTCAGCAGCACGTATTCGCGCGGATGCTCGAGAATTGGACGTATGATTTCCTGGCGTTTGATGCTGAGTTGGTCGATACGTTCCGGAAGAGGTGGAGCAGCAATCTGAGCCTTAGCTTTCATGGCTGCCAGAGAATTATTCAAATTTACCGGACTGTCAATACCATGAGCCACGAATGGTCAAAAAAGTTACAATTTAGCTCGGCTACTTTTTGCTGGCTGCCGCGGGTTTGGCCAAGCCCGGAGCGGTGATGGGGTTGAGAAAAGGCATCATCGCTCGAAGTTCCGGCCCCAATTGCTCGATAGGATGGGTTTGCTCGCGCTGTCTGGTCGCCAGAAAGTTCGGGCAACCTTGCTCGTTCTCTTCAATCCATTTTTTGGCGAAGCTGCCGTCGCGAATTTCAGAAAGAATTTTGCGCATTTCTTCTTTGGTCTTGGCATTGATGATACGCGGACCGGCGCTGTAATCGCCTTGTTCCGCAGTGTCACTGATGGAATAGCGCATGTAGCTAAGGCCACCCCGATAAATCAGATCGACGATCAGTTTTAATTCGTGCATGCATTCAAAATAAGCGACCTCGGGCTGGTATCCGGCGGCGACCAGGGTTTCAAAACCAGCTTTAATGAGTTCGCTTACACCACCGCACAATACTGCCTGCTCGCCGAAGAGATCGGTTTCCGTTTCTTCGGTGAAGGTGGTTTCCAGCACGCCGGCCCGAGTGGTTCCGAGAGCCTTAGCGTAGGACAACGCTAAGTCTTTTGCCGTCCCGCTGGCGTCTTGCTCCACGGCGAGAAGTGCCGGAGTGCCGCCACCTTCGCTGAAAACCTCGCGTACCCGATGCCCAGGTGCTTTGGGAGCGATCATGGATACGTCAACGGATGCCGGCGGTTTGATGGCGCCGAAACGAATGTTGAATCCGTGCGCGAACATCAGAGTCTTACCCGCTTTGAGATGAGGCTCGATTGCTTCGTGATACAGCTTGGGCTGCTTGGTATCGGGCGCGAGAATCATGAGCACATCTGCCCACGCGGCCGCTTCGGCAGGAGTGTTGACGGTCAAACCATCCTTTTCGGCTTTGGCGCGCGATGAACTGCCGGGCTGCAGGCCGACGCGTACGGATACGCCGCTGTCACGCAGATTCAAGGCGTGCGCGTGTCCCTGCGAGCCGTAGCCGATGATGGCCACCTTTTTTGCCTGAATGAGTGATAAATCTGCGGAATCGTCGTAATAGAGTTTTGCCATGGTTTTTCCTTGGGCGGTCTGTGCAGCCGCGATAAATTTTATGTGGTCAACAGAATTACGTTAATGTTTCAAAGTATTCTTCAATTGGTGACCGGTGATACGGTGCGATTCTCTGAATTTGCAGAGATTTCCGGTTCGTTAACAGCCGGCGGGCGAAGCAAGTCACCGCCGCGGGTCATCGCAATTCTTCCGGTACGGGCCATTTCCAAAACGCCAAAGGGGCGCAAAACTTCAAGCAGGCCGTCAATTTTATCCACGGTGCCGGAAACTTCCAGGATCAGCGATTCTGGCGCAACGTCCACGACCCGGGCCCTGAACACTTTGATCAACTCCATTAGATGCGGGCGATTTTTCTGGTCGGCCAGAACTTTAATCAGCGCCAGGTCGCGTTCAAGGATGGAGCGATTAGAAATATTTTCAGCCAGCAGTACATCCACCAATTTTTCAAGGCTGGCCTCCAGTCGGTGAGCGCCTTTTTCGTCGGTGTGCGCGACGATGGTCATGCGTGCGATTTCCTCGTTTTCCGTGGGGCCCACGGTCAGGGAATCAATATTGATTGCCAGCCGCCGAGCCAGCGAAGAAACGCGGTTGAGTACCCCTGGCTTGTTCTCCACGTAAGCGACGAGTGTTTGCATGGTTTCCTCTATTTTTTTCATGGCTCAGTCGCCGTCTCCACCAGCGGACTATCGGGCCGGCGAATCATGTCGTGAAGTGAAGCGCCGGCTGCAACCATCGGGTAAACGGAGTCTTCCTGCTCCACGCGGAAATCGAAGAGTACGGTTTCGTTGGATTGGCGCGCGGCGCGAATGGCCGGTATTACTTCACTTCGAGTCGAGATGCGTTCGCCACGGATGCCAAAAGCGTTGGCCAGCGCGGCAAAATCGGGAGCCACCAGCGGAGTGGCCACATAGCGCTTGTCGTAGAAAAATTCCTGCCATTGACGGACCATGCCCAGGAAGCCGTTGTTGATGATAGCGATTTTGATGTTGATTTTTTCCTGCACAATAGTGGCGAGCTCGCTCATGGTCATCTGAAATCCGCCGTCCCCGACGACCACCCACACTTCCGCATCAGGCCTGGCAAATTTAACGCCGATAGCGGCCGGCAATGCGAAACCCATCGTGCCGAGTCCGCCGGAGGTGATTAGGGTACGCGGCAAATTGTGGTGATAATACTGAGCTTCCCACATTTGATGCTGGCCAACATCGGTGACCACGATGGCTTCGCCGCGAGTCTCTTTCCAGATGTCGTTGATGACATGAGCGGCATAGAGATGACCGTTGTCGGGCAGGCTTTGAATATCCCGCACCGCGGAATCGCCTTTTGATTCCTGAATGTGGCGGAGCCACACGCCATGGTCGCGCGTTTCAATGTGCGGAGTGAGTTTCTCCAGAACTTCACGCGCGTCGCCGACGAGAGCGGCGTCCACCAGCACATTTTTGTTGATCTCCGCTCGATCAATCTCGATGTGAATCTTGCGGGCGTTTTTCGCGTAGGTGCGCAAATCCCCGGTGACGCGATCATCGAAGCGCATGCCCACGGCGATCAGCAAATCGGACTCCTGAATGGCGTTGTTAACCCAGGCTTCACCGTGCATGCCCATCATACCGAGGTTCAGAGGATCTTTGGCAGGGAAGCAGCCGATGCCAAGCAGCGTCATGGCTACCGGATAATTTCCGGCCCGCACAAATTGCTCGATTGCTTTCATCGCGCCCGAAACGATGATGCCGTGTCCAGCGAGGATTAGCGGACGCTTTGCAGAATTCAGCAATTCCACTGCGCGATCAAATTCCTTCTGGTCGTAATTGATTCGCTGACGTTTTGGCGGTAGCTTTGGAGCCGAACCATCCCAATCAAATTCGCAGGAAGCCTGTTGTGCATCCTTGGTAATGTCCACTAAAACCGGTCCGGGGCGTCCGGATGCGGCGATCAGGAACGCTTCACGCACAGTGCGAGCAATATCTTCGGCGCGGGTCACTACCACGTTATGCTTGGTAATCGGCATGGTGATGCCAGTTATATCGATTTCCTGAAACGCGTCGGAACCCAAAACCTTGCTACTCACCTGGCCGGTAATGCAAACGACCGGGGAAGAATCAAGCATGGCGGTAGCAATACCGGTGACCATATTTGTGGCGCCAGGGCCAGAAGTAGCCATGGCGCAGCCTACTTCGCCGCTGGCGCGCGCGTATCCATCGGCCATGTGCGTGGCCCCTTGCTCGTGGCGCACCAGCACGTGGTGCAGCTTAGATTTCCCCAAGGCGTCATAGACCGGCAAAATCGCGCCGCCGGGATAGCCGAAGATGTGCTTCACGCCGAGCCTGGTCAGCGATTCGCAAAGAATTTCCGCACCGGTTAGCTTCATAAGGTCCTCGCACTCGTCCCAGGTTGCACGGACTGCAATATTTGCGGAACAACGGTGATGGCTCCCAACGCTGACGAAGAAACCAGCAGCGCATACTTGGCCATCACGCCAGAGGTGTAGCGAGGCGCGGGGGCGCGCCAGGAGGCCAGCCTTCGTTGCATTTCCGCATTACTGATTTCCAAATTTAATGTGCGCGACGGCAGATCGAACACAATGGTATCGCCTTCGGCGACGGCAGCGATAGGGCCGCCGTTCGCTGCCTCCGGCGCAACGTGGCCAGCCATGAGTCCATGTGTTGCGCCAGAAAAACGCCCGTCGGTCAGAAGTGCAATGCTGTCGCCCAAGCCGGCTCCAACCAACGCCGCAGTAACCGCAAGCATCTCCCGCATTCCCGGGCCGCCTTTGGGCCCCTCGTAACGAATTACCATGACGTCCCCGGCTTTAACGGAGCGATTCTCCACCGCCTGGAATGCCGCTTCTTCGCTGTCAAAAACACGAGCAGTACCTCTGAAGTTTTGAATATTGTGACCTGCGACTTTGACTACGCACCCTTCAGGAGCAAGATTACCTTTCAAGATCACCAAGCCGCCGGTGGGCTTGAGCGGCGCGTTCAGCTTGCGAACGACCTCTTGTCCGGGCGTTTCTTTTGCGGCGTTACCTTCTTCTGCGATGGTGCGGCCGGTAACGGTGATGGCGTCCCCGTGCAATAGTCCAGCTTCAAGCAGGCGCTTCGCGACGAGCGCAGTGCCGCCTGCTGCGTAAAGGTCGGTAGCGACAAATTTCCCCCCAGGTTTTAAATCAGCGAGAATCGGAACACGCGAACTGATGCGGTCAAAATCGTCGATGGACAAAGGGAGCTTCGCCTCGTTGGCGATAGCCAGCAAATGTAGGACGGCGTTAGTTGAGCCGCCTGTGGCCGCTACACCGGCGATGGCGTTTTCGATGGCGGCCTTGTTTATGATTTGCGAGGGCAAAACATTTCTGCGAAGCAGGTCAACAACGAGTTCGCCAGCGCGACGACCAGTTTCGGCTTTCGCCTCGTTCGTCGCAGGAGTGCTGGAGAGCCCCATGGGCGCCACGCCAAGAAATTCGCAAACCAGCGCCATGGTATTGGCGGTGTATTGGCCGCCGCAGGCGCCGGCTCCCGGACACGCCACGTTTTCTAGCGCGGTCAAACGCTCCTCGCTCATTTCCCCGCGGCCATAAGTGCCCACAGCCTCGAAGACATCCTGAATGGTGACCGAGTGACCTTCAAACTGCCCCGGGGCGATGGAACCGCCATACAAAATCATCCCGGGAATATTCAGGCGAGCCAAGGCCATAATGCCTGCCGGAATGGTTTTGTCGCAGCCCACCAGCACGATGAGGGAGTCGAAGAGATTTCCTCTGGTGACCAGCTCGATCGAATCCGCAATGACTTCACGGCTGATAAGCGAGGCGCGCATGCCTTCTGTGCCCATAGTGATGCCGTCGGAAATCGACACGGTATTGAATTCCAGCGGGACAGCCCCGGCAGCGCGAATTCCGTCCTTCACATGTTTTGCCAACTCGCGAAGATGATAATTGCACGGTCCGATTTCAATCCACGTGTTAGCCACACCAATGAGCGGCTTCTTGAAGTCTCCATTATTCATCCCGGACGCGCGCAGCATCGCGCGTGCTGGGGAACGACTGGCGCCATCAACCAGTGTGTGACTGCGAGGCCTGGGGAGCGGTCCGCTCAATTAGATTTTCTCCGTTTGCACTGTGGGTGTTCTTGTGAGCACAACTAGTTTAGTGTAATTTTTGAATTTAGACCCTCGCGTCCCGACTAATCCCGACCGGGCCGGGTAACAAGCTGATCCGTGAACTCAGAATGAGCCTAAAGCACATATAGATCAAATTAATACTTTTCGACTTGGAGATAAATATGGTTTATATACACGTCGCAAAGTTCTTTACGAAAAAGCATCTTGTGAACGTTTTGCGGCATCCATTAACAACAACCCTCCAAGTGGTTATTTAAGCTCGTGGAAAGCGGACGATGTATGGTCAATGACACGGATGTGTTCGTGATCGGAGGCGGTCCTGCGGGTTTAGCCGCAGCAATCGCGGCGCGACGACGAGGTTTCCGAGTGGTCGTCGCAGATGGAAACAAACCCCCGATTGATAAACCCTGCGGCGAGGGCTTGATGCCTGATTCGATCGCCGCTCTCCAGCAACTCGGCGTGGAAATTGCTCCCGGTGAAGGGTATCCGCTCCAGGGGATAAAATTCCTGGAAAAAGACAAGTCGGCGACAGCGTGTTTTCCGGCTGGACCTGGAGTTGGATTGCGCCGCCCCATACTCCACAAAAAAATGTTGAATCAGGCAGCGGCTCTGGGCGTTCAATTTCTTTGGGAAACGCCGGTGACCAGCATCCGGGAAAATGGCGTAAGTCTCGCGGGAGAAAATTTCGTCCCGGCCAAATGGATCATAGGCGCGGACGGTGGCCAGTCGCGGATCAGGCGATGGGCTGGGTTAGAGTCTTGCAACCAAAAACAATCTCGACTAGCGTGGCGCGCACACTTCAATGTTGCGCCTTGGTCGGAATATGTGGAAATTCATTGGGCTGAGAACGCGCAAGCTTACGTTACGCCGGTATCCGCGAATGAAGTGTGCGTGGTGATGGCATCTCGAAACGAAGACCGCGACATCCGAGTTGCTCTTAAAGAATTTCCGCAGCTGGCAAGCCGGTTAAACGGTGAAAGACTTTCGAGGCCGGCGCGAGGCACGATTACAAACATGCATCGGCTGAAGCGCGTTTGTCATGGCAACATTGCGCTCATTGGGGATGCCTCGGGAAGCGTTGATGCTATTACCGGCGAAGGATTGAGCCTGAGCTTTCATCAAGCGATGGCCTTGGCTGAGGCCATGGAGAAAGACTGCTTGGATTTGTATCAAAAAGCTCATCGCCAACTTGCCCGGCGTCCAACGTTTATGGCGCGACTGCTGTTACTGCTTGATGGACGCACGCGCCTTCGTCACAGAACTCTGACCGTTTTTAGACATAATCCTGAGGTTTTCGCGCGATTGATATCCATTCACGTCGGCGAAACTTCGCCGGCACACTTTGCTGCCACGGGAGCGTTACTCGGCTGGAGGTTTCTGGCGGCATGAATAAGGATTTCCAAAGATGATGTATGCGCTAAGGAATTGTGTCGCTGTGGTTGTGCTTCTCGGCGTAGCAGTCCCAGATCGCCAAACCGCTCCTTCGCAGCAAAGTTCCCATGCCACACCAGCTGCGGCGCAACTTGTTTTGTCTGTGGACCCCGCAAAAAGCACCGTGCATTGGAGCGTGGAATCCAGTTTACATACGGTGCACGGAACGTTTCACGTGAAGCGCGGGACCTTGTCGGTCGACCCCGCAACTGGAAGGGCCAGCGGGGAAATTGTGGTGGATGCTACGTCGGGTGAGAGCGGTAATGACAGTCGAGACCGGCGGATGCACAAGGAAATACTCGAAAGCGGCCAATATTCAGAGGTGGTGTTTCGGCCAGACCATGCCGACGGAACCGTGGTTGCGCAAGGAAATTCTAGTTTGAAGCTCCATGGAGTATTTTCTTTGCACGGCGCAGATCACGAGCTCAATGTGCCCACCCAAGCAACGCTAACAGAAGGCCAGTGGAAAGGGACGGCAGCTTTCGAAGTTCCGTACATAGCCTGGGGTTTGAAAAATCCCAGTAATTTCTTGCTAAAGGTTAAGCCGGTCGTGGATGTCCAGCTCGATCTAGCCGGATCGGTAAAGGGCGAAACGAGGTAAGAAAAGCCGCGCCTGCGTCACGCTCGCCGGTGAGTCTGTATCTTTCCCGCGACTGAGCTAAGCGCCTGAGTCTCCAATGGAGATACCCGGTTCGGCACGGAAGTTATAGGAGCGCGTAGCCAACGCGAGGCTCTGGCCAACACCACGGAAGTGTCAGCCCAAAGTTTGTGACGCGCTCGTAGCAAAATCGGAAGGCCCGCGGCCAGATAAAGGCCGCACAACAGAATCCCAACGCTGAAAATTATTATCCGACCAGAATGTTGCGACGCTTGAGCCAGATTCATCTGAAGAAGGATCCCAAGTAGCAGGCCAAAAGCCAAAAAACTCGCAATTAACGTCTTCCCGTAAGCCTCTTCGTTAAAATTACGTTGCCACCAACGCAGTAGCGAATCTACAAGTGGAGTCACACCATTTCGAGCAGTGTGAATTCCCGTTTTGATCTGAGCCCCAAAACTGGCCAGATGCGGTCCAGTAATGTTCCGGACAGTTTGCACATGCTTTTTTAATTTGCTGCCTAAGTCCAAGCTTCTTAGCGACCGCATTGCAGGTTTTATTCCGTAGGAAGGAACGCGTTTGGCGCCTCGTCTCGTACTCTTTCCCCACTCCAGATTTCTGATGGAGCGAAGCGTGGGTTCGTACCCCCGAATCCGGACCAGTTGGGCGTACAGCCTTAGTTTTCCCTCGAGATTGTATTTCTTAATAGAGCCAATGGCTGGTTCCAACGAAGCTCGAAGATTATTGATAGCACGCAACGCGCGAGCTGAAGCCAGATTCGCGGAGAAGAAATGTCCGGCCGGATCACGTTTCCAGACGCGCACCCGCGGCGCTGCGTATTCAGGGCGTGACGATTTGGAAGTAGCGGGGATATTGACCCTGGTGCCGGTCGTTTCGACTTCCCCGGCGCTGAACGCATCGCCCTGATGATTGATTACGGCTTTCTGCGCACTCACGAGATAAGGTGTAGCCCTGGGCTTCTCCTGCCACGCGTCGGCGTCCGCTTTAATTTTGGCCAGAATGGAATGCAAGTCGGCTGCTACATCTGAAGGCGCACTTATAGTGCGCAATCGCGGCGGCGCGACAGGCCGGAAGGTGTCGAACTGCAATTCACGCGCGGCTTCCGCAACCAACGCCGCAGAAATCACATTAGTGTGTTCTACGTAGGCACTGATTAGAGCGTTCTCGCACAGCAAGTTCATAACTCTGGGTATGCCACCAGAGTAACTGTGCACCGCCTCGACGGCATCAGCTTCGAAGACCAAATTGTTGCCCGAGCCTGCAGTATGTAACCGATTTTCGATATACCCTGCGACTTCTTGTAACGTAAGCGGTGCGGTCTTGCAGCGGAGGCTAATCCGCTGCTGAAGCTGTCGCAGATCCGGACGTCTTAATTTCGCGTCCAGTTCAGGCTGGCCGACCAAGATAATTTGCAGTAATTTTTCGTTGGGAAGCTCCATGTTCGATAAAAGGCGAATCTCTTCGAGTACATGGATAGGCAATCCCTGCCCTTCGTCAACGATCAGAACGACCAAATCATTCGCCCGGTAGCGGGCCAACAACCAATCGTTAAAGGCCAATAAAGGGTTGGCTTTCGCTTGAGGAGTGACCGGAATTTCAAATTCGGAGAAAATAAAGTCAAACAGCTGCTCAGAGTCCAGATGAGAATTGAAGATAAATGCGGTGCGCGCGCGTTTGTGCTCCAGCCAGAGGAGCAGATGGTTGACGAGGGTAGTTTTCCCGGTGCCGGCTTCGCCGGTCAATAGCATTAAGCCCTTGCGACTCTCAACGCCATAGGTCAATTCATCAAGGGTGCGCCTGGTTTGAGGCGTCAGGTAAAGATAAGAGGGGTCAGGGTTTACGTTAAATGGGTTTTTCTTAAGCCCAAAAAAACTCTTGTACACGAGTGGATCACCCGCAAGCGATCAACCCTTTGGGCCTGGGGACGGGGCGGGGTCAACCGGGTACATACTGTCCCACAATCGTCAACGGGTGGGAAGTGGGAATTTCCTGTAGTACCGAATTACTATCGATCTCGAATATCTGCGGTGAGACAGTTATCGTGACGGGGATGTATAGGGGCGAGACTGCGTTGCTGCGATTAGGGACTAACAGCAGGGTCGGTTCACCAGGCCCGTACCCGGTTGTTAACTATAGGGAGAACGCCCGATTGTTCCGGCCTAATCGATGTGGTCCTCTGGAATGGAAGGGCGCTTCTAAGCGGGTTTGGGGTCAAAACGTTGCCTTCGCAATCCAAGCTAGAAAACGCCACACAGGTCGCGTCCAGGCCCGTAAATATTGACGAGGCCAGACGGCCGACGGTACGAATTATTTTTGCTCTTGGCGACCAGTCGCTGGTCGAGCGAAGCGTGCAGGAATTGAAGCGCGTCGGATTTGCGGTAGATGCTCATGTCGTCACAGATGCAAACCAGCTAGTTAGTCATCCCCAGCGACGATCATTCGATATAGCCGTTTGCCAGTATGGTTCGGATTCGGCAAACGGAGGCGATGTCTGTGCCTTAGCCACTGAACTCCCAAAAGACCTGCCGCTCATCCTGCTGGTGAACAATATATCGAAAGAGGACTCCGCAAATCTTATGCTCAGAGGGGCATTTGACTGCGTGCATACCGACGCCATCGGGCATCTGCCAGTAGCGGTTCGCAGGGCCTTGAACGAGCGATCACTGCGTCATGAGCGGGACCGGGCGGAGCGGGAGTTACGGCGACTGCGGGCCCAGTATCGCGCCTTGGCTGGAAACCTAAGCTATGGAATATGCCGGTGTGACCTTGAAGGTACATTTCTCGACGTGAATCAGGCGCTGCTGAAGATGTTGAGATATCCCTCCAAGGAAGAATTACTGGAGGTTAATCTGGCCGGCAGTACATTTGCTGATCCGATGAAGCGTGCGCAGCTCTTAGGAAAATCACAGGATGGCGCGGTGGATCCCGTGGAGGCGGAGTGGGCTCGAAAAGATGGGTCGACTATTAAGGTTAGACTGAGCGCGCAGGAAGTGCTAAGCGAACATGGCCAGATGTACGCGTACGAAGTCATCGTCGAAGACATAACCAAGCAGCGGGAGCTGGAGGATCACTTGCGACGCTTGGCCGCCAGCGATCCACTCACTGGACTGGCCAATTACCGGCATTTAATCGATGCGCTGGACATGGAAATCAGACGTTCGAACCGCACCGGCAGGGAATTTTCTCTTCTGCTGTTCGATATGGACGGCCTAAAGCAGCTTAACGACACTTTCGGGCACATGACCGGGAGCCAGGCGCTCTGCCGGACGGCCGACGCTTTAACGTTGTTTTGCCGAGACATAGATACCGCCGCGAGGTTCGGAGGAGATGAATTCGCGCTCCTGCTTCCAGAAACCGGGAGGGAAGCTGCGCACTCTGTAGCGCGCCGGATCAGTACCAGCATCGCGGAAGATGGCAATGGGCCGAGAATTTCCGTCAGCGTAGGGATCGGAGTATATCCCCTGGACGGAGACAACGTGGAGTCTTTGGTTTCCGCCGCGGATACAGCCATGTACGCGATGAAACGCCAGCGCAAGACCGAGAATGCTTTGCACTAAATTGCGCCGGGACCTAAGGTTTGGCGACGCTGGCCGCTTGCTGGCGTTGAATGACGCCAGAGTCGACGACCGTCCCTGTCCTTGATACGGTCTCAAAATACATTTGATCTTCGGCTATTTCAACCAGCATGAAAGCACGATCGGTGTCGAAACCGGCCGCGGTGATACTAGAACGCTCTAATCCATGGCCGCGTAATTGGCCTGAGGAGCCTTCTGTAAAGTAGTAAATGCCTTTTTGTGGAAGAACGCGCTCGTATATATGCTCATGGCCGGCGAACACGACGTTAACGCCGTATTTCACAAATATCGGCTCCAATAAAAGCCTCAAGTCGGTAGCGGGGCCATGCTTGCGAGCGGATGAATACAGCGGGTGATGGAAGAAACATATCTTCCATGCATTGCTGTCTGCGTTTTGCAATTGTTTCTGCAACCAGTCCAGCTGCTTGGGATCCATGTAGTTGCTATCTAAAGCAAAAAAGTGGACATTTCCTTTTTTGAAAGAATAGTAATTTGCCCCGTTCATGTTGAATGGCTTATAGAAACGCTCGCTGCTGTCGTCGTGATTGCCGAGAGCGGCGTAAAACTTGACTCCCGCATCCAGCAGAGCCTTGTACGGAGCGGCAAATTTCCTTTCAAAGTCAGCGGGTGAGTGACCGCCATAGAGGTTGTCGCCGAGCGCGATTACAAAATCGAAAGGAAAAGTCTCGCGCTGCTCATTCATCTCATCGGCGGTTTGAAATTCCGGTTTACCGCCGGTGCCCATGTCTCCGATGGCTGCGAAGCGAACGGAGTTGGACTTAAGAGGGAATTTGAATTGGTCGGCGCCCTGGGCGGTCGCAAAAGCAAGAAAAAGTCCGATGAGGAAAAATCGACGCCGCAAAATCATTGCCCGTTCTGAGCCTCAACGGGAAGAATCCCGGGCAGGTAATCCACGACTAGATTGGCTTTAACATCCAGCAGAACAAGATCGCTGCTTACCGCCCGGTAGGCAACTTCTTCGGGTAATTTAGGCAATTTTTGGAGCATGGTCGGTGGAACAGAAGTGTAGGGGACGGACTCAGGGTAGATTTCGTTGACGTGCAGATGAACTTTTTGAAGGGGGGCCCCTTGATTGATAGTTGCTTTCGCGTGAGAGGCTTGCGGCCCTTGAAATTCACTGGAGATCGCTTTCACGAAGTCCTCTTTGGCTGCCGGAGTAAAAATGTCGCCTCGTTTTGCGTGTACACGGGAGGCCTTGATCTTGCGCGCCAGCATTTTCTGGTGCGCGACGATCAGCTCGGGTTCATTAGTTGCTTTGAGCTTCGGCAGAGTGCCCTCAACGGACTTGTGTAGCTGCACATATTTCTGGACGCGATCGGAAAATTCCTGGAAGCCGGGCGAATTTAGGTCTGGCGCTGGGTTCTGCGCTGGCTGATTTGGGACTTGCGGATTTTGTGGTGGTGAAGCTTGATCCGTAAAGGCGTAAATCGGCGCGATAACAAAAACTGCAACTGCGATCAGCACTGCCGACCGGACCTGACTTGCGCTGCGCGACCGTGTGTCCAATAGCCCTCCCAAACCACTCAATTATCTTTCGTGCCATTTGCTACTTCTTTGACCGCCTGCTTGATAGCCTTTTTGACAATTTTTTTGACGGTGCTCTTCACGCGCTTATCCCCGAGTACGTCCTCGCCCGCTTCGGCAACAACTCTTTTTACGGCCTTTTTAACGGTTGCCTCCAACGGGTGCAATTCTTTGGCAAGCACCTTGTTCGCCCGCGCTACATGTTGCTTGGGCACTTCTGGCTCGTCCTTTTTCATGGCGCTATCAGTGCTCGCATCCGTGGATTTCCAATCCGATTCGAAACATTGGGTTAATTGTTTGACGATTTTTTTTTCGCGGATGATCAGTCCGACTTCGCGGCGAGAGTCCAGCTCCGCTTCCCGCAAGCTTTGGCTTCCAATAAACGCTTGCGAGGCGTCCTTCAGAATGGTGCGAGTGTGCAGGCGGATTTTCGTAAGCTTGACTACCTTTAAGCCAAGTCGCTTGGAAGTTTTGCCTATGACTCTGACCTCGACGCCGGCTTTGGCCCGGTCCTGGAGGACCCGCACAACCTCCGGGTCGGAGATTTCGGGATCGTAAATCAGCAATTGTTTTCTAGCGCGCTTAAGGAAGGTGGTCAGAACTTTACGAGAATTTACGGGGCTGACAACAAAAGTTTCGAGACCGGCAGTGTAGGAAGTGCGGGTACAGTCCGCAGCAAACAGTTTTATTGCTTCCTGCACAGTTTTGGAGTTGCTGGTGATGATCCCAAAGCCGCGGCTATGATCAATATCCAGATGCGTAAAATTGAAAGACAACATAAACAGAGTCTTGCGATCGAAAATGATCAGTTTGTCGTGATAGCGGATCAGGTCGTCGGCGGTCCGCGCAACGGTTATCCCGGCGTCGAGGAAGCGCATCTCCAATGCGCGAAGATGTTTCTCGCCGCCGCGATTCACGTAAGCGATGAGCGCCGTTACCTTGACACCTCTTGCTGCGGCGCCTTTGAGCTCCGCCTCAATGTCGGTGCGGTCAAATCGGAAAATCGCGATATCGATAGATTTTTTTGCTTTTTTGATGGCCGTGAGAAGCGGAGTGGCGCCATCACTAGGTTGCTGAATTAGTTTCACAGGTAGTAAATCCAGAACGATAAGACGCGCACATTTACTCTCATATCATGATTTTTGGGCATAAGTTGAATCTGATGCTTTCGATCCGCGCTTGAAAGAAATCGGGTACGTCACAACGCATTCAACGCCGCGATTCTGTTTTGAATTACCGCCGAGTAGCCGTCGACCTCTTCCTGAGTGTATCCACCGGCCCGGAAGCAATCGCGAATTTGTTGTTCGGTAAGCTGTGAAAGTCTTTCGCCTAGCCATTTTGCGTCAGCTCGAGGGATATGTTTGGTTACGTCCTGCATGTGCGTGCGTTTTTCATAATTCGGTATATTAACAGCGGCTAGTAATGGTGGGCGGCTATGCATGACGAAGTCCACGAAATCGGCGCTGACCTTGTCGATGAACTTGGAATCTTCATAATCCTTTAAGACGCTTTTGGAGCGATGAAGGGGATCCCCGGTTTTGCCGAACGTTGCGCCCACGTCGCTGACTGCATATTCAGCTTCGTCGTCGACTTCGTAAATCGAATCATTGATGGTTTTTAAATCCCAGTTGTTCACCAGGGACATCATAATTCGAAGGCCGTTGAATTCTTTGGTGCCCACGAAGGGATTTTTGAACCAGTCCCACGTTCCGAGTTTCTTGACTTCCTTCATGCGCCGCTCCAGGCGCGCGCCATGCACGACCCCGTCCGGGGTAACGAACGATTTCCCGCGCTTCAGGGGTGGCAATCCTTCGACATGTAATTCGTCGACGTAATAATCCTCGTCCACGAAGTAGCCCGCGGCGAAGAGCAATCTGGTGGCGGCGGTTTCCGCTCGCGGTTCCTGTCCGAGCTTGACCCGCCACTTGATACCTTTGTCGTCTTCCACGTCAAACTTCGGGCTGGTGCCTTCCATGTCTTCTTTTTTGAATTTATATTTGGCGTCAGGGGATGGCGCGTCTTCCTTACCTCCGGCACCATAAACCAGATTCAGCTGATTAACATCGATGGTCGGGTGCCAAATCACCGCCCTGAGCCGGGGAATTGGTTCCCCCTTTCTATGTTTCCCTTCTTTTTTCTCTGACTTTGTCTCTTCTTTGTTCCCTTGCTGTTTGTCTTTTTTGGATTCGTTCTGCTGTTGTGGTTCGTCCTGGGCCCGCAGGGAAGCAGCATTTCCGAAGAGGAGGATAGCCAAACAAATCAACGAAAAGGAACAGGTCTGCCGGATGTTCCAGGTCCCGGGACTGAGGAGCCTAAACAAGTTAGGCGACCGGCTTTTCAGCGGCGTGTTCCACCGCGGGGTGCTCGTGCTCAGCGCCCTGTGAAGTTTGAATCTTGTAGAGTTCCGCATAAGTTCCTCCGGCTGCAAGAAGCTCCTCATGAGTGCCTTGTTCCACGAGCTCGGAATCTTTGACGACAAAAATACAGTCTGCGTGTCGGATGGTTCCCAGATGATGGGCGATGAGTAATGTAGTCCGTCCTTTCATCAAGCGGTCGAGAGCTTCGATCACCGTCTGTTCCGAAGCCGCGTCGAGTCCGGAAGTAGGTTCGTCAAGGATCAGTATCGGAGTGTCGCGAATAATCGCGCGAGCGATGGCAATTCGCTGTCGCTGTCCTCCCGAAAGCGAAATTCCTCGTTCACCGACCATGGTGTCATAGCCTTCGGGCATTTTTTCAATGAACTCGTGAGCGTTTGCTAATCGTGCAGCCTCCTCGATCTTCCTGTGCGGAGCATCTGGACATCCATAAGCGATGTTTTCCCAAATTGTGGCGTGGAACAGCAGCGTATCTTGCAATACGAAACTGATCTGCTGACGCAGTGACTTCAGGGTGTACTCGCGGACGTCATGATCGTCGATTTTTACCTTCCCGCTGGTCGGGTCATAAAAGCGCGGCATTAGACTGATTATTGTGGTCTTACCAGTGCCGGAAGGGCCCACCAATGCTGCGATTTGTCCGGGCTGAATCGAAAAATTAATGTCTTTCAATACCAGGTTGCCGGGGTCGTAGCTGAAGCTGACGTGTTCGAATTCGATTTTGCCTTTGAACTTGGGAGCTTTTTTTGCCTTCGGCAAATCTCGAACTTTGCTTTCGATTTCGAGAACCTCTTGAATTCGCTCGTAACCCACGGTCGCTTTCGAAACCGTGTCCGTCATCTTGGAGAGGTCGCGCATGGGCTTGTACATCTTGCTCAGGTACAGCAAGAAAACGATGAGCACGCCGGCGCTAAGGCTCCCGCGCAGCACAAGGCGAGCCCCATAGCCCAGGACTAAACAGGTACCAACGGCTACGATAACCTCGACCATAGGCGCCAGCTTCGCTTTCAAGCTTCGCGCTTTTAGCGCGGTTTCCACATTTTCCAGGCTTTTTTCTTCGAAACGTTCCTGTTCGTAGTCTTCGCGGGCGAAGGCTTTCACAACGCGAATAGAGGTAAAGACCTCCTGAACTACGGAAGTAAGGTCGCTTTCTTTCTTTCGAACGGCGCGCGAGAACTTTTTGATTCGGCGGGTAAATACGTACACAAAGGCAAAAAGAATCGGCGAAACGGACAAAGCTATCAGCGTGAAACGCCAGTTGATGTAAAACATCACGCCAATCATGCCCACCAGCGTAAGAACGTTGACGATCATGCCCAGCAACGCGGTGTTGACAAAATCCTGAACAGCATTGATGTCGCTGGTGACGCGGGAGATCAAATCGCCGGTACGCGTTTCGTCGTACTCCGCAAGCGAGAGCCTTTGAATGTGGCCATACAACATGCGCCGCAAATCGTGAGTAACCCACTGGCTGACGCTGGTTGTAAGATACTTTTCGGCATAGGAACTGAGAGCCCCGACTATGGCGATGGCCGCAACTGCGGCGACCGCAAAGTTCAGGATGGCAATCTGGTTGTCCCCGAATAGCGCCATAACTGGCCGACCAATCCAGTTGGGCAAGTGCTTATGTTGCAACAAGTTGTCGACGACAATCTTGACTGGCCAGGGCTCCAGCACATCGGTCAGGGTCTCCCCTAGAACAGCCAAGAACGCTAACGTCAGGGATGTCCAGTGGGGACGGAGAAGATCGACGATCTTCAACTTAGTTGATAAGTTGAATTTCCGTTTGGATTGAGGAATCGTCGCGGGTTTAGCAGTGTTCTCGGGCATCTATCGTGTGCGGCAAGTCAACGTCTCCGTGGACTGAGGCGGGTCAGGCTAACTACCATGATACTTCGAGCGCGGAACACTTTGAAAGGTGTAACGCCTTAGTGTTACCAATTTAAGACCTTAGAAAGGCCGAACATTAATCGACCGGTGTCAGCTCTCAACCAAACTGATCTGGGTTCCGAAAGACCGTAACTTAATGAAAACACGCACACAAGTCGGAATTGTAGGAGCTGGGCCGGCCGGGTTGATGCTTTCTCATCTGCTGCACCTTCACGGCATCGAGTCAGTAGTTTTGGAAGTCTCCAGCCGAAAACGCATCGAAGAGCGCATACGTGCTGGCGTGCTCGAGCAGGGTACCGTCGATCTGCTGGTCGAAACGGGTGTCGGTGAACGCCTGAAACGCCAAGGGCTATTCCATGGGGGAATCGAGCTTAGGTTTAGCGGCGCCGGGCACCGGATTGACTTCCGCGAGCTTACAGGAGGAGGTAAAGGCGTCGTCATCTATGCTCAACATGAAGTAATCAAGGATCTGGTGGCGGTGCGCCTGTCTGCCGGAGAGCAAATTATATTTGAGGCCACAGATGTCCACATCCAGGGACTAGACGAGCTAACGCCTTCAATCCGGTTTGAAAATGAGGGCACAACGCATGAATTGACCTGCGACTTTATCGCCGGTTGTGATGGCTTTCACGGAGTTTGCCGGCCATCCATTCCCGAAGGCGTGATCACCGCATATGAACAGATTTATCCTTTTGGTTGGCTCGGAATTCTCGCGCAAGCCCCTCCGTCTTCCGAGGAATTGATCTACGCCTACCACGAACGAGGCTTCGCGCTGCACAGCATGCGCTCTCCGGAAATCAGCCGGCTGTACCTGCAGTGCTCTCCCAATGAGGATTTGAGTGAGTGGCCGGATGAGCGAATCTGGGCCGAGCTTCAACGCCGCTTCGAATTATCGAAACACTGGAGATTGACGGAAGGACCCATCGTGCAAAAAAGCGTGACGGGAATGCGTAGCTTCGTGGCTGAGCCAATGCAATTCGGTAGGTTGTTTCTCGCGGGAGATTCCGCACATATTGTTCCACCTACCGGCGCGAAGGGTCTGAACCTTGCCATCGCGGATATTCGCGTGCTGGTGAGCGGCCTTACCGAATTTTATGATTCTGGCAAAACAGAATTGCTCAATCGATATTCAGAAATCTGCCTGCGCAGGGTTTGGAAAGTGCAGCGCTTCTCCTGGTGGATGACTTCGATGCTGCACCGCCATACATCAGCAAACCCATTCGACGAACGGCGTCAACTTGCGGAGTTGAATTACGTCACAAGCTCGCGTGCCGCCGCACAAACACTCGCGGAAAACTACGTAGGTCTACCAATGGAACTCACGTAAGCATGCTCTCGATTGGCAGAATGACAGAAAGGAAGTATTTTTACGTACATGGACACCGATAAATCATTAAGAAAACACTTGATCAAGATGCTCGAAGGCGGCGAAGCCCACGCGACATTCGATGACGCCGTGGCCAATATGCCTGCAGCGCTTCAGGGCAAAATTCCCGTTGGAGCTGAGCACTCGCCGTGGCAACTGCTTGAGCACCTGCGCATCGCTCAGTACGACATCCTCGAATTTGCGATCAATCCAAAACATAAATCGCCCAAATGGCCAGAAGGTTATTGGCTCAAGGCTGAACCGCCCGACGAGAAGGCTTGGGACAAGAGTGTTCAGGCTTTTCGCAGCGACATGAAACGATTCACTAAACTTCTAACGGATGATTCAACGGACTTATTCGCCAAAATTCCCCATGGCGATGGACAAACTATTTTGCGGCAGGCATTGCTAGCAGGAGACCATAACGCATACCACCTTGGGCAACTCGTTCTCGTTCGACGGCTACTTGGTGCCTGGAAGTAGCTTCGTCACACGGCGTGTTTCTCCGAGTTCAGGTAAACAGCCGACCGCAGGGCGTGCACCGCTTAAGCGTTTCGTTCTACGATGGACGCTCACTAAACTATGCGCATCGTAGTGGCGAACTGTTGTCATATGGAGTGATCTATTGGCGCTAGAAAACCAAGCACACAGGGTTATCGCGGGCAAGACAATATTGCTAACTGGCGCGGGCGGTTTCATCGGCTCGGCGTTGGCCGAATCCATGGTTCAACTGAAACCCGGTCATTTGATTCTTCTCGACCACTCCGAGCGTAATCTGAATGAAATCGATTTGAAGTTGGCTGCCCGCTCGGCTGGTGATTTGTACACCTCCGTGCTTGGCGATATTCGCGATGCGAAGTTGGTATCCGAAGTTCTAGAACGCTATCGCCCACACGTTGTTTATCACGCAGCTGCTTTCAAGCATGTACCACTGATGGAGACCAACCCTTTCGCGGCGGTGGCCAACAATGCTCTGGGAACTTACAGCTTGGCCAAACTCGTGTGCGCGTCCGGCGTGGCCAACTTGGTGATGATTTCCACCGACAAGGCCGTCGATCCTATCGGCATTATGGGTGCGTCGAAGCGGGTTGCCGAGCTCGCCTTGCTAAATTTGGATAATTCCAGGACGCGCATGAGCGCAATCCGGCTCGGGAATGTCTGGGGCTCCCAGGGCAGCGTGGTTCCGATGTTTTTAAGTCAAATCTCACAAGGTGGTCCGGTTACAGTCACACATCCGGAAGTGTCGAGATACTTCATAAAAATAGCCGAGGCCGTCGAATTGATATTCCTGGCCTCGGCATTCGAGGGAGTAGGAGGGATTTTCATTCCTCAATTGGGCGCTCCGATGAAAATTGTAGACGTCGCCCAACATCTGATAAGTCAAGACCAGTTAATTAGCGACAAAGCTATACCCGTTACCTTCACCGGTCTGCGAGCCGGAGACAAAATGTCAGAGGTCTTTATTTCTGAAGACGAGGCGGCGGAGCCAACGATCGACCGGAGACTCTTGAGAGTAACCAACAAAAAAATATCGGATGATCGCTTGCATCTTGATTTGGACAAGCTGTCAAACAGCGTGCAGCAGCGTGACCTTATTTCCTTGATCGAAACACTTTGCAAAATCGTTCCTACTTACCGTCCGACCCGATTGTTGCGTAGTGCAACCGTGCACGCTTCCGCTTAGCTACATGAAGAGAATCATTGCGGTACTCACCACTTCGCGAGCCGACTACAGCCATTTATATTGGCCGTTGCGAGATTTATCGGAGAACGAAAATGTAGATCTAAGAATTATTGCGCTCGGATCGCATCTGTCGCCTGAATTTGGACATACCGTTCGGGAAATTGAGAAAGATGGATTTCAGATCGCCTCGCGGATTGAGTGCTTGCTCAGTTCGGACAGTGATGTAGGGATGGCTAAGACCATTGGTGTGGCGACGCTCAGCCTCGCCGACCTGTTGGGCAAAATGCGGCCAGATTTGCTTTTGTTGATCGCCGATCGTTATGAGATGTTGGCTCCCGCAGCGGTCGCTTTGGCTCTGCGCATTCCGGTGGCGCACATTGAGGGCGGGGAAGTTAGCGAAGGAGCCATCGACGACGCGGTGCGGAATGCTCTAACCAAGTTAAGCCATCTCCATTTTACTTCCACGCTTGCCGCGCGTCAGCGAGTGATCGCCTTGGGCGAAGAAGAGTGGCGCGTGCACCGCGCAGGCGCCCCCTCGCTGGACCATCTTCGCCGGCAACCGCTGTTGAGCCGCGAGGAAATCGAGGAACGACTGCAGCTTAATCTTCAAACGCCAACCATACTTGTCGCTTATCACCCGGTGACCATCGCTCGCGACACTCTTCAAGAGGTGGAAGCTGTATTCACGGCACTCGGTAATCTGAGAGAACAAATTCTGTTTTGCTACCCGAATGCTGATGCCGGAAGCAGGGAATTGATAGAGCGGACTAAATCGTTCATCGCGAGGCGGGGACACGGAAGAGTTTTCACCAATCTAGGCACGGTCACGTACCTAAGCCTTCTGCGTCAGGTCGATGTGTTGGTTGGAAATTCAAGCAGCGGAATCATGGAAAGCGCTTCCTTCGCGCTGCCCACCGTGAACGTGGGATTGCGGCAGCAAGGCCGCGAGCGGCCGAGAAATGTCTTGGACGCGGACGCCGATGCCAATTCGATTCTCCATGCGATCGATCGTGCACGAACGCGCGAATTTCGCGAGTCATTGGCTGGCATGGCCAATCCTTACGGAGAAGGATGCGCTTCCGAGACCATCGTCCGGGTGCTGACGACGGTTCCGCTTTCGCAGACGCTGCTGGTGAAGCGCCACGTCAAGTTCCTACAGCAAAGTGGGGATTGACCATTACCTTGGGAAACATCAAGCTCGCGATTCTACGTAATCTGCTTATTTGCATGATAAGGGGGATCAATGAGACAGGTCGCAATTTTGGCGCTGGGTATTTTTGCTCTGTACATTGCGGTAGTGACTGCGCCGGACGTGGCGCGCTATATAAAAATCAGCCGCATGTGAACTTAAGCTGGTCTCGCTTTGGCGTTTCTGAACCGTGTCTCGCGGCAGCCTGAGGACTATGCCTCCGAGACATTCCTCGACAACTGACCATAGATAATGTAGAACGTCGGTCTGTAGTGCCTCGTTTCAGTATCATATCCGGCGGAGTTTCCATGAAGGAATCCGCGTTCAGCCACGAAGACCAACCCCGGCAAACTCAGGCAATTCCCGAAATAGATATTCTGTGGATCACCGCTGGCCTAAGCTGTGACGGTGACACTATCGCAATGACTGCGGCCACGCAGCCCAGCATCGAAGAAATACTCCTCGGAGGGATCCCCTGGATTCCAAAAGTTCGACTGCACAATCCATTCCTGAGCTATGACAATGGCGCGGAGTTCATGGAGCATTTCTATTCCGCAACCGCAGGTAAACTCTCTCCTTTCATTTTGGTGATAGAGGGATCAATTCCTGACGAGACCAATAAGAAAGAAGGCTATTGGGCGTCTTTCGGTACCGATGCAAACAGCGGCCAGCCCATTTTGACATGCGACTGGATTGACCAGTTGGCTCCGAAAGCGTGGGCCGTGGTAGCGGCTGGAACTTGCGCGGCGTATGGTGGCATTCACGCGATGGCAGGAAATCCTACCGGCTGCATGGGCCTACCGGACTACCTCGGATGGGAGTGGAAATCGCACGCGGGTATCCCTATTGTGTGCGTGCCGGGGTGCCCGGTGCAGCCCGATAATTTCATGGAGACGTTGCTCTATTTGTTGAACATGGCGGCCGGCAAAGCGCCGATGATCCCCTTGGACGATGCGCTTCGGCCAAGGTGGCTGTTTGGTCAGACGGTGCACGAAGGATGCGACCGCGGCGGTTATTATGAGCAGGCGCAATTTGCCGATAGTTACGGCAACGTCCAATGCATCGTGAAACTGGGATGTTGGGGGCCAGTGGTGCAATGCAATGTTGGCAAGCGCGGGTGGATGAGCGGGATCGGAGGTTGTCCAAACGTGGGAGGGATTTGCATCGGATGCACCATGCCGGGATTTCCCGATAAATTTATGCCCTTCATGGACCAACCTCCGGGCTCGCTTCTCTCTTCTAACGCTGTGGCAACCTATGGCAAAGCAATTCACGCACTCCGTCGCTTCACGCAAGCATCTATGAATAAGGAGCCCAGTTGGCGGGGTTTGCGTCACACGACGTGAAGGCGGCTTATCTCCGCAAATCGCCATCAACGATCACGCGGTGTTATGAAGTCGAATATGAATTCAGAATCGCAATCCCAGGATAGTTGGAACGCTTCGGGCACTTCCTACAAGTTCACCGACAATAACGCCACGCTGTTAGAGGCGGAGCAAACCTTGAAGGGTTTGGCTGAAGTTTTTTTTCAAGACCGCGCGACTTTAATCGACCAACGTAACGTAACGCGGAATGATCCTCAACCTGCATCGCGAGCGCTGAATGTCGAAGAGCGATACCGCGCGCTTGTGGAGCAGATACCGGCCGTAGTATTCATGGCGTATCTCGACAAGGGTATTGGCGAAGCGTACGTGAATCCCCAAATCGAAGCGGCACTGGGATTTTCACAAAGCGAATGGCTGGAAGATCCCATGCGCTGGTATCAACAGATTCATCCCGACGACAAACAACGTTGGAGCACGGAGGCCGCAGAGATGTTTTTGTCAGGGCAGCCCCTGAAGTCTGCGTACCGCGTATTGGCCAGAGATGGGCGGGTGCTGTGGTTCCATTGCGAAGCGAAGATGATACGCCGCCAGGATGGTCAACCGTGGTTCATTCACGGGGTCGGCGTAGATATCACGGAACTAAAAAAAGCTGAAAACGATCTGCAGCAGGAACGAAATGTGCTATCGGCCATTCTTGACACTGTGGGAGCGCTGATTGTTGTACTCGATCCCGAGGGTAAAATTGTTAGTTTCAACAGAGCCTGCGAACAGACCACAGGCTATTCATTTGCGGATGTCCAAGGGAAATATATCTGGGAACTATTTTTGGCTCCTGAAGAAATCGAGGACTTCAAGGCGCTGCTGGAGCAATCCAGGTCTGGTCATCCTCCAAAGGAATATGAGAGCCACTGGCTTACGAGAGATGGAGTACCGAGATTAATTTCCTGGTCGACCACGGTGTTATTCCGCGGCCAGGGAGTATCGCACACGATTGCCACCGGCATCGATGTTACAGAGCGCAAGCGGCTGGAAAAATCCATTCTGGAAGTCAGCGCGCGAGAACAGCGGCGGATCGGTCAGGACTTGCACGATGGTCTGGGCCAACATTTGACGGGCATAGCGTTCTTGAGCAAGGTGCTGGAAGAAAAATTGTGTGAAGAATCGGTCCCGGAATCAGCGGATGCGGCAAAAATCGTGTTGCTGGTGAATGACGCCATTCGAAAGACCAAAGAATTAGCGCGAGGTCTTTTGCCGGTGGTGTCGGAGGCGCAGGGGCTCATGGCGGCACTGCGGCAGTGTGCCGAGGAGACGGAGGATCTTTTTCGGGTCACCTGCCGCTTCGAATGTGACTCCCCGGTTTTGATAAATGATGTCAGTGTAGCCACGCACCTCTACCTTATTGCACGCGAAGCCTTGAACAACGCCGTGAAGCACGGGAAGGCCCGCCAGTTAATCGTAAAGTTGTCAGCCAGCAACGGCGAGGGCACCTTATCGATTCGCGACAATGGAGTAGGTATGCCGGAAATTCCGTTGAGGACTGGCATGGGATTGAACATTATGAATTATCGGGCCAGAATGGTGGGCGGCTCACTGGATGTGTGTAACCGAGCGGACGGCGGAGTTATAGTTTGTTGCAATTTTCCTTTACCAATTTGGCATAATTAGACATCGGGGATTCGTTTGCCAAACAGATCCCAATCCACATTTCAAACTGGGAAGGCTAAGGTCTTTCTCGTGGACGATCATCCGATCGTGCGGCAAGGTCTCGGTCTCCTGATTAATCGCGAGCCGGACCTGGTTGTTTGCGGCGAAGCCGAGGATGCGCCGTCAGCACTGCAGCGGATGGCAAGCGCGCAACCCGACCTGATGGTCATTGATATATCGCTGGATGGTCCTGACGGACTAGAGCTGCTGAAAACCATCAGGCTGAAAGAACCTATTCTCCCGGTCCTGATTTTGTCCATGCACGAAGAATCCACCTATGCCGAGCGTTCGCTACGCGCCGGCGCTAACGGCTACATCATGAAGCAGGAGGCCACAGAACGCGTATTGGTGGCAATCCGAAGGATTCTAGAAGGCAAGGTCTACCTCAGCGAGAGACTGACCAACAAGATGTTGGAGCAATTTGTGCACGGAGCAGGAGCTTCGAACAATAATCCGCTGACGACCTTGAGCGATCGGGAGCTGGAAGTGTACCGGCTTATCGGAGCTGGTCACGGCACGCGCCAAATCGCGGACGAGTTGCACGTCAGCGTCAAGACCGTGGAATCTTACCAGGCGCATATCAAGGAAAAGTTGTCGCTGCGAAATGCCAGGGAGTTACTTCAACACGCAATTGAATCGAGCCTCAGCGAGAAAAGCGCCTTTGGCGCAGCCGACTGAACAGACAGCCCAGAAGTGTTTTTATCCCTGCCGCAAACATCAGCTCACAAAATTATTTCTTACCGAGCATCAAATAAATTTGTGAGGTTAATACCTGCGTTGGAGAAGTCTCGTCTATTGCCAATAAATAGAGATGTTTAGATGCCATCAGGAAATCCCTGAGGCGGGTCTTAGCAAAACCCCCTAAGCAGAAATTAGCCGCTGCCTACTTGTGACCACCCCGACACGGCGAATATATCTAGTTTTGTTTTTCGTGCGTGAGCGCCCACCGCTCGATTGGTCGGACCCTGCCAAGAAAAGGAGAAAGCCATCATGGCCGCAGACGCAGTTCCGTACGGTCGCGTAACTCAAAAAAAATCGCCGGTCTCGGACATCCATATTATCTGGATGACGGCTGGACTTGGCTGCGACGGCGACTCCGTCTCTATCACCGCCGCCGAGCAACCCAGCATAGAAGATGTGCTGCTCGGTGCGATTCCTGGCCTCCCGAAAGTTCATTTGCACAATCCGGTGCTGGCTTATGAAGTTGGCGATGATTTCATGAAGTTTTGGTATGAAGCGGAAGCGGGCCGGCTGAATCCCTTCGTATTGGTCGTCGAAGGCTCGATCCCCAATGAGAGCATTAAGTCGGAAGGATATTGGGCGGCGATGGGAACAGATTCAAAAACCGGCCAGCCCATTACCACCAATGAATGGATCGATAGATTAGCGCCGAAAGCATTGGCGGTGGTGGCGTGTGGCACCTGTGCCACGTACGGTGGCATTCACGCGATGGCCGGAAATCCGACCGGCGCCATGGGCTTGGCTGATTACCTGGGTTGGGATTGGAAATCGGTTGCGGGCCTTCCGATCGTGAATGTGCCCGGCTGTCCGGTGCAACCCGACAATTTCATGGAGACGCTGTTGTACCTCCTTTATCAAGTTGCTGGCTTGGCGCCCATGATCCCTCTCGATGAGCAGTTGCGGCCCATGTGGCTATTCGGCCAGACCGTGCACGAAGGGTGCGACCGGGCGGGCTACTACGAGCAGGGCGATTTCGCGACCGAGTACGGTTCACTCAAATGCATCGTGAAATTGGGTTGTTGGGGTCCGGTTGTGAATTGTAACGTGCCAAAGCGCGGATGGATGGCGGGAATCGGCGGATGTCCGAACGTGGGTGGGATTTGTATCGGATGCACCATGCCAGGCTTCCCGGATAAGTTTATGCCCTTCATGGATGAGCCGCCTGGCGCCAGAGTGTCTTCTACAACGATCAGTGTTTACGGCAAAGCGATTCGCGCGCTTCGCCACTTTACAAACGACACCGTCAACAAAGAACCGAAGTGGCGGCATCCGCGTCCGGAACTGACCACAGGCTATACCCCTAGAAATTATTAAAACGTACAACGAAATTATTAAGAAATTATTCAAGGAAAAGGAGCACAAGAAACATGAGCACCATCACCACTCCGCTGCGAGATTCGTCCAGCAAGTCCGGCAAATTGGTGGACATGAATTGGGATCCAATTACCAGGATTGTGGGAAGCCTGGGAATTTTCACCAAGATCGATTTTGATAATCGGCGGGTGGCGGAATGCTACAGCACGTCTTCGATTTTTCGTGGCTATAGCATTTTTATGAAGGGCAAGGATCCGCGCGACGCGCACTTCATCACCAGTCGTATCTGCGGAATTTGTGGGGACAACCATGCCACTTGCGCCACCTACGCGCAA
>DATBBY010000190.1:0-30147 GCA_036270765.1 Candidatus Acidiferrum sp.
AAACAGCCAAAGCCACCAACCCGATACTCAGCAGCGTAAGCACGCCGGGCTCAGGAACCGTTGTGCCGCCTCCTCCGCCACTGGACCCCCCAGTACCCCCGCTTGAACTAGTGCTTTGAATGGGAACGTTTGTGACGGGTGACTCGCCAATAATATTGTCGCCCGTGACGACACATTCGTGGCGGGATCGGTGACGCTGTCAGCCTTCGTGCTTACCACGCTGACCAGAGTGAATAAGGCCGCCATTAATGCGGAGCGGTAAATCGTATTTCCTGATATCACGGTTCTCCCTTTCCAAAATCGACTGTCACCACACTGTGCCGGGTTACTATGATTTAAGATAAACAGTCAGTCAATAAGAAGAGCACTGTAGTTTCGCGGATTAGTCGACGCGATTGGTTCCAATGACCTTCAGTTTGGTTACTACAACAGGTAACTAGGCGTATCAATCTTTCCTCCGATCTCCAACCTCCGCCCCGCGTTGACAGCAAAATTCGCCGGGGCGTATAGTCAAGCCAATAGTGAAAACTAGTTATCCCCGTGGACGCCTTTACCACCCAGTTCCTGCGGGCTTGATTTTTGATTAAGGGCAGGAGTTGCCCCAAGATGCCGCAATTTCCTTTCGTACGGCGCGTCCTCTCTTTCCTGGCCTTCCCGTTATTGTGTGGCGTTTGCGCCGTGCTGAACGCGCAAGATCCTCCACTGCCCGCCCCCGCACCCACCGCCCCATCAACCAGCGCGCCTGCTACTCAGGACAACAGCCCCAAACAAGACGCAACAAAATCCCCAGCTCAACAGCCCTCAGATAATTCTGAGATGGTCACTCAAGACTCTGCTGCCACCTTCAAAGTTCACGTAAACCTGGTGCTAGTCCGCGTGGTCGTGCGCGACAACCAGGGCAAAATCGTCAGCAACCTGCGCAAGGAAGATTTTCAGTTATTCGACAATCGCAAGCCGCAAGTCATCACCTCCTTCTCCACAGAAACTCCAGAATCACAAGCCCTCAAGTCCACGCCCTCCAAAGACGAGGAGACCGGCGAATCTCCCACCTCCATCGAGGTTGAATCCGCGGCCAAAAAATTACCGCAGCGCTTCGTCGGTGTGATGTTCGACGACGTGCACATGTCCATGGAAGACACCGGGGTAGTCCGTGCGGCCGCCACCAAGCTCTTTGGCTCTCTCGCGCCTTCCGATCGCGTGGCCATGTTCAGCGCCTCGGGCCAATTCCACTTGGCCTTCACTGCTGACCACGATCAACTGGCTAAATCTCTCTACTCCCTCGTGCCACATCCCACCACTGGCGCCGGGGGATTCCACGAGTGTCCGGAAGTGACCTACTACCAGGCCGACCTCATTCAAAATAAGAGCGACTCGCAAGCTTTGGCGATTGCCGCGGAAGATGCCGTGCAATGCGCGTTCAATGGCGACGAAACGAAAATTGCGCAGGCCACCCAAATGGCGCAGTCCGCTGCCATGCGAGCTTTAAACCTCGGCGATGGGGAAACCGAATATGCCTATCGCCATATTGAAGAGGCCATCAAGAAGCTATCCGCCATGCCCGGCCAGCGCATCATGGTTTTTGTTTCACCCGGTTTTATCCCCAGCACCTTGTGGTCGGAGACTTCTGAGCTCATCGACCGCGCCAGCCACGCAGGCATCGTCATCAACACCATCGACGCCCGCGGCCTTTACACGCCAGATCTTCTGGGTGACATCGCCAATCCCCAGCAGGGCTCGGCGCTTACCGCCGGCATCAGCGCCTCCTACCGCCTGGCCGCCCAGCAAGCCCAGGACGAGGTGCTGCAACAATTGGCCTACGGAACCGGCGGCACTTTTTTTCACAATCGCAACGATCTGGACGAAGGCCTGCGCCAAGCCGTCGCCGCCCCGTCGATTTCCTACGTTTTGGGATTTTCCCCGCAGACTATCAAATACGACGGCCGCTTCCACTCCCTCAAAGTTTCTCTGACCAACAAACAGAAATATGCCATTCAGGCCCGTAACGGATACTACGCTCCCAAAAAGATCCCTGATCCCGTAGAAGCGGCCAAGCAAGAAATCCGCGAAGCCATATTTTCCCAGGACGAATTGCATGACGTCCCGGTTGACGTCCAAACCCAATTCTTTAAGAAAGATGCCACTTCCGCGCGCCTCTCGGTCTTAACCCACTTCGACGTGAAAAGTATTCACTTTCGCAAAGAGGCAGGCCGCAATGCCGACGTCCTCACTATCGCCACCGCCATCTTTGACGACAACGGAAATTTCGTTGTCGGCGGCGAGAAAACGGTGCAGATGAAGTTGCTGGACACCACGTACAATCGCTTGAGCCGCTCGGGCCTCACCTTAAAATCCAGCTATGACGTGAAGCCCGGAAGCTACATGGTGCGCCTGGTCGTCCGCGACGGCGAAGGCTCGCAAATGGCCGCACACAACGGCGCGGTAGTTATTCCCAATTGATTTTGGCAATTAGGAGCGATGGCCATGAACACGACAACAATCTCAAACCGACTCAGCTGGACCTTAATCTTGCTGCCGATGGCGCTGCTGCTCTCGCCGGGCTGGCTGAGTGCGCAGCAGGATAATCCTCCCGCGCCAGTCGCGGCATCTCCCACCGTCGAGGCGCCTAAAGATGCCGCACCTAAAGACGCCGCGCCAAAAGATGCCTCGCAATCACCGCAGCAAAATCCCACTGGACCGCCACAGAGCAACGTCGTGATCAAAAAAGAATCTCGCCTGGTCTTGGTCGATACCGTAGTGACTGACAAGAAAGGCAATTACGTCCGCGACCTGAAGCAAAGCGATTTCAAAGTGTATGAAGACAACAAAGAGCAGGCCATCTCCACCTTTTCCACCGGCTCGGATCCTGCAATGCAAGCCAGCGGACAAAAACGGTACCTGATTCTTTTTTTCGATAATTCCACTATGCAGATGCCCGACCAGATTCAGGCGCGCAACGCCGCGAATCAATTCATCGCCGCGAACGCCCATGGTGACCATTTGATGGCTGTGGTGGATTTTGGAGGCGCGCTGCGCATCGTGCAAAATTTTACGGCCAATGCGGAGCTGTTGAAGTCCGCGGTGGCTGGCGTCAAATCTTCCTCCGTAAATCCTAACGCCAACGTTCCCGACGTCCAGCCGGTGACCGTCGCTTCGATCGGGCTTTCTTCGCTGAGCAATGCCGAAGCTGATTTTGGTGCGCGCAGCGTGCTGCTCGCGGTGCGCAGTCTCGCCAAAAACCTGCGAACTGTGCCGGGCAGAAAAATGCTGGTGTTGTTTTCTGGAGGCTTCGCGCTGAATCCCGAGAACCAATCGGAACTCACCGCTACGATTGACGCCTGCAACAAGTCCAACGTGGCCATCTACGCTTTGGACGCGCGCGGCTTGGTTTCTGGAGGACCCGGCGGAAGCGCGCGTCTCGATACTGGTGACGCCGTGATCGAAGTGGCGAACAACCGCGCCGATGTAAGCTCGAATAACGGAAAACCTCGACTGCTGCTAACATCTTTTTCAAACTCAGCCGAACCTGATCCGCAACGGCCCGGCGGCGGTGGCGCGGGTCCTGGCGCGGGAGGAGGGCGTGGAACCACTGGCGGCACCGGAGGGACAGGGCCCGTGGGAGGAGCCGGCGGAAAGGGAACTACCGGCGGAACAGGAGCAGGAACAGGCACCGGCACAGGGACAGGCACCGGCACAGGCGCCGGACGCAGCACCGGTGGAACGACAGGCACCGGAACCGCGCCCAGAACTTCCAATCCCAACGCTTTCAACTTCAATTCGCCCTACAACCAGCCGCGCACCATCGTTCCGCCATTCCCACCTTCGGCCTCCACCAATCAGCAAATCCTGGCGATGTTGGCGGAAGGCACCGGCGGATTCACGATCTTCAACACCAACGATCTTCTAGGTGGATTGCAGCGCATCGGCAAGGAACAAAGTGAATTTTATATTTTGGGTTATGTGCCCGGCGACACGCCGGAAGGTTCATGCCACACACTGAGGGTGAAGCTTAGCCATGGCGGCACTAACGTGCGCTCCCGCAGCGGATATTGCAATGTGAGAACCGGCAACACCCTGGAAGGGAAGCCGGTAGAAAAACAACTTGAATCGCGCGCTTCTGCCGCGCAAGCCGGTTCGATACGCGGCGGCATGCAGGCTCCCTACTTTTACACTTCGGCAAACGTCGCGCGTGTGAATCTCGCCATGGAAATTCCCGCCGATGCCGTGCATTTCAACAAAGAAAAAGGAAAATACAACGCCAACTTAAATGTGCTGGGCATCGCTTACCGCCCGGATGGCTCGGTGGGCGCGCGCTTCAGCGACACCGTCAATCTCAATCTGGAAAAGGATGAATGGAAGCAATTCACCCAGAATCCGTATCGTTATGAAAACCAGTTTGACGCCTCTCCGGGAACCTACAAATTGACCGTCGTGCTCAGCGCCGGCGGCGATGCCTTCGGAAAATTCGAAACACCGCTGCAAATCGATGCCTACGACGGAAAACACTTTAGTCTCGGCGGCGTGGCGCTGACCAATAATGCTCAAAAACTCGGCGACATCCCCACCAGTCTGGATGCTGCCCTGCTCGAAGACCGCACCCCTTTGATGGTGCACGGATTGCAAATCATGCCGTCTGGTACGAATCGCTTTAAACGCGATGAAAACGTAATTGTCTATTCGGAAATTTACGAGCCCTTACTTACTTCCGACAACCCGCCGAAGATCGGTCTTGGATATCGCATTCTCGATCGCGCCAGCAAGAAGGAAGTGATGTTTACCGGCGTGGTCACCGCCGACGCATTTATTCAAAAAGGAAATCCGGTGGTGCCCGTGGGCTTGAAAGTCAATGTGAAGGATTTAGCCCCCGGAGCCTACTGCCTGGTGATGCAGGCTGTAGATGCCGCTGGCAACAAAGCTCCAAATCGCGTCGTCGACTTCGACGTAATGTAATTGTTCTATTCACCTAAAAAATCGCGCAGGGTGCCCACCCTCAGATTTTTGGAGGATCGGTCTTGTAACGTAGAGACATCACCCAACCAAACCGTCTGAACGTCATCTCTGTTCAATATTAACCTTTCTGGAAGGGCCCCATTCGACACAGCCTGCAACTTCCAGGCATCCGTAGGGTTAATCTTTATGGAACCGGCATGAAGCCCAGCCACGCAAAACTGCTGCCGAAGAATTTCGGTCACACGAGAGTGGCGAAGGTCTCTCTACGCCCCAAAGCATTCCTTGCGGCATTTTTGTCGATTGCTTGCGTGTTATCTTTAGGAGTTGATCTTCCAGCCATCGCCGCCATTCCCGCGGCCGCCGCGAAAGACAAAAAGCCAAAACAGGATCCTGCTCTAAAAGGCTTGCCCACCACCGAACTCACCGCCGATGAAGCCATTCTTCACGCCCTGAACCGCCTCGCCTACGGACCGCGCCCCGGCGACATCGAGCGCGTGCGCCAAATGGGATTGCCCAAATGGATCGATCAACAACTCACGCCAAATTCGATTGATGACAGTGCCCTGAGTGCGCGTCTCGAAAATCTTCCCACGCTCTCGATGTCCTCGGCGCAACTGATCGCAGAATATCCGCAGCCAAAGCAAGCCGCCATTCAGGCCGGCAAGCGCAAAGACGCCGCCACAAATTCCAATCAACAATCAGTCAAAGCGGATGCTGGTGAAGCAACCGTTGCGCCCCCGTCAACTTCCGCGGCCGTCGGACAATCCGCTTCAAATAATTCCCCCGAAGTAAACGTTGCAGACCAAGCCAGCGTCCCGGTCTCCATGAAGACCAAGCCGTCGCCAACGAATCCCGAAGTCGCCGCCAATCTGACCACTCCTGGCGCCGGAAAACGAAATGTATTGAGCGGCCCCGACCCTAACGCCGTCCCACGCATAATTGCCGACAACAGCAAAAAGCCGCAGCGCGTGATCGAAGAACTGGCCATGGCCAAAGTGACTCGCGCCATTTACAGCGAGCGCCAATTGCAGCAGGTGATGGACGATTTCTGGTTCAACCATTTCAATGTCTACGCCGCCAAAGGCGAAGACAAGTGGTACCTCACTTCTTATGAACGCGACGTAATCCAGCCGCATACCTTGGGCAAGTTCAAGGATTTGGTCACCGCCACGGCCGAAAGCCCCGCAATGCTTTTTTACCTCGATAATTTTCTCAGCGTCGATCCCAACGCAGCCCAGCACCAAGCCGCGTTGCGCGCCATGCGCCAAAATCGCGGGCGTTTTAATCGCCCTCCACAGCCGCAGAACCAGCAGCCTAAGAAAAACACCCGCGGCCTCAATGAAAATTACGGCCGCGAATTGATGGAGCTTCACACCTTGGGCGTGGAAGGCGGCTACACCCAAAAAGACGTAACCGAACTGGCCCGCTGCTTCACTGGCTGGACCATCGACAAGCCGCGTCTGAACCCGCAATTCAAATTTGACGAAAAGCTCCACGACCCCGACCAGAAAATTGTTCTGAAAAAGAAAATTCACGCCGGCGGAATGAAAGACGGCGAGCAAGCTATCGAGCTGCTCGTGCGTCAACACAGCACCGCTAAATTCATATCCACTAAATTGGCGCGCCGATTCGTTTCTGACAATCCCCCGGCTCCCTTGGTCGCGCGCATGGCCAAAACATTTGAATCCAGCGACGGCGATATTCGCGCGGTCATGCACACCATGATTTACTCGCCGGAGTTTTGGTCCCGCGAAGCCTACCGTGCAAAAATCAAAACTCCGTTCGAACTGGCGGTATCCGCGGTGCGTGCGCTCGGCGCGGATGCCGATACCGCCATGCCCCTCGTGCAATGGGTCGGGCGCATCGGCGAGCCGCTCTACCAATGTCAGCCCCCCACCGGATACGCCGATACCGCGGAAGCCTGGGTTAATACCGGCGCGCTCTTGAATCGTCTGAATTTTTCTTTGACCTTGGCGGGGAATAAAATTCGCGGCTCTCGCGCCGACGTAGCTTCGTTGTTGGGCGTTGACGCCACCGAGCCGAAGGTCGCGCTGGAACGCGCACTACAGATTTTTCTGGGCGGCCAAGCCAGCCCGACAACATTAGAAACGCTTCAAAAGCAATTGGACAGCCCGCAAGTTTTGCAGGCTAAGCTCGATGATCCAGTAAAAAAAGTTGACCTGGGCGTAGTTACCGGCTTGGTCCTCGGCGCTCCGGAATTTCAGAGACGCTAACCGCAGCTGAGTTGATACTCAGTTGATGGTCTTCAGTCGCAGTTGCAACAGAAGGAGCAGCACATGAGATTTTCCCGACGATATTTTTTGAAGCAAGGCGGCATAGCCATGGTGGGCCTGAGCGCCATGCCCGCGTTTTTGCAACGCGCGGTTGCGGCCACGCCGATGCCCAACAAAAAACAGCTGGTCGTGCTGTTTCAAAGAGGCGCCGCCGACGGACTAAATATCGTTGTCCCTTTCGCTGAATCGAACTATTACCGTCTGCGCCCCTCAATCGCCATTCCTCAGCCTCGCCGCAGCGCAAAAGGAGAGGCCGCCATCGATCTCGACGGATATTTCGGATTGCATCCCAGCCTCGCGCCCCTCGAGCCGCTGTTCCACAAAAATCAATTGGCCATCGTGCATGCCGCCGGCTCGCCCGACCCCACTCGCTCGCACTTCGACGCGCAGGACTTCATGGAGTCCGGCACGCCCGGCGTGAAGGCCACCGATGACGGCTGGCTCGACCGCGCGCTGCAGACCATCCCCGAAGAAAACGCGTCGCCATTTCGCGCCGTGGCCATGGGCCCGAATCTTCCGCGCATGTTGCGAGGCAGCGCCGGCGCCATCGCTCTCCCGGATTTAAAAAATTTCAAAGTCATCCCGCAATCCGCCGCCATGAACAACGTAGTCCAGGGCGGCTTCGAAGCTATGTATTCCCAAAGCGTGGACCACGCGCTTCACGGTACCGGCACGGAAACTTTTGAAGCCATCGACATGCTCAGCAAAATCGACACCAGCAAATTGCCACCGGAAAATGGCGCGCAATATCCCACCAGCCGACTGGGACAAAACATGCAGCAAATCGGCCAGCTCCTGAAAGCTAAAGTCGGCGTGGAAGTTTTGTTCGTCGATTGCGGTGGCTGGGACAATCACGTCAACGAAGGCGGCGTGCAAGGCCAGCTCTCCAATTTATTGAAAGACCTCGGCCAATCCCTCGGCGCCTTTCATCAGGACATGGGCGACCGCATGCAGAACATAGTGGTCGTTACCATGAGCGAGTTCGGCCGCACCGCCAAGGAAAACGGTAATCGTGGCACCGATCACGGCCACGCCAATTGCATGTTCGTCATGGGTGGTGACGTAACAGGCGGCAAAGTCTACGGCAAATGGCCCGGCCTCGACGATCATCAATTAAACGACGGCCGCGACCTCGCCCTGACCACCGACTTCCGCTACGTCCTCGGCGAAACCCTGACCAAACACATCGGCGTAAAAGATCTCGCCACCGTTTTCCCCGGCTTCGACAACAACCCCCACCGCTTCCCTGGCCTCATCAAAATTTAAATGAAGTGAGAATCGCCAGACTGAAACAACGCGGAGGGTGCCCCGCCCTCAGATTTTTGGAGGGTTTACCTGCCGTGGCAGGTGGGTCTTGTAACGTGGAAACATCACCCAACTAAATTGCGAAGTTCTTCTGAGCGTTCGTCCCATGATGCTAAATTGCAAGCAGCCCTAAACGACATCTGCCGTCGCGCCACTCATCGCCTTTCGTCGACGTTCCGCAGAGAATCCCCCCGCCGCACCACCGAGAATTTTTAAAACATGCGCAACGAGATAGGCCGGAGGTTCAGGTCGGCCCCGAGTTAAACCGACATACACAAGCATGGCGACAACTCCCACCAGAATTCCGTGCAGAACCAAGAGTGAATCGACGCGTCGCCCCACCCACAAAGCTAACAAAAAACACATCACCAGAGATCCCGATAACGCGGCGTAGGCCACCGCATGCTGGCCAAACAACAACAAGACCGGAATGACCACCGCAATCACCGATGCCTCGGCCAGAAATCCGCCTATCAAAATCCGCACCCAATGAATTTTTGCCGAATTATTCATCCCAGATTCCAGAGTGCCGCGAAGTAATCGTCGTAGCCGGAACAGCCCAAACAGAACTCGGTACTCTCGCCACCACCCGAACGGATTCCAATCTCGCCATGTTTAGCCGCCTCCTAAGACCCGAATTGCTTTCGCAAATCGGAGTGATACTACCACGCCGACAGTTAATCCGTCGGAACCCGCGTAGCACGACGTCATAGCGAAATGCCCGCGGAATTCTGACACCGTGTTCCAGCGAGGGACACTGCCGGGGAGTAGGAGGACACCGATTCAAGTTCTTGGCAAGGAGCCCCTCATAAGCGAAACTTGTGATAAGACGCATCTGCAAGACACAATTCCTGCATCTCGTCTCTTAGGAACGTTCCGTGTCGGGGGTAACGATGACGAAATTTCTCCTACCAGTCATGTTTTTCGTGCTCACAACTACTACGACTTCACAAAAATGTTCAAATGATGATTTCAGCTCAATGTGCGAGGTTAAAGCCGCAGTGATTAGACTGCTGTCTTATCCTGCCTACACGGGTTGGGACGAGAAAATCTTAAACCGGGCGGGTGATGCGGCCGCCCTCGCCCTGATGAGAAGCCTTTCCATGGAAGATTTGAATTCGTCTGAAAAGGAAAGGCAGACGCTATTGATATTGAAACTAGCTTTTGAAGCCCCTCAGCTTATCGCCGTAAATACCGACCGTAGACCAACAGCGGCTATGCTGTTACTCGGCTACATCAGCAAAACAAATTATGGTAAGGGCTATTCCACCGAAATTGAGAATACCCGAATTGAAATCGAGCACAACACCAGTACAGGAAAGCCTGCTGAATTCGCCACCTTGGAGGGCGACGCTCCTTTTGATTCCGCTCACACTGAGTGGGTGGCCAGTGTGCTTCGCTGGACGTGCGACATTAAGCCGGGAATGACCCGAAGGAATTTGTTGAGGGTTTACGCTGCGGAAGGTGGTCTCTCAACTCGAACGCAGAGGACTTACGTCTTGAAAGGATGCCCGTACATTAAAGTTGATGTTAAGTTTCTGCCCGTTGGCGATGTACAGGACGGCTTGACTCAACAGCCGAATGACAAAATTCGAGAAATTTCAAAGCCTTACTTGGATTACAGCATTATGGACTAATTATTTCTCGGGCAAGGAGCGCGCCGACGTGGCCACGCCTAGGCACAACGTTCACACACAACTCGGTCGGTCCGCGGCCCAGATCTTTGCCGCCAACGACCGCATGAACCAGATGCTCATCGAACATCTCGAGCCGCGCGCTTGGAAAGCCAAACCGCCCGGCAAGACCCGCCCGATTGCCGCGATTTTCACCCACATGCACAACGTCCGCGCCAAATGGATTCGGCTGACCGCCCCGCACCTGAAAGTTCCGCGCCAACTCCACCGAACGAAGTGCACGCCGCAGCAAGCTCGCGCCGCACTCGCAGAAAGCGCCGCTCGCTGTTCAGAGATGCTCGCTGAAGCGCTCGGCGAAAACGGAGGCCGCATCGAAAAGTTTCACAGAGACGGTTGGGCGAAGCCTTGGCCGGTTGGCGTGGAAATGTTGTGCTACATGCTGGCCCACGAGGCCCACCACCGCGGGCAGATCTGCATGCTCGCGCATCAACTTGGCTTCCCGTTGCCAATCAACGTTATGTCCGGACTCTGGAATTGGGAAAAGCTTTGGAAAGAGTGCGGCTCGCCCCGGGGTCCCGGTTCCGATTCTTAATAGTTCCAAGGGCCGATCATCCGATAGTGGCTGGAGGCGGGGCAGCGGAGAGCAAGCCCGCTCCTCGGAAGGGATTGTTTGTGAAAGAGGCGCGGCATCCCCTGCGCCTCTCTCACCGTTATCTGAAACTGGTGTCACGCGGCCAAGAAGTTTGTTAATCGACGGTGATGCGGGTAGCGGCCGTGGTTCCCTTGACCTCTGATATTGGCGTCCCCACACCGACGGCATCGTAGCTGGGCGGCCAGAGTTTAAAATCGAATGCACCTGTGTAGGTTTTGCCATCGGACGCGACCGTATCCGTTTCGTCCACAGTGAAGATGCTTGAAATACCGCCTTGGGCGTTAAACATTAAACCGATATGGTGCAGTTTGACAGCGCCCTTGTCCAAGTCCTTCCAGACGCCGAAGCAGATATTTCCGGCAGAAGGCGGCAAAAACGCATTTTCAAATTCCGTCCCATCCCCGTGCCAGGTCTTGAAAGATTCGAGGAACGTGAAGGGTGTGGGAGGGTAAGGACCTCCCGGTGGGAAATTGGTATCAGACTCTCCCGTGTAAATTACATGCCACAAACCCACGATAGTGCCATGCTCGTGCTCCTTCGAGTCTCCGTCCGAATGAGGGCTGATGAAGGGAATCGCAGGCGCGGCTCCCGCCTTGTAAGGAACGGCGCAACCAGCCTTCGCGCCGGATGCGGCAAACAACATCCCCAACACCGCCCCAATCAGGAAAGCGGTGCGAAATCGACGGCCCAAAAGCGCTGGGAATACTTTGTTTATAGTCCGATTCATGGTGTCTCCTTGAGATTTCTCAGATTGAAGGAACACGCGGAAAAGGGGGATTTTCGCTTGCCGTTCCTGTCGCGGCGGACTGTGCGTCGTATCCCAAAAGAAAGCAATGCACCTGCCGGGGATTTCTTTATTCCCTACTAACGTTCGCCCTTACAATCGATTGGCGCGACACATTCCCAGGCGTTCTGAGGTTCGCCTTCCTTAAAGCCGCTGTTATATACTCGCGGCCAGCCAGGAAATCGCATGCCAAGTATCTCCTCACCCCAGAGGGGCCTGCGCTTCGGCGTTTTCGAAGTGGACGTACGTGCGCGCGAACTCCGAAAAAATGGCTCCCGGGTAAAACTCCAGCACCAACCATTTGAACTGCTGCTGATTCTCCTCGATCGCCCGGGTGACGTGGTGACCCGCGAGGAGCTTCGAACGAGACTCTGGCCCGCCGATGTCTATGTTGATTTCGACCGCAGCTTGAATAAAGCAATTGTCAAATTGAGGGAGGCTCTGGGCGATTCGTCCGGGCGTTCGATCTACGTAGAAACGCTGCCCCGGACCGGGTATCGATTCATCGGAACAGTAAACGGGACGACGCCTCCCGCGGAGCGGGTCGCCGCCGCTATCTCGCCGCATGCGACCGAATTGGCCAGAGACGAAGGTGCAACCATCGAATCCGGGACCCCGGGACCGGCGCCCGATCGAGCCGCCTCGCGTGTCCACGGGACACGTGCGAGCATTTTGGTCCTCGCGTGTGTAGTAGGCATTGCGCTCTTCGTCGGCTTGAGTTCCAGCTCGGTGAGTGAGCGCCTGTTCGGGCGCCACGGTGCGCCGCGAATTCAGTCGCTTGCGGTTCTCCCGCTGGTAAATCTTTCAAATGATGCGAACCAGGAGTACTTCGCCGATGGAATGACCGAAGAGTTGACGACGGACTTGGGAAAGATCAGTGCTCTGCGAGTGATCTCTCGGACATCCACCTTGCAATACAAGGGAAGCAAGAAACCATTACCGGAAATTGCCTGGGAACTCAACGTGGATGCGATCGTCGAAGGAACCGTGACGCGATCGGGGAGCCACGTGCACATCACCGCAAATCTCGTTCAAGCATCTCCAGAACGCCATCTTTGGGCAGAGAGCTATGAAAGCGAAGTCGCGGACGCGCTGGCGGTGCAGGGGGAAATCGCGCAAGCGGTCGGGCTGAAAATTGGACTCAACATCACCGAGACGGAACGAGAGCTGCTGACGGTTCGCCGGCCTGTGAATTCGGAGGCGCAAGACTTGTACATGGAGGGCCGCTTTGCGTGGAATTTCGCAGAAAACTCAGAGGCTTCGCAGAAGGCCGTTAATTACTTCCAACAAGCGATTGAGAAGGATCCAAGCTTCGCAAATGCCTACGCCGCGCTGGCTAGCGTATATGCCGTGTGGATTCCCGGGATGGCGCAAGGTCCACGCGACCGCATGCCCAAAGCTCGCGAATTCGCGATGAAAGCTTTGGCGCTCGACAATACCATTTCGGAATCCCACAGCACGCTGGGAGTGATTCACCTTTTTTATGACTGGAACTGGTCCGCGGCGGAAGAAGAATACAAACAAGCTATTGCGTTGAACCCGAGCTTCTTCTGGGTTCACTCCTGGCATGCCCGCGGACTCGCGGCTCGAGGCCAGGCAGAACCAGCGGTCGCTGAGGCTCAACGAGTTATTGGCCTCACTCCATCACCGTTAAACTGGGACTACCCCATTTGGGTGTTCGTTCTCGCCCGTCGCGAGGATCTCGCCCGGGAACGTTCCGAACAGTTGCTTCGCGTCGCACCGCAATGGACCTGGGCTCATTTCTCTGCGGCAACCGTTTACGAGCTACAGGGCAATTCGGAGAAAGCCGCTCAAGAATCCTTGAAAGCCGACGAATTGTTTGGGACCGAACCAGGGAAAATGGCGCAACTCAAAGAAGCATTTGCCAAATCCGGCGCCCAAGGTTACTGGCGGCGCACGCTCGAAAATTACAAAGACACCGCAAAATCAAAGTACGTAGAGCCGGTGCTGGTGGCGCAAGCGTGTGTGCGCATTGGTGATAAAGAGTGCGCATTCAAATGGCTGGAAAGAGGTTATGAGGAACGTGACGATCTGATGATCAATCTCAAAGTCGAACCAGTATTCGACAGCTTACATTCAGATCCTCGCTTTCAGGATTTGGTACGCCGAGTTGGAATCCCGTAACAGGCCTCATTCGACCAGCAGCGCCGACAATTTCGCGAGTCATTCGAACGCGCGCGATTCGAACGCCTGCAATGTTACTAAGATGTTATAGTTACTGAATAATTAAAGTATTACTTTAATTGTCGGCGCGTCGACATTTCTCGCCGATACTTACGCCGACATAAAAAAAGGCCATTCGATTTCCGAATGGCCTCGTCGTAATTTGATTTTTCTTCTACGGCCCCAAACGTCTTTTCTGCGGTCGGGTCTTCCCTGGATAAATGACCTCGCCCTAGTGCGCTTCCTGCCGGATGCGCATCCCGTAGAACGAGCGGTAAACGAAGAAAAACGAAACCGCGAAAAACGCCGCAGCCAGCGCATGCGTAACATTAGATCCTTGCGTGATCGTTAGCTGAACGGCCAGTTCCACCGCCAGCAAACCGAACAGCGTGGTGAACTTGATCACCGGATTCAATGCCACCGAAGAAGTGTCCTTAAATGGATCGCCCACCGTGTCGCCGACCACCGTCGCATCATGCAGCGGAGTTCCTTTTTGCTTCAACTCCACTTCCACGATCTTCTTGGCGTTATCCCACGCCCCGCCGGCATTGGCCATGAAAATCGCTTGATACAAGCCGAAAATCGCGATGCTGAAGAGATACCCAATAAAGAAAAACGGCTCCACGAACGCAAAGGACAACGTCGCAAAAAACACCGCGATAAAAATGTTCAGCATGCCCCTCTGCGCATACTTGGTGCAGATCTCCACCACTTTTTTGCTGTCGGCAATACTCGCGGCCTTGGCTTCCTCCAGGTGAATGTTCGCCTTGATGAATTCAACCGCGCGATAAGCGCCGGTAGTAACCGCCTGCGTCGACGCCCCCGTAAACCAATAAATCATCGCGCCGCCGGTAATCAGCCCCAGAACGAACGGCGCATGCAACAGCGACAGCTTGTTCACGTTCATCGTCAACCCGTGAGTCAGCGCCATGATGATGGAAAAAATCATGGTCGTCGCGCCCACTACCGCGGTCCCGATCAGCACCGGCTTGGCCGTAGCTTTAAACGTATTTCCCGCACCATCATTGGCTTCCAACATTTCTTTGGCGCGTTCGAAATTCACGTCAATGTTGTAATCGCGCTTCAGCTCCTGCTGAATGCCAGGAATTTGCTCGATCAAGGACAACTCATAAACCGATTGCGCGTTGTCCGTCACCGGACCGTACGAGTCCACTGCAATGGTCACCGGTCCCATGCCCAAAAAGCCGAACGCCACCAACCCAAACGCAAACACCGGGGCAGCAATCATAAATGTCGCCAGCCCCATCTCGCTGATCAAATACCCCAACGACATGAGCACCACCATAGCCAGTCCGATGTAATACGCAGAAAAATTTCCCGCCACAAATCCGGAAAGAATACCCAGCGAGGCCCCGCCTTCCTGCGCGGAACTTACCACTTCTCGCACATGCCGCGACTCCGTGGACGTAAACACCTTGACCAGCTCGGGAATAATCGCCCCAGCCAAAGTGCCGCACGAAATAATCGTCGCCAGCTTCCACCATTGCGTGGTGTCCTGTCCAAGCGATGGAATAATCAGGTAAGAAACCAGGTAGGTGAAGCCGATCGAAACCACCGAAGTGATCCACACCAGGGAAGTGAGCGGAGACTCGTAGTTCATCTCGTTTACATTCCCGAATCTTGCTTTGGCAATCGCCCCGTTGATGAAATACGCAGCCGCGCTGGCAATCAGCATCACGATGCGCATGATGAAGATCCACACCAGCAATTGCACTTGTACTGTGGGGCTCGAAACTCCCAACAAAATAAAAGTGATCAACGCGACGCCCGTCACGCCATACGTTTCAAAGCCGTCGGCACTGGGCCCGACGGAGTCGCCGGCATTGTCGCCGGTGCAATCCGCAATCACGCCCGGATTGCGCGCATCATCTTCCTTAATTTTGAAGACGATCTTCATCAAGTCCGAGCCGATGTCCGCAATCTTGGTAAAAATTCCGCCCGCGATACGCAACGCCGCAGCGCCCAGCGATTCGCCAATCGCAAACCCGATGAAGCACGGTCCCGCGTAGTCCCCCGGAATGAACAGCAAAATAAACAGCATGATCAGCAGCTCCACGCTGATCAGCATCATCCCGATGCTCATGCCCGCCTGCAGCGGCGTGTGATAAATGGGATACGGCTTGCCGCGAAGGCTGGCAAACGCGGTGCGGGAATTTGCAAAAGTGTTCACTCGAATTCCAAACCACGCCACCCCATAACTCCCCGCGATGCCCACCAGGCTGAACAACAAAATAATCACAACGCGCATGGCTTCGAATTTCAGCAGCACACCGAAATAAAGAACGATTACGATGGCGATAAAAATTTCTAGCAGCAGAATGAATTTGCCTTGCGTGATCAAATAGGTTTTGCAGGTTTCATAAATCAGCTCGGAAATATCGCGCATCGATTTATGCACGGGCAAATTTTTGAGCTTGCTATAAATCGCCAGGCCGAAAATCAACCCGAACACGCAGAAAATCAGTCCGAACAAGAGAATTTTGTGCCCGTCAATACCGAGAAAGGAGACCTGTGACAGATCTGGCAGCTTTAGATTGGCCTCGCCACCCGCCTCTTGAACTTCCTGAGCGCGGGTCGATACGCAGCCGAGCATTGAGAGGAACGCCGCTCCAGCGCTTATTTTTAGGGGCCCGCGAGCGAGCGAACACAAATTATCAAACCAGTTGCGCATCAACAATTCCTCCGTAATTTACCAATGGTTTCAGAGCCAGCGCTCTGTAGTACATTCCGCGAACTTTTCTCTATGCGTACAGCCGCACCAGCGGCGCACCCCGCAAATTTAAAACAGGGCCCTGCGCCAAATCTGCACGGGCTATCTTGTACTGTTATCTTAGCCTGACCATCCCCGGAACCCCTCCCAGGGAGAGCGAAAAGGCTTTGTGCGGGCTGGCAACAAAGCGTTGATTTATAACATTTAGCAGCGATAGCGGTCAAACCGTCCGGGCGGCCTAAAAAAGGGCTAAAGCCGCCGCCACGGTAGGGTTCTATCGCGTCATTAATAATGCGTCGATTTTGTGTCGACGGGAATGAATCACCTGGAATGGCGAGACGCTGCCGTCTAGCGATGGTAACATGCCATTTTAAATTCGGCCCGCCGGTCTGGGCCAGTCATACAATTAACTTGTCGGGGATTATGAGCACAAACCCATCGGTATCTTCATCCGCAGCCGCCGTATCTTTCGCCAGCGATCAGGCCGCGAGCACAGCGGTTCGCCGCAACTGGAGTCGCGAAGAGGTGGCCGCGATCTATCGCACCGCGCTGCCTGAATTAATTTTTCGCGCGCAAACCATACACCGCCAATTTCACGCTCCCGACCGCGTGCAGACCTGCCAATTAATTTCCATCAAAACCGGCGGATGCCCCGAAGATTGCGCATATTGTCCGCAAAGCGCGCATTACGATGCTGACGTGGAACGTCAAGGATTGCTGGACCCGCAACACGTAATCTCCGTGGCTCGCGAAGCAGCCGCCCGCGGCGTCACCCGTTTCTGCATGGGCGCGGCCTGGCGGCAAGCTCCCGAAGGCAAAGATTTCGACAACGTGCTCGAAATGGTTCGCGGCGTTTCGGCCCTGGGCATGGAAGTCTGCTGCACGCTGGGAATGTTGACGGACAGCCAGGCCACGAGACTTAAAGAAGCGGGCCTCTCCGCTTACAACCACAATCTCGATACCTCGCCGGAGTTTTACGGTTCGATCATCACCACCCGTGTTTACGACGACCGCTTGCGCACTCTCGCATCCGTGCGCAAAGCAGGCATCACCGTTTGTTGCGGCGGAATTTTAGGCATGGGCGAGGGCGAACGAGACCGCATCGGCTTGCTACACCAGCTCGCCACCCTGGAGCCGCATCCGGAAAGTGTGCCCATCAACATGCTGGTACGCGTCGCGGGCACGCCGCTCGCGGAGAAGCCTGCGCTCGACCCACTCGAAATGGTGCGCGCCATCGCCACGGCTCGTGTGCTGATGCCCGCTTCGCGTGTACGCCTTGCGGCGGGACGAAAACAACTGTCGCCGGAAGCTGTGACTCTATGTTTTCTCGCGGGCGCAAATTCAATTTTCGTCGGCGAGAAATTGCTAACTACTCCCAACCCCGGCGCGGACGAGGACGAACAGCTGCTACAGACTCTGGGATTGAAGCCACTCGAATCGCATGCCATCTGACTTTAACGACTCACTGCAAGCGGAATTACAAGCGGGGCTGCGCGAACTCGAATCGCGGAGCCAGCGCCGCACGCTGGCCGAAATCAGCGGCGTAAATCTTTGCTCCAATGATTATCTGGGATTGGCGGACAATCCGCCGCTGAAGCAATCCGTAGTCCAGGCCGTAGCCAAGACTGCTCGTATCGGCAGCACCGGCTCACGCCTGCTCTCCGGCCAGGCCGTGGTGTGGAATGAGCTGGAAGAAGAATTCGCCGCTTTCGCCGGCAGTAAAGCGGCTTTGTACTTTGGCAGCGGCTATGCGGCCAACATCGGCTTGCTCACATCTTTGGCGAATAAGAATGATGTGTTTTTCTCTGACGCGTTAAATCACGCCAGTATCATCGATGGAATTCGCCTGTCCGGCGCGCGAAAAATAATTTATTCCCATCGCGATCTGAACTCGTTGGAATCTTCCCTGAAAGAAAATCAATCGAAGCCCGGACGCAAACTGATTGTGACCGAAACAGTTTTCAGCATGGAAGGTGATGTGGTCCCGCTCGACGCAATTGTCGCCCTTGCAGAAAAGTATGGCGCCAGCGTCATTGTCGATGAAGCGCACGCCACCGCTGTGCATGGACCAGATGGACGCGGAATTGCCGCGCGATTCCAGGCCGACGGCCGAATCCTCGCCGCCATGCACACCTGCGGCAAAGCTTTAGCAAGCGCCGGCGCATTTGTTTGTGGAACGGCAGCGCTCCGCGAACATTTGATCAATCACGCGCGCACATTTATTTTTGGCACCGCCATGCCTCCATACATGGCGGAACAAATTCGCGCCGCCCTGCGTCTCGCCGCGGCAATGAATACTGAGCGGGCAGAATTGCTTTCGCGCTCGCAAGCCTTCGCGAAATCCTTGCAACGCGATGGTTGGGAAACCCTGGGCACCACCACTCAAATTGTTCCTGCCGTGATTGGTACCAACGACGCTGCCGTCGCCGCCGCGGAATTTTTGCAGCGCGCTGGTTTTGCGGTCAGAGCTATCCGCCCGCCCACCGTGCCACCAGGCACCGCGCGCATACGCTTCTCGGTGACCCACAAACTCACTGCCTCGGAACTTGAGAAGCTGGCGGCAGCTCTATCCACATGGCGCGCGCAATCGCATCATCCGATTCCTCTGGCGTTGGCGGGCTCAGCATGAGGCACCATTTTTTTATTACGGGCACAGACACCGGTGTGGGTAAGACCACGCTCGCGGCATTACTTTGCGCTGCGCTTGATGCTGTCTACTGGAAGCCGATACAGACCGGCACGCTCGAAGGCTCCGACCGCGTGACGGTGATGCGCCTCGCCGGCCTGGGCACCGATCGCACCCTCGAAGAAGTTTACAAATTTGTGCCTCCGGTTTCGCCCGACCTCGCCGCGCGCTGGGCAGGCGTGGAAATTGATCTGGCGCGTATTAATTTGCCCACGACCCTGAACAACGATTGGCTCATTGTCGAAGGCGCCGGCGGCGTGCTGGTGCCCATCAACGCCAAGCAATTCATGCTGGACATGATGGCTAAATTCAAGCTACCGGTAATTCTTGCCGCGCGAAGCAACGTCGGCACCATCAACCACACTTTACTAACGCTGGCGGCCTTGCACGCCGCGGAGCTTCCGGTGCACGGCGTAGTTTTGATTGGCGATCAGAACCGCGAGAATCGTGAAACCATTGAACGCTTCGGGCACGTGCGCGTCATTGGAGAAATTCCGCGCTTGCCCAGTTTGCACCGCACCGCGCTGATGCAAGTGTTCATGAATAATTTCGACCGCGCCGCCTTTTCCCAATAAATGAGTTCGCCGCTGCGCATCTGGCATCCCTTTACCAACGCCGCGATGGATGCGCCTCCGCTGCACGTGGTGCGCGCCGAACGCGTCTATCTCTACACCAAAGACGGGAGGCGCATTCTGGATGCGGTTTCGTCCTGGTGGGTGAATCTCCACGGACACGCTAACCCGCGCATCGCGGAAGCCATCGCGCAGCAGGCCTGCAAAGTGGAGCACGTCATTATGGCGGGCTTCACACACGACGCCGCGGAGGAACTGGCCTCCCGCTTGCGCAAGCGTTTGCCACCAGAAATGACGCACCTGTTTTTTTCCGATGACGGCTCAACAGCTGTAGAAGTAGCGCTAAAAATCGCGGTGCAGCATTTCAGCAACACTGGCCGCCCACAAAAATCCGAGATCGTCGCGCTAGCCCATGGCTATCATGGCGACACCGCCGGCGCGATGTCCGCCAGCGACGATTCACTCTTCAACAAACCATTTCAGTCCATGCGTTATGCAGTGCATCGTGTGCATTCGGCGTATTGCTACCGCTGCCCGGTGGGCCTCACGCGCGCCACCTGTCACATCGAGTGCGTGCAGCAATTGGAAACATTGCTGGAGCAAAATCACGAACGCATTGCCGCGGTGATAGTTGAACCATTGCTACAAGGCGCAGGCGGCATGATCGTTCACCCCGTGGCATTTCTGCTAAAAGTGCGCGCGCTGTGCACTCGTTATGATGTTCTGCTGATCGCCGATGAGGTGCTGACCGGCTTCGGTCGCACCGGAAAAATGTTTGCCTGCGAAGTGGCCGGCGTGATTCCGGATTTAATGTGCCTGTCAAAAGGAATTACCGGCGGGTTTTTACCGATGGGCGCGACGGTGTGCAGCGATCGCGTGGAGGCGCCCTTTCGCAGCAAAGACCGCTTGCACACCTTTTATCACGGGCATTCCTATACCGGAAACGCCTTGGCGTGCGCCGCGGCCAACGCCAGCCTACAGATTTTTGACGATGAGCCGGTGTTTGAACGCATCGCCATGATCTCCGCCGTCAACGCCGAGCGCCTCGAGCAATTCCGTAAAATGCCGCAAGTCGCGGATGTGCGCCAGATCGGAACCATGGGTGCGATTGAGCTTCGTGCCGACGATGCGGGTTATTTATCCGCCATGCGCACCAAGCTGTACCAATTTTTTATCGACCGCGGGGTGTTGTTACGGCCTTTGGGCAATGTGGTTTACGTGCTACCACCGTATGTAATCACGCGCGAGGAATTGCATTTCGTTTACGACGTAATTTTGCAGGGCATCGAGGCCCTGCTATGAGGAAAGCACGGCCCGCCTTAGCAATTAAGTGTTTTTCTTCCCGCACTAGGGATTATGACTGTCCGAATATTGCCGGCAACGGTGTTAGTGTGACCTACGCGAGGTGCTGTACTTGGTGATTTCGCTCCACACCTGGAAACAAAAGATCATCGCGTTCGCCGGAAGCTTGGGTGCGCCCGGACTTTTTCTTATTTCATTTCTGGATTCCTCAGTTTTGACTTTCCCAGTCATAAACGATCTTTTGCTGATCGAATTATCCAGGGAGCATCCCTCACGCATGCCACTTTACGCGTTGATGGCGGCGACAGGATCCACTCTGGGGTGCATTCTGTTGTATTTCATCGCCCGCAAAGGCGGCGAAGCTTTCTTTCATAGCAAAGCCGGGAAACACGGCGGGGCGATTCGCCACTGGATTGAGAGAAATGGATTTGGCGGTATGCTGGCGGCCGCGTTGTTGCCTCCGCCCATACCTTTCAAGTTTTTTGTGTTTGCCGGCGGAGTATTTGAAATGCCATTGCTGAGTTTTGCTTCCGCGATCACCGTGGCGCGGCTATTTCGATATTTCGGCGTGGGCTATCTCGCGGTGAGATACGGTGACGGCGCGCTTCCGTTTCTACAGCGGCACAAATTAAACGTGGCTCTCGCCGCGGTGGTGCTGGTGGCCGTCAGCTACGGACTTTCACAATTAATTTTGCGCGCCAAACATCCCTACGGAGATACAGGGCAAAAAAAGCCCGCCGATCAAACAACCAACGTAAGCCAATCTAGTCGCGACTAACGCGGTGTTTCGCGGCTAGCCCAAACAACTTCTTCAGAAATTATTTTTCCTCTCGGATCGAAATCGATGGTCACCATCGGCTCGCGTTTTGCTTCTCCCGCAGCCGCATACCGCAAGTCGCGGATTTGCACTTCTGACCCTGTATCCATTTTCTGAATCGTCGCTTTTGGAAAACGCGCCACGCGCAAAAAGGTTTTTGCTGCTTCCGTGGATTGCGCTGCTTGCAGTAATGGATTCGCTTCAGGCTTGAACAAATTTATGCCCGGGTCCAGCGTGGAACGTCGCGAAGAGTTTATGCGCGCCGTAACTTTGTGAAGGGCGCTCTCCGTCTCCGCGACGCCGTGCCAGGTGACGAGGGAAACAAAGTCGGAAAACGCTGCAACTTGCCTTGGCAATTCACCGGCGTAGCTGCGATTTTGCATCTGCGCCACAGCCGTTGAATGAAGATCTGCGCGCAAGCCAACATAAGACGCCACCATGGTTAGTCCTACGATGGCGCCTACGAACCCGCGCGGCCATTTGTCCTTCGTGCCAATTTCGGAGCTGATCAGATGGAAGAATTCCGGCAACACGATGGCCGCGACCAGGATGGTGATGATCCAGGGATCGATCGCTGGCAGCCAATCCAATGCAATTCGTACGGGATTAATGGGCCAGAACAATTCCACGCCCTGCCATTGCGCCACATCCATCGCCAGATGCAGCCATTGCGCCAATAAAACCGCAACAAAGACGCTTCTCGCTGACGATCTTGAAATTAAATCGCGCGACGCCCACGATTGATATACCGCGCTAAAAACACATGCGATGATCAGTGACGCCAACAACGAATGCGTGCAGGTGCGATGCCACGTGAGATAAGCAGACGGGCTTATGAATGCACTGAATACATCAATATCGGCGATCACGCCGGCGGGAATCGTGAAAGCCCAGAGTATTCTGGGCGCGCGAGGAAAAAGAGCGCGAGACAGCGCAAGCGAAGCCAAAGCGTGCGTGCCTGTATCCATAAAATGTCAGCGAGGAGCTCGGTTCATCGCGGCGCTAAGCGATATTAAACCGACGCGGTGGTTCTCAATCCATTTTTGCCCGGGACTTCGGGAATCAATACTTTTAATGCCCCTGGCACAATTTTGAATTCCACCGGCAGCCGGCCAAGTGGTTCGCCATCTACTTGCGCGTGCACCGGATTTCCATTCAGCGGTTCGCAGACCACGGAATCTGTCTTCGAGAAAAATACCCCGTTTGTTCCGCGCAATTTGCCCATGTAGAGAGTCGGCAAATAGCTCAGGTAACGTAACCCGCTTCGCGTGCTCAAGGTCATCACCTCAAATTTATTTTCATACAAATCGGCCAGCGTCGTAATTTTGAACGGCCCACCGTAATGTTTGGTGCGCCCGACGATCGCCAGCGAGGCAACGGAGGACTGGCCGTTAATCACCACTCGAAAATGCGGATAGTCGTAGCGAAAAATCTCGCGCGCGCCTTGCCACCAATAAGCCAGAATGCCCAAGCGGGCCTTCAGTTCCAGATCAATGGAGTAAACGATCCTGCCGTCCGGCCCCGCGCCAGCGACACTGAGAAAATATTTTCGCTTCTCTGGTTCGAGGAGCGGCGTGGCCAGGCCCAGCGCAATGTCGACCACTTTGCCGTGCGCCAATTTGCGAGCCGCTCCGGGAATGTCCCAGGGCAGGCTCAACTCTTTCGCGAAAATATTGGCCGTACCCGCAGGCAGAAGACCGAGTGAAACACGATGGCCGTTCGACGGGCCGGCGAGCCCGTTGACCACTTCATTTAACGTGCCGTCGCCACCGCACGCCACCACCAAGTCCCGGCGCTCGCTGGTGGCTCGCTGCGCCATCTCAGTCGCGTCGCCCGGACCCTTCGTCTCGATAAGCTCGATTTCAATTCCCACTGCGGCAAAAATCCTGCGCGCTTCATCCAACGAGCGCCGGCGTTGCGCGCCTCCATGCCCGGCATTGGGATTGTGAATCAGGAGAGCATTCTGAAGCCCGGTAGTCATTCGATTGGCGAGGTCCGTGTCCGTCTATCCGTCCATTCATTCTATATAATGTGAGAGCAATCGCAGCATCTCTTCTGCAAAGATTTCCGTACGAGGGATTCATGGCCAGGGCCGGCGCCGCCATAAAAAACGAAATCGAAGATCTGCGCGAAAAACTGCGTCATCACGAATATCGCTATTACGTCGCGGACGACCCGGAAATTTCCGACGCGGCCTACGACCGGCTGATGGGCAAACTCAAGGAGTTGGAAGCCGCGCACCCGGAACTAGTCACCGCGGATTCACCCACCGTGCGCGTCGGCGGCGCCCCGCGCGAAGGGTTTCAAACCTACCAGCATGGGCGGCCCATGCTCAGTCTGGATAACGCGTTTTCTTACGACGCGCTGCGCGAATTTGACCGCCGCGTGCGCGAAAGCAGCGGCCGCGAAAAAATCGAATACATCGCCGAGCATAAATTCGATGGCCTGAGCATTTCGCTACAATACCAGAGTGGAGCGCTTGCTCGCGGCGTGACACGAGGCGACGGGCGTACCGGCGAAGACGTCACACCCAATGTAAAAACGATCCGCTCGATACCGCTCCGTATCGATCCCGCTGCGCTCAAAAAAGCGAAGTTGCCGCCGAATTTCGAAGTGCGCGGCGAAATCGTCATGCCCAAAAAGGCTTTCGCGGAATTGAACCGGCAACAGGAACTTTCTGGCGGCAAGATTTTTGCGAATCCGCGCAATGCCGCCGCCGGCGGAGTGCGCGTTCTGGATTCCTCCATCACCGCGTCGCGGCGGCTGGAGTTTTTTTCTTACTACTTGTTGGTCGAGGGGCGCTCGCCGTTCACCAAGCTTTCGGACTCCTTGCAGGCGTTGAAGGAAATGCGCTTTCGCGCCTCCGCGGACTGGAAGTTGTGCGATGGAATCGAAGAAGTGTTGAAGTACTGCGATAACTGGGAAGACAAGCGCGAGAAGCTTCCCTACGAAATCGATGGCGTGGTCGTGAAAGTAAATTCCATCCCCATACAAAACGAATTGGGATACACGGCCAAGGCACCGCGCTGGGCCATCGCCTACAAGTATCCTGCGCGCCAGGAAACCACGGTGATCAAAGACATTCAGGTAAACGTGGGGCGCACCGGAACGCTTACCCCCGTGGCGTTTCTGGAGCCAGTGCAAGTCGGGGGCGTCACAGTGAGCCGTTCCACGCTGCACAACATGGATGAAATCGAGCGCTTAGGCGTGCAGATTGGCGACACTGTGCTGGTAGAACGCGCCGGGGAAGTTATCCCCCACGTTTTGAAAGTTGTGAAGGAAGGCGCGGATCGCAGGCCATTCCGCATGCCGGAGAAGTGTCCCGAATGTGGCAGCACCATTCACAAAGCTCCAGACACCGTGGCTTATCGTTGCGTGAATGCGGCGTGCCCGGCGAAGAGAAGGGAATCGCTCCTCCACTTTGCCGGGCGCCACGCCATGAATATCGATGGCCTGGGAGAAAAAATCGTCGATCAGCTGATCGAACAAGGATTAGTGCGCGACGTTGCGGATTTGTATTCGCTGAAGTTGGACAAGCTGGTCGCTCTGGAGCGCTTCGCGGAAAAATCAGCGCAAAATTTGCTGGACGAAATTGAAGCCAGTAAAAAGAACAGCCTGGCGCGGCTCATCTATGCGCTGGGAATCAGTTTTGTAGGCGAGCGCACCGGAGAATTGCTTGCAGGCCATTTTTCCTCGGTGGAAGATCTTGCCGCCGCCACTCAGGAACAACTCGAAGAGGTAGCCGAAGTTGGGCCGAAAGTGGCCGCCGCCATCACCGAATTTTTCTCCGAGCCGGCCAATCGCCAGCTCATCAAAAAACTGCACAAAGCCGGCGTGCATCCCACCATGGAAAAGCGCCAAATAAAAAGCGACAAATTTGCGGGCAAATCCTTCGTTTTCACCGGCGGTCTGTCCAATCGTAGCCGCGAAGACGCCGCCGAGATCGTAAAGCAACACGGCGGAACAATCTCCGGTTCGGTCAGCAAGAAAACAAATTACGTCGTAGTGGGCACAGATCCCGGCTCGAAATACGACAAGGCCAAAGCCCTTGGCGTGCCGGTCCTCACAGAAAAGGAATTCGATAAACTCTTCGGCAGTTGACAAGGCGACTCTTCGCACTTTTTTCAACGCTGGCCGAGCTGTTTCTTCATCCAATCGATCATTGTGGGAACAACATGCTCCTCAAGCTTGTTGTGGACAGCGAGCAAGTGGTCGGCATTCTGAATTTCCGCATAAGTAGCGTGCCCACGATGAGCGCGGTTCACAATATCTGCGATCGCGCGACTGTCCGATGGACTCATGATCGTATCGGCGGTGCCATGCAGAACCAGCACTGGAGCATCGACCTCCTGCCACGCTTTTCCAAGGTTTAAGTTTTGCAGTTGCTGGTAAAAAACGGCCGGGCGTCCATATTGCCCATCGGGTGCATCGTACCAAAGCGTTTTCCATTCGGGATGCTGCGCGATGATTTCGCCGGGACTCTTATCGTGGATGAGATAGAGCGCATAAAAATCGGTAAATCCCCGCATCGAATCGCTGATTTCCGCAGCGGATAATCTTTTATCCATCGTAAGTCTGACGCGTTCATTCTCAAGCATGTGCTCGTACCACGTGCGGCCCCAGGAAGAGGCTGCGATATATCCGCGCACCGGATGTCGGCCCGCACTCAAAGGGGCGGTGCCGCCGCCATTGCTGAGGCCCACAACAAAAACAGCACTCTGATCAATAAAAGGATATTTCGAGATGGACTCAAAAGCCGCGCGGTAACTATCCAGTTCGGTTTGAAAGTCAGTCTTCGCGCATGCACCTTGGCTCTCGCCGACGCCAGGCTTGTCCATACGCATGGTGGCAAAGCCGGATTGCTCGATCAAGCGCCAGAAAATCGCTCCGAATCCATCAGTTTCCCCGTCGGGATACTCCACGGAGTCGCAGCTCAACCAGCCCACGAAAAAAATTGCCGGTACTTTGCCGCTGACGGACTTTGGCTTAGTTACAAAAGTATGAATTTTCTGGCCTTGAGAATTGGTTACCCAATCGTAGGTAATCTCCGCGTTGCGGAATCGCTCTCTCTTGTGTGAAGAGTCAGCCGGGGGCGCTTGGCACCACATCGGTGCCGAACAATCGGCCGCAGCAACACTAATAGCTAGTCCTAATAATGTCCTGAAGCGAATTCGAGACACGTGTCTCCCTCCGTCCGCAGCACCAACGCCCGTCATGGACGAATGCAACTGGCAAAGGTGAGCATGTTTCGGGAGAGAGATGGCCGCAATAGCGCCAATACTTTTCTAACCGCGACCTTACGCGCGGCCTTCGATTAACTTAATCAACGTGTATAGCGCGTGATTTACCGGCGTGGCTACGCCGAGTTCCGCGCCGCGCCTGGAAATGTAGCCGTTCAGAGAATCGATTTCCGTGCGCTTGCCACGCAGCAGGTCCTGCGCAGTCGACGATAAAGCTCCGGACATTTGTGTAGCAATCTTGCATGCCCCAGCGAATGCGGCGCTTGCGTCTTCTACATCTACAAGGGTAATGCCGGCCGCATGAGCCACCGCGACAAACTCTTCCACTAGAGATTGCACAACTTGGCGCGCATCAGCGCCTGCGGCGATTTGCCCGTATTTCACGCGTCCCAGCGCGGAAATGGCGTTCAGCGCGCAATTCCACAGCAGCTTCGTCCATAATTCGCCCACGATATTGTCGGTGATTCGGCAAGGGATGTCCGCGCGCGAAAAAATCGCAGCCAAATGCTCAGTTTTTTCAGTTTTCGGACCAAGCGCCAAATCTCCGCGACCCACATGCCTGATTTTTCCGGGCTCCGGTACGGAAGCCGCGACATACACAACTGCAGGCAAGACGTCGAGGCTGGACGCAGCACGAATCTGTTCCACGTTATCCACGCCGTTTTGCAGACTAACGACCAAAGCACCAGACGCGAGCAACAGGGCCAGTTGTCTGGCGGTCGCGGCGTTGTCGGTGGTCTTCACGCAAAACAAAATAATGTCTGCTCCGGCAGCCGCGGACATTTCCGTGGAGGCCTGCACGTGGACGTTTTCCTGAAATTGCACCGTATCCAGAAAAAGACCGTTTTCATTTACGGCGTCAACGAACGCCGGTCGCCCGATCATGGTTACGGGCGCTCCGGCCCGCGCCAGCAGGCCGCCGAAATATCCTCCAACCGCGCCCGCTCCGACTACGGCGATACTCGGCCAGTTTTCTTTTTGTGTCATGGGATAGTCACCGGAATTTCACCAGCCTAAGTTCTGCGACATAGCCGCAGAATATTGTACATGCGTCGCAGACGCGAACTTGCAGGGTATACTTAAGGCAGCGGGCGGGCCGGGTAATCGCTGGCTGCTGGGCCGCAAGGCGCGGCAGCGGGAGGAAAGTCCGGACACCGTCCTGAGGCATGGCCAACGATTTGTTGGCCAGAACTCTTGACAGGGCAACGCGCCTGGTAACGCCAGGGGGCTTCGCTACAAAGCGAAGCCACGGATAGTGCCACAGAAAAGTAAACCGCCGGCGGAGCGCAGCACGGTGGCATCGCGCAGGCAAGACCTGCGAGACGTCTCGCAATGCTCGCACGTAGGTAAGGGTGAAAAGGTGGGGTAAGAGCCCACCGCCTCGCTAGCAATAGGGAGGGCACGGAAAACCCCGCGTGGTGCAAGGCCAAATAGGAGGGGAGAGCTGGCCCGGCTCATTGAGCGGCGTTCCTGCAAAGGACGCACTCCAATTTACGTGGCGCAAGCCGCATAGATCGAAAACCCTCGGGTAGGCTGCTGGAGTCCCGGTGCAAACCGGGACCTAGAGGAATGATTACCGCGGTTTGCGGCGCGCCGTGCGCGTTGTAACGCCGCACAGAATCCGGCTTACAGGCCCGTCCGCTATTTTTCAATAACTTACAGACGATCTAACGGTCGTCTAACGGTTTTGTCTAACGGATTTCCAGTGTTGACCCCAGTTGGCCGGTTTTCAACTGACCCCCGAGGGAAAAAGGTCCATGCCCACATGCAGACAAAGGAATGCGAATTCCACAGTCAGGTTGGGTCGATCTCTTTCGAAGACAAAACCGGATTCATTCCGCTGCAAGTAGCAGACACTTTCGTCTACGAGACCAGGAAAGATGCTGAACGCAAAATGGCTGACCCCAACGCGTCGGAACGGCCCGAGTTTGCGCGAATGAAAGCGCAAGGCAGGATAGCAGCCATCAGCGAGTGCGGGAAAACCTGCTTAGAGTTCTACTTGGCAGACGCCTCGAGGCGTACCAAGAACGCGGAGCCTATCCTCGAATCTTGACAACTCTCTTTCCGCGCTGTTGTGCAATCTGAGCCTGCTCTTCAATCCCGATGCCACTGTCCATCCTGACCTGAACTGCGTCACGAGCAGCCGGAACGAATTGCGCGTAGTGCTTCTGAACAGTATCGACGGTGTCAGCCAACATTCGAGCGACTTCGTAGATTCCAGTCCCACGCGCCAGCATGTCGCAAGCAAAAGTGTCGCGGAAGCAGTGTGGGGTAACTCGCTTGACCCCGGCACGAGCACCCATCGCTCTGATTCGCTCGTACATCCGCTTCCGATCTGAGAACGGTTTTCCGTCCTTGGAATTGAGAAGAACCAGATCGTCCTGGCGGGGCTTCTGATCGCGGTACAAATCCTCCAAGGCGTTGCGCAACTCGGTTGATAGCGGAATGATGGCAAGCTTGCTTCGCTTCTGAGTCATCTTATCGACTTCGCCATTGACCCCGCGTCCGAAGTGAACGTTTTCCCACTTCAGGCTCAGAACATCAGACTTTCGCAGACCAGTCCATCGGAGCAGCAAGAACATGAACAAGTCCTCTCCCGCTGCTTCGCGCAGCTTTTTCAATTCTTCACCAGTGAACGGACGAGCACCGTTCTTGGGGTTCTTACCGGGCTTCGACTCCTTGGACAGGTCAATCGGCTTCTTCAACATCATCTGTTTGGAGACAGCCAAATTGAACATACGATGCAAAACAGCGATATCGAGAGCGATGCTGGAACCACCGCGAGCCTGTTTTAAAGCAATGATTTTCTTGTGACGATCAACCTTAAATTTCTCAATGGTGCCGCCGCTGATGTTGTCAAGTGGAGTGTTTGACTCACCGAGGAACGCCGTAAAGTGTCTGATGGATTGGCGATATCGGATGCGGGTACTTTCAGACATGATGCCTTCTTCAGAAGATGCACCACGAAGCTTGTTAGCAACCTGCTTTTCCATTTCAAG
>DATBBY010000191.1:0-28096 GCA_036270765.1 Candidatus Acidiferrum sp.
CCTCCAGGAAACCGAACAACTTCACGAAGCGGCGTGGTGGGAAGCAGAACCGGGCGGCCGGGTGCACTGCTACCTTTGTCCGCGTCATTGCCACATTCATGCGGGACAGGCGGGGTTTTGCTTCATACGGGTGAACCGCGGGGGCAAACTTTATAGCCTGGGCTATGGCTCGCCAGCTGCGCTGCAAATTGATCCTATCGAAAAAAAACCACTGAGCCATTTTCTGCCGGGCAGCCGGGTGTTCAGCATGGGCACCGCGGGCTGCAACATGGGGTGCTTTTTCTGCCAGAACTGGGACATTTCGAAGTCGCGGCAAGACCAGGTGCATTCGCAGCGGGTTGCGCCTGAAGATGTGCCGCTGCTGGCGATCGAACACGGATGCGATTCGATTGCTTTCACGTATAACGAGCCGACGATATGGGGAGAGTACGTTATCGACATTTGTAAAGCGGCGAAGGATCACGGACTGAAAACCGTGATGGTTTCGAATGGGTATATAACGCGCGAAGCGTTCCACGACATTTACGACCACATCGATGCCGCGAATATCGACCTTAAGGCGTTCACGGAAAATTTTTATGGAAAGATTACGCTGACACATTTGCAGCCGGTGCTGGATACGCTGCAGTGGCTGAAGAATGAAACATCGGTATGGTTCGAGCTGACGAATCTGGTGATTCCGACGTTGAACGATGGCGCGGAGGAAATTGGCAAGTTGTCGGAATGGGTGATGCAGAATTTGGGACCGGATGTGCCACTACATTTCACGGCGTTTCATCCGGATTTCAAGTTGCGGGATAAACCGCCTACTCCTCCGGAGACTTTGCATCGCGCCAGGAAAATCGCGCTGGATGTGGGGCTGCACTACGTTTACGAAGGGAACATTTTTAGCGAAGGGGCGAATACCGCTTGTCCTAGCTGCGGGGAGCTGTTGATACGACGGTCATGGCACAACGTTTTGGAGAATCGGTTGAAGAATGGGGAGTGCGCGAGTTGCGGGTTGGCGATTCCGGGCGTTTGGCAAGGCAAGAGGAAGCGAGGATTACTACGAGCTGGCAGCTCTTTGGCGCAGCGCTTTGGGCACATCAATCTGTAGTTGATGCCAGAGTTGAGCAAACAAAATAGAAGGAAAAAATTAAGACCTACCTGAAATCTGTAGATAATGCCGAAGGTCACCAAACAAAATAAAAGGAAAAACCAAGACCCACCCTGAAAATTCTAGGGTGGGGCACCCTCCGCTGTCCTTAAATAATTGAGAACTACTAAAGTAGAGGGTTAATTGGCGGGCCGGTTTGTTCGCCGGGGGTTAGGGTGCGGGCGCAGAGGATGGTGAAGTCGGTGGGACTGCATTGGTAGATATCGACTAAGGGCGGATCGCTGGCGCGGACGATATAGTTCCCTGCTTCCATTTCCTGGGCGTCCGCGGCTGAGCTGGCGATGAGTGGACTTCCGGGATTTACGCGGACGTGGAATAGGGCGGAGGGCGGCTCGTAGTTGGAATAGGTGAAGCAGTGGCCGATGCAGGCGCGGTCGACAATGTGATGAACGAACGGAATACGCGAATCGCGTTGAGAAGCAAGTGTGGGAATGACGAGGGTGCCGAAGGGGAGCGCGGCGGTGAGGGATTCGGCGTTAGCTTCGAGACGGTTGAGCGTGGCGGTATCGCGATAAAGGAGCGTAAAGAAAAATATTGAACAGGCTAGCGTGGCGAGCGCGGTGGGTTTGCTGGGCCGCAGAGTGCTGAGGATACTGAGGCCAAAAATTGCGGAGATGATGGTCAGCCGGGAGACCAGCAAGCCAATCCACGCGGAGGAAGGGCCGTCGCGCAGGTTCTGCGGGAGAAGGGATACTACGCAGAAAGCTAGCGCGTATAGCTCCAGCGAGAGAAAAAACGGAGTTAGAGAGGTTGGTTCGCGGCGCTGAAAATATTCGCTTGCCAGCCACAAAATAAAAATTGCGAGCAGGGCGTAAGCGACGAAGCGGTAACGCGCGCTGTAGAGGACAAATTGGTCCAGGCCGTTGAAAAGGTAGAAAGGCCTTTCGGGCCAACTGAATTCAAAGTCCGACCAATTTTCCAGATACCAATGACCGGCAAGGAAAATCGCGATTATGGCGGCGGGGAGAATCAGTCTCCAGGGCCAGCGGATTTTTTTTCTGATGGCCAGGTACAAAAGGGTGCCAGCGAACCACAATGGACCGATGGGATGGGCGAGGGTTGCGAGAGCAAATATGAGAATTGCCGGTAGCCAATCGGAGCGATGAGGCTGCTTCCACAAGATGGCGAGTCCGAAACAGGCGAGGCCCATGGACAAGTAATAGTTGAAGAAGCCCATGTTGAAGACGTAACCGTAGGCGAGCATGGCGATGCAAGGAGTTAAAAGCCAGGGCGGGCGCTCGCTGGCGACCGCTATGAAAGAAAATACTCCCCAGAAAAATATCAGCACGGAAATTGCTACGACGATTTTGGGACCGGCTACGAAGCCGAAAAGCTTGGCGGAATATAAAAGAAGAAGGTCGAAGAGAATGTTGTGCCAGCGCGGGGTGAGATAGAGTCCGGGGGCTCTTCCCTGCTGGATGAGAGTGGCGAGCCAGGCGTTGAAGGTGTGACTGGGGAGGTCGCCGGCTTCGATGTGGCGATGCCAGAAACACGGGATGATCACGACGGCGGAGACCGCGGACATTAGGGTGACGTTGGTGCGCACGAATCGCCGGGCGCGCAGGAGAGCGTTGTTTTTTTCTGTCATAGCCTGGGCGAAGAAATTGTTGGGTTACATGATGCATGGTTCCGAGAAGAATCGGTTGAAATTCTTAGGGGGATTTACGCGGCGGCGGAGGAGAAATGGACCAGATTATTCACTACCGATTCTTGGCTGCGCAAGAGGTTGAACTATTAAAATTTATTTAGATGGTTGGGTTTCGCCCAAGCGTTTCAGGCGATCGCGTAGGCGGCGCTGCAATGGCGTAGGGGTGTTGGGATTGAAGGCGACGAGATACCACAAAGGCTGGCTGCGGTCTTTGCTGAGCCAGGTTAATGTGGAGGCGTCGGCGTTCGGGTGGCGCGCAACATTTTCGCGGATGGCGGCGTAAGGATGCTTGGCGAGTTTGTTTAGAGTTTTCGAATTGGCGCGGGGGTGTTCGCTGATGAGGCGCAAGAGATAGAAATCTTCTTCGGGGGCTTGCTTGACGAGTTTCTCAAGCATGTCGGGCTTGGCGTCGGCGCTGAGAACCAAGCCAATTTTTTCGTCCCAGGCGGTATTGATTTGGTTGAGTTCGCGGGTGCGGGCGTGAATGAGCTCTTCGAGAATACGGCGCTCTTGTTGCATGCGAGCGATCTGGAGCGAAGTGCCTTCGAGCGAATCAAGAACGCGAAGGAGATGCTGGCGTTCGCCAAAAACGATTTGAGAAGTGCGAGTGATACCGGGCTTGTCTTTTTCTTTGTGCTGTACCAAATCGGAACGTCGCATTCTTGGTGCTCCAGCCGGGCTAGTAGCCGGGCGCTAAAGAACTGATTCGAGTGGAAATCAATTGCTTAGCCCGGCGGATTTTTTGAATCCTGTGGCGGGCTCAGCAGATTATGGTATGTGGCGGGTGTAGGGTAAAGTTTGCTGCGGGGTTGTGTGCCCGATTTGCTACGGAGCAAGGGCGGATCAGTTTGTTTGATGGGAGTCGTTTCAGGGGCTAAAGCCCCAATATTTTAGGCGGCTGTTATGTCGCGGCCCACCCAGGTGGGCAGGCCTGCCCGCGGTGGGGAGGCTGAAGCCGCGACCCACAAGGCGTAAATTCGAGGAATGATGAACGCATTTTCAGAACACCGTGAAGAGTTGGAACGGTACGAGCAGATGTTTGGAGTGGAACGCGGGCGGCTGGCGGTTTCGCTAGACCGGCTGACGAATGCGTTGGTGCTTGTGGGGCAGCACGGGGTGTACTGCACCAGTAACAGAAATCCGATGGTGCCTGCGATGGACTTGCGGATTATTTCGATGGAGTTGACGCACGCGAAAGAGTTGCTGCAATCGGTAATGGAAGAACTGCGCAAGAAAAAAGAAGTTGATGGAGTTAAATAGTCCACAGCCTGCGGGCCGACGACTTTGCGAGCGAGAGCAACCCTCGGCATCTCGTCGTATCGCCTGAAATACTACGACTATGTCCGAAGACTGGAATTTCTCCCTTTGTAATGTCAACGACGTGTTGGCGTCAGTTTTCATTGACTTGGGCTTACGGGAGCGTATTCCTGACAAGAGCAGGCCACATTTGCTGTGGGTATTGGTCAACCTGAGATGGCCACGAGAAGATGGGCTATCGGCTCCTGCAGAATTTGACTCGCTAAAAAAAATCGAGGAAAAGCTCACAGCAACTCTAGACCTGGGGTTCGGCGCTGTCTTGTGTGGGCGGATTACCACAGACGCCCGGAGAGAGTTCTACTATTACGCGCCACGCTGTGAGCGATTGGAAACTGCGGTTCGAGACGCAATGAGCCAATTCAGTGATTATGACTTTGAGTGCGGAGCTAAGTCGGACCCGGAGTGGAGACTGTACTTAGACGTTTTGTATCCGTCGGATGAGGATTGGCAGCGCATTGAAAATCGTAAAGTGCTTGAAATCTTAGAGCAGAGAAAAGACACATTAAGAGCCCCTCGGGATGTTCTCACTGGATTTACTTTCGCATGGAGGCTGACCGGGACGAGTTCCTGCATGCGGTGTCATCGCTGGAGTATAGAGTTCAATCGAAAACCCAGAGAGACAATAGCGTCTTCCCATTCGGACTCTGTATCGTGCGATTTCAATCCGTTAAGCCCATCGAAATCGATAGTGCTGTAACCGAATTGTTCCGGCTTGCGAAGGCGCATCACGGCGACTACGACGGCTGGGAAACGCAAGTAATTGCTCAATAAACGGAGCCTCCTCCTGATCCGGATGGTGCTAGACGATGAGGAAGGGGTTGGAGTGGCGTTCGGCGCCGATGGTGGTGGCGGGGCCGTGGCCGGGGTAGACGACGGTGGCGTCGGGGAGTTGCAGGAGCTTACTGCGCAGGGAGTCCATGATTTGGGGCATGGAGCCGCCCCATAAATCGGTGCGGCCGATGCTGCCTGCGAAAAGAGTGTCGCCGGCGATCAGTTGCGGCGCGATTAGGGTGATGGCGCCTGATTCCCGCGGGACGTAGAGGCAGACGCTGCCTGGGGTGTGTCCGGGAGTATGAATGATGCGGGCCTGGTAGTCGCCCCAGCGGAGGGTGTCGCCCTCTTTCAGCAAATTGTCGACGCTGGTGATTTCGGGCGCGGCGACACCGAGGAACGCGGCTTGCATTTCCATAGCTTGATAGAGTGGCAAATCTTCCTGGTGCATGAGGACCGGGGCGCCGGTGATCTGATGCAATTTGCTGAGGCCGCCGACGTGGTCGATGTGCGCGTGAGTGCTGACGATGGCTTTCACGGTGAGCTTGTGGCGGGCGAGCAAATCGGTGATGCGAGAGACTTCGTCGCCGGGATCGATGACCAGAGCTTCGCGGGTGAGCGGATCGCCGATGATGGTGCAATTGCATTGCAGCATGCCCACGGGAATGGTGAGGTGGATCATTTCGCGCGGAGCGGTTTGATTGGCTTTTGCGGCTTGTGACTCGTTCATCTGATTACGCTCATCTGCCGAGTATATCATCCGAAAAGATTGCGTTTTTCGCGCCGGGCAAGCTGTCGAGCTGCGGTTTGTTAAACTGTATGGTGAGGTTGGGGAGCTTGAGTAAGGAAATGGCGACGCAGAACGCTGAAGTAATAATCGAGACGCCGCTAGCGGGAGTGCATCGGCGCGCAGGCGCGAAGATGGGGGTGTGGTTCGGTTGCGCGCTGCCTGATGATTTTGGGGATGCGCGGGAGGAGCAGCGGTTTGCGAACGAGAGTGTGGCGCTGATTGACAAGAATTACCGGGCGTACTTTACGTTTTCCGGGCCTGACCGGGTGCGTTATTTGAACGCGATTCTCACTAACAATATTAAGGACCTGGGGAATGGGCAGGGCGTGGTGTCGCTGCTGCTGAATGCGCAGGGGCGGATCCTGGCGGAAATTGAAACGTTTGCTGACGGAGAGAATATTTTTCTTGTTTCTTATTTGATGATTCGCGAGCGACTGGCGGAAGTGCTGGAGAAGTACATCATCATGGATGACGTTACGTTTACGGATGATGCGGAGAAATTTGGGACGCTGGCGTTGGAAGGGCCACGGGCGGCGGAAGTGGTGAAAGAGCTCACGGGCGTGGATTTAAATTCTTTGCCGCAGCTTGGTTGGGCGGACGTCACGGTGGATTCTCGTACGAGTGAGCGGATGACTGCGGACAAAACAAATTCGGAGAATTCTCATGCGACAATTCCCTGCCGGTTGGTAAGACGGTTTGCGGGCGGCGAATTTATGGTGGAGCGCGAGAAGCTGGAGGCGCTGTGGGATGTTCTGTTGCAAGCAACGCGACGGCATGGCGGCGGGCCGATGGGATACACGGCGCTGAGTGCGCAGCGGCTGGTGCAGGGTGTGCCGTGGTTTGGATATGACTTCAGCGAGAAGCAAATTCCGCATGAAGCGGGATTGGAGTCGAGCCATATCAGTTACACGAAGGGTTGCTACACCGGACAGGAAATCGTGGAACGGGTGCGGTCGCGCGGGCAGGTGAACCGGCGGCGAGTGGAACTGTTGTTTGCTGGGGACGGCGTGCCGGAAAACAGGACAGAGCTCACTGTGGATGGGAAGGCGATTGGATTCGTTACGCGTGCTGCGCGATCTTGGCTTCCGCCATGCGTGTTGGGCATGGGTTATTTAAGTAAGGAGCATCGAAGCCTTGGCGCTAAGGTGCAATGGAGCGGCGGCAGCGCGACCGTTGTTGAATTTGCAGAAGCGCTGCATCGCTGAAGTAGAAAGATATTTTCCAGGCGCGAAAATTTTGCAAAGGCTAAACGGGGCGGTCCTTTGCGGTGTCTTGGCTCTCGAGGAGACGGCGCAGTAAACCATTGAGGCGCCCGCGGTCGTCCTGGTTCATAGATGTAAACTCGATGCCCATTCCTTGACGCGGAGCGACGCGGCGGACGACACCTCGCGCGCGCACTTCAACATTTCCGGTGGAGAGAATCAGTTTAACGAGGCTACGTTCCGGGGGCGGATCAGGGGTGCGGATAAAAATTCCGCCGAGGGCGATGTCTTCGAGGCGGGAGACGGATCGCTTGATTCCTACTTGCCAACCGACAAGGGTGCCTTCGGGTGCTTTGACGCGCGGATAACGCCGTGTAGGTTCTGTGTTCGAAGATTCAGTGTTCGCCATTCCCCAAACTCGATCAATGCGATCAATGGCGTGACGCAGAGCGATGCGTTAGCGGCAGCGCGGAAGTACCTCAATCCAAATTTAAAGCGCGTTTGAAGGAACCCGTTTCCGAATCGATCTTTTTCTGCAGCTGCAGAATCGAGTACAAGAGCGCTTCCGGGCGGGGAGGACATCCTGGGACGTACACATCCACTGGAATAACCTGATTGCAACCTTGCACGATGGCGTAGTTATTGAAGACGCCGCCGGACGTGGCACACGCGCCCATGGAGATGACCCACTTGGGCTCGGGCATTTGTTCGTAGAGGCGGCGAATGACCGGGGCCATTTTTTGCGAGAGGCGGCCGGCAACAATCATCAAGTCGGCTTGACGCGGGGAGGGGCGGAAAACTTCCGCGCCGAAACGAGCGACATCAAAACGGGCGGCGGCCATGGACATCATCTCGATGGCGCAGCAAGCCAAGCCGAAGCCGAGTGGCCAGATGGAGCTTCTGCGGGCCCAGTTCACAGCTTTGTCCAGTTGCGCAAAAATTACGCCTTCGTCTTCGAGCAGCTTGCCGAAGTCGTCGGGCTTAGTGAGGGTTACGCCTTGACCGAGAGATACGCTCATGTGGCCTCGTGAAACTATTTTCGCACATTTATGTTAACGGGGACAAATTGGGCTCGACATCGATGGTGCTGCGAAATAGAAAAGAATCAAGAGAGTTTCAAATCAATTAAATCATTCGGCCGTGGAGGTTGTGGCGGTGATTGGCCGTAATCGTCGGGCAAGGTTTCCAGGTACCGCAGTCGGCGCTGCGTGATGTTGAGAAATGCAAGGAAGAAGGCCATCCAAGCGAAGGTGACGAAGATTTCTGTCCAGGGATACACGAGCCAGGGCGATTCACCCGCGATTTTGACGCCCGGTCCGTGAGGGTCATGCAAGATTCTGACCGACGAATTGAGCCGATAACGCGTCAGCCAATCGTTCGCCGTCGATGCAGAGCCAGTGGTGCGGGTACGAACCGTTCCCCAGCAAGGGAAATGTTCCAGGGCATCGCTGGAGATGGTGCCGGTGAGGCATTCATTTACAGGAACGGCGAAGCGGACTTCGTACTCGACATAGTAGTTTGGGTAATGCTGTCGCGCGGAGCCGCCATAGACGAACTTCTCGTGGGCGGCAAGGACTTCGCCCTCTGCGCTGAGCCAACTCTGGCGAGCGTGAAATTCGGCAAAGACCTTCATACCAACGGAAAGGCAGAGGATTATACCGATTAGCAGAAAGAACCGAATTACACCGCGCACAAAGCGAGTTCTACCGCGATTGGGCATCAGGGCTGTATAAAAGGCGGACTCGTTGAGGGCCTGGGATGGCGCGACGTCGGAAGGAGCCACAAGTTCATCTTATGCGTTGCAGGTAACACGCGCGATTTGTTGTTGCGAAAGAATCACCAAACCTGCGAACTCAAAAGGGATGCGCAAAGCTCGAGTGGAATTCATGCCGAAAGGATATGTGAATAGAGATGAATGATTGTTTGAAGAACTCTTTGCGAATCCGACGTAGCGTCCTCGCATAGCACGAGCGGGGTCCGTCACAGTCGATAGTAAGGAATCGCGCTTCCCGGAGAGTGAGCACCTTCGCGCCTTTTAAAAACAAAACGTGTTGGGTGACGATTTGCGTGAAGGCAAGCGTGACAGCGTAAGGGCTAGGAGATACAGGACCGCAGTTTTACATCTTCCAATTGTAATTTTTTGGTAAATGACGCGAAATTTATTGACTTAGATTCTGCGTCATTGTATTGGTTACGGCGCGTATTTCATTGCTACTGTGATGTTCCGCAAGAAGCTGAGTCTGCGCGCTCTTGGAGGTGGGGGGGTGCGCGTACTTGGCAGGATACAGGTAGCAACGGGGATGCGAATTTCCACGCCTGAGCGAATACGAGACAACACTATTTATTCATCGTAATACAAAAAAGGAGGCTTATGCCCATTAGAAGGGGTGTGTCGCAATCGGGTGTCCGTATTTGGTTCTGGCTCGTAATTCTCGCGGTGATGGCAGGTTCGACAATTGCTTCCCCCCAACCAAGGAACGACCATAGGCCCTGAGGATCAGAGCAAACAGATCACTATCACGGTTTGGTTAAATCTGCATAACAAGGCAGCGCTAGATGCCCAGGTTGCACAAATTTATGACAAGAACTCACCGAGCTATCTGCGTTTTATCACGATGGAGCAATACAAAGCACAGTTTGCTCCGACGGCCAAGGACGTGGCGGCGGTGACTCAGTTCCTCGCGGCGCACAATATGAAAGTTACGTCAGTGGAACAGAATAATCACTTCGTGATGGCGCAAGGAAGCGTGGGCGACGCGCAACAGGCTTTTAATGTCCAAATTAACCGTATGATGATCGACGGGAAGGAGCATCGCGTGAACGGCTCGGCTCCCGCGGTTGCTGGGAAGACCGGGGCGTTGGTGGCGGCAGTGCAGGGCTAGGATGATCTTTCGTACCGGTCGCATGTGAGCGCTGCTCAGAATCCCGACACCGGTACCGCTTATGAGGGGATCCCGGTATCGTCTTCCCCAGGTGCGAATGGGATCGTCTTTAACGCAGACTGCCTGCGAGCGCCCGAAATCCACACCTTCACGACAGCCGGAACGTTCCCCACGTCGACCTATTTCGGCAATCGCTACGGATCAGACATCACCAGTGTAGTGCCCAATAAGCCGTCGTGCGGCTACGACGCGACTGAAATGCAAAAGGCATACGGGTTGAATACGCTGATAAGTAAGCAGCTTGACGGGACTGGCCAGACTATCGTGATCGTCGATGCCTTCGGGTCAAACACGATCACCAATGATGCGAACTTGTTCTCGACGATAAACGGATTACCTTTACTGACAAACGCTAATTTCGCGATCGTCGATGCTAATGGACCTGGCACAGCCACGTGCACGGCCAAGAACGGATGCATAGGCGGAAACTGGCAGTTCGAAACGACCTTGGACGTTGAGTGGGCACACGCCATGGCTCCTGGCGCTAACATCGTGCTGGTGCTGGCCCCTGACAACAGCTTCACAAATTTGGATATCGCGAACCTTTTCGCGATTGAGAATGGTATTGGCAACGTCATCTCGAATAGTTTCGGAATACCGGAGATAGTGCTCGCTCAGTTCGCCCCGTCGGAACTTGTGGTGGAGAACAGTATTTCGGAACTAGCCGCGGCTCTAGGTATGTCTCAGCAGGTTTCGACCGGGGACTCTGGCGATAACCTGATTATCGATAACGTCGACTTTGGAATCAATTCGGTGTCGCCTGGGGCAAATTCAGACTCCCCCTTTGCGACCGCGATTGGAGGAACCAGTACGTTCCTGGACTCGAACCACAACATAAAACTGCAAACGGGATGGGGCCTGAACGAAACGAGAATTACAAACGCCACGCCAAACCCGCCAGTGATTCCTCCACTTAACCTTGGCTTTTTAGAGGGATCCGGCGGAGGAGAGAGCACGGTTTACGACAAACCTAAATACCAGAAGGATGTGAAGGGAAAGTTCCGGCAGACCCCGGATATTTCCATGAACGCGGACCCAGAAACAGGAGTTGAGATTGTCGTCACGCCCGACAGCGTTCCTGGGCACGCGGCGCTTGTGGAGGTTTTCGGGGGCACCAGTTTGTCTAGCCCGATGTTCACCGCGGTTTGGTCCATCGCCAACCAAGCAGCCGGAGGAGGGCCGATCGGACAAGCGGCGCCGATCCTGTATCAATTGCCCGACAAGGCGATCAGTGACGTGAATCTAACAAATACCGACACTCTATTGAACGTTTCTGGAGTCATCCTGAACCCGCCGGCGCCGCCGAGCTTCGAAAGTGCGACGGCGCTAGCGCAACCTTTGGGAAACACGAAGTTATTTGTGAGCGCGTTGTTCCAGAGTGCCACGTCTACCCGATGGAACATTTTAACATTCGGGACAGACTCACCGCTAACCACGGGTCCTGGGTGGGATAACGTAACTGGCCTAGGTACGCCGAATGGGGAGACCTTTATTAAGGCCGTTGTGGCGGAGGTCACACACCACTAAACTCGCGTATAACAGACTGACAGCCACCCGTTTGGGTGGCTCTTTTTTTTTGTGCGGCGCTTGCTACTGAATAGTTACAGTTAGAACGGTGAAATGCGAGAGCGGGCCTGTAGTTCCAGTCACTATCACGGAACTATTGCCGGTGACGACAGCCGTGATGGCTGCGGATGTGGAGGGCTGGTTTTGGGAGTCACCGCTATATTGTGCTTTGATTTGCTCGATGCCTGGAAATGCCAACATTATCTGGGCTTGTGCAGATCCGTTAGTAATGGGTACGACCGCACCTCCGTTGGAATACCAGAAGGTGATCGTTCCGGTAAGAGGCTTCGAAGAGGTTACGGTGGCGGTCGGAGAGATGGAACCGCCTTGCGGGACCTTGTTGCTGGGCATGGTGATGACGATGCTTGTAGGTACCTGCGTTGTTCCTCCGCCGCCGCCGGACGAAGTGGAGCCGCCACCACAACCGAGGGCAGCGATGATCACCGAACACGCGCCGAGAGTAACGGCAAAACGATAACGACGAAGGCGAACAGGAAAAACAAAAAGAGACAGCGCCAAGATGCCTAAACCGCCGCCTAGGGTCCACCGGCTTCCAAAGTAAATTGGCTTAGTCACTTCACCGCTTACAACTTTTGTGGCCTTTGCTGGTGACGACGAACCCACGGCGGTAAGGGTCACGGTAGAGTTGACCGCGACACTGTTCGCCAGGTTCACCGAAGTGGGGGACACGTTGCAGGATACACCAACCAGGATCGGACTTGAACACGTCAGGCCGACTGCGCTACTCATATTGCTAAGCGGCGCGACCGTAAACGTCGAGGTTGCTTGCTGGCCAGCCGTCAGGGTCAATGACGACGGATTAGAATTAACCGAAAAATCAGGCGCAATGACATTAATGAAACCAATTGAATCTGACCCTGAATAATTTGAATCACCAACGTAGGAAACTTGGACGACGCCACCGGACTGGGGAGTAATCGTGACCGAGGCACTAAGACTCTGATTGCCATTGGCGTCGACGGACAGGGCGGGGGTTACGAGCGGTAGCGGACCATCAGGTGGATAAAACATGAACTGCCCGGTTATTGGTGGTATCTTTCCTGGAGTGGACAGAGTTGCAGCAATCGTCAGCGTCTGACCGTAATTAACGTTCCTGGTGGATTCTGTTTGCGACAAGGTGGTGGGCCACAAGACGGTAGCTGCCCACGGGGAGGAAACTGAGGGAGCATAACTTGGGTCTCCGCTGTACTTGGCGATGATGGAGTGAGTTCCGGAGGATGCAAAGGTTGCAGTCATGGAGGCCGCAATGCTGGCATCCAAATTCGAACCGCCGGCGCGTGGCGTCAAGGTTACAGGTCCTGGAATTAAAGAAGTTCCGTCGTAGAAGGTTATCGTTCCGGTCGGAGCGGCACCAGCTGTCAAACCGGTGATGAGAAAGTTGCTGATATTCACAGGCGTTCCGACTAGCGACGGAGAATATGCAATATACGGCACTGACAACTGAGTCGGCGCGGGAGTGACGTTAAGAGTGTAGGTAGTGGGCGTTGCTGAGGCGGCGAAACTGGAGTCGCCGGAATATTTAGCAGTAATGAGATTCGTTCCACCAGAATACTGAACGGCAAAGTCCTCGGTAAAGCCCTGACTATTTAGGGTAAAGGCACCACTGTTGGGCGGACCCTGGCTGATACCGGCCACAGTATCTGTGAACGTAACAGTCCCGGATGGACAAGCGGGTGGAGCGCAAGAATTTGCCGAAGAGCTTTGCGCATTGGCTACGTCGGCGCGCAAAAGATAGGGCGAACCGTAAACCAGGGTTGTCGGCGACTTGGCGGTCTCATGTCCTGTAACGGGATCGAAGGTCGGGACAGTAAGGAAAAGGTTGCTGGGTTCAGGAGCGATGGTGACGGTGACCGGCGCAGAGTCGCTGGGAGCGTAGGTGCCATTGCCCTGGTAGTGCGCAATGACACTGTATTGCGTCCCACCTGGAAGATCTGCGGTTGAGCCGGTGCTCACCCCGCTTTGCAGCGTGAATGGTCCGACCCCGGTGGAATTGCCTGCAGACGGGGTGGCGATCAGAGAGACATCGCCGCTGGCAGCCGCAGGAGAAACAGAGATTTTAAAAGGGATGGATTGACCGTGAGTGGTGTTGACCGCAGTTCCACCGTTCAAAACCAGAGTGGTCGTTAATGCGGCGGTATTCACCGAAGCCCATTTGGTAACTAGCGTTTGGGCGTTCACGGAACCTAGACCGGTGGCAAGGTCATATCCGGCGGTAGAAGCGTAAGCGGGGGTTGTTGAGCCGGCCGCCGGAATTAGAACTCCAGTCCCAGAAGCAAGGAGATTACTGCAGTTAGGAGTGGCACCCGAGCAGGGCACATCGTTGTTGCCGGTAGTGACATCGTTAAAGCTGCAGCCAGACACCGGAGAGATAGCCGAGTTGCAATTCAGATTCGCCGAATTTTGCTGTTGCGCCAAGCCATAGAGGACATAGTTCGCGATGCCCTGCCGTGGCGAACGATTCTGAACCGTAAGTTGATACTGATTGACGAGGGCCATTATGCCTGCGAACGCAGGGGCCGCTGCAGATGTGCCGCCGGCAGCTTGAAATGTATATCCGAAATTAATGAGGCTGCAGGAAGGTGGGGGGCTCGTTATATCGCTCTGGCACATGATGTAGAAACTGTCGTTAAAGCCATTGCTAGCGAAGAGCGAGAGATCGGGTAGATCGCGACGATTGTCGTTGGGCACTCCTTTACCGGCTTGCCAGGATGGTTTGCCATATATGGTGCTGACCCCACCGCTGCCTGCAATGATGTCGAGCAGGTTGCTAGACACACAGCCGCTCAAGCCGTTCTGAGCGCAAGAATCATTCCATGGAACCTCTGGGATGTAAGATTTCGCTGAGGACGGAACAGGCAGAGTAGTGATGGATGTTGATGTGGTATTCCAGAAGGTGGATTCCCGACCCACTTGATTAAAATCTGTTCCGCCAACGGCTACGTCGAACGGCGTTGAGGCAAAACCGCTCACCGCCAAGCCATGACTGGCGACGGCTTCGGTGTTGAAATCATCGCACCCAGCGGAGCCACCATCCCCGGCAGAAAGGATTACGGTAATGCCTTGGGCCGCGGCTTGCTCCCACAAGGAGTTGTAGAAATTGTTCAGAGCGACGCCGAGACCCTGCTCACATCCGCCAAAACTTTCACTCATGACGGGATCGAGATTGTGGTCGACGATGTAGAGAGCTGATAGATGGATGCCGGAAGTGGTTTCCGTTTCCGCAGAAGTAACGAAGTCAATCCTGGCCCCGGGAGCGACTGCGCCAGACCATTCCACATCAAGATCGGCTTCCGACTCCAAAGCGTTTATCCCGGGATCTGGACCATTGAGGATTATGTTCGAAGCGGAAAAATTCTGTGGCAAGCCAAACATGTTGCGGAAGTCGATCACGTCCTGAGGATTGATGTTGCTTTGACCGACGATGGCGATTCCCTGCCCGGTGCCGTCAATTTTGGGTGTGCCGCTGAGTAATGGAGCGGTGTTGTAGATGGTGGCGAAGTCGGCGGGCCCGACGGCATAGCAATTTGACGAACAACCCGGGAAAGTGAAGAGGGGTTTTGTTTCACCGGTTTTCAGAGACTTTTGAAACGTGCCGATCTGATGGAGATGCGAATGTACCGGGAAGTTATGCAGCGAAACGATGCCAGAAATGACAGCGGCCAGTGCGGCTGGAATTTGCGGATCAATGGCATTGGCTAAATAACTCTCGCCATTGACTTCGTACTGGTGAATTTCGGTGTGAAACGTATTGCGAACCTGTCCGACATTTCCGGAGAACTCGACTGCAGTGCGCCCGGGGCCAACATGGATATCAATAAATCCTTGCGATGACAGCCACTGGGTAATGGTCTGGAGGTCAGAATCTGTTACGCCAAATTGTTTGCCGAAGTCATCGGGAGTCAGCCAACGCTGATAGTTGGGAGAAAATTTGCTCTGCTGGTCATCCAGGAGATGAAGCAAAGAAGATTCCTGGTCAGAACTGCGGCGCAAAAGCAGGAGCATGCGGTGCAAAGCTTGCGCGTCGGCAACCGGGCCACGGTCGAACGCAAGGCGAGCTAAGGGGTGGACATTGCCGCGAAGTTGTACACGATCGTTGTCGTCAATTGCAGCGGTGATGCGCGCTGGTATTAATGCAGGTGTGGAGGTGATTTGAGCGTTACAGAGAACGGCGGACAGGGTCAGACACAAACCTACGACCAGCATGCAACGAGGGGCGAGTCTCATCAGCATCACCTTGGGTCCCGATATTCCTCAATCACGCGCGATTTTGGCGACGGCGGTGCAGGTAACAAAGTAGGAAGTCGCCACGTACGGATAAAAAAAACGGATGTTATCACGTATTAATTTATTCGTTAGTAACGATTATAAAGTGGAGATAAGGAAACCAGAATTAGATTTGGGCAGGTGAGTTTCTTATTGATAACCGGACGGAATGCCAGGTTCGGAGCTGTTCAAGCTCAGAGGCAGCTTGATCGGGACGAAGAAGTTTGACCGATTGGACTTGGCGTTACAAGGGCCCGCCGAGCCTCTAGACGGTTAGGACGACTTTGCCGAATTGGTCGGCGGATTCGAGGTAGCGGTGGGCGTCGGCGCAGGCGGCTAGCGGGAAGGTGCGGTCGATGACGGGTTTGAGGTGGCCGGAGGCGACCAATTCTAAGAGGGTGGCTAATTCGGATTTGGCGCCCATGTAGGAGCCGAGGATGCTTAGTTGGCGGGTGAAGAGGAAGCGCAGGTCGATTTTGGCGTCGTAGCCGGTGGTTGCGCCGCAGGTGATGAGGCGGCCGCCGGCGGCGAGACTGGCGACGCTGTCGTCCCAGGTAGCGGTGCCTACATGTTCGAAGACAACGTCGACGCCGTGCTTGTTGGTGATGCGGCGGACTTCGTCGCGGATTTTTTGCGTTTTGTGATTGATGAGGTGATGCGCGCCGAGTTGTTTGGCTTTTTCCAGCTTTTCTGTGTTGCCTGCGGTGGCGATGATGAGCGCGCCGAACATTGACGCGATTTGAATGGCGGCACTGCCGACTCCGCTGCCCGCGCCCAGAATTAAAACGTCTTCGCCGGGCTGGAGTTGTGCGCGGGTGAGGAGCATGTGCCAGGCGGTTTGGAATACTAGTGGGATGGAGGCGGCTTGCTCCCAGTTGAGATTTTCGGGATAGGGCATGCAGTTTACTTCCGGGCATTTGACGAATTCGGCGCAGCCGCCGTCGAGCATGTAGCCGAGATTTGAGAATTGACGGCAGAAGTTGTCGCGACCGGCCAGGCATGCGGCGCATTTTCCGCAGGAGACTCCCGGGGCGAGGACAACTTTTTGGCCGACTTTCACGGTGGTTACGTCGGCGCCGATTTCAGCGATTTCGCCGGCGATGTCGCTGCCGGGAATGTGCGGAAGAGGGATTGGGACACCTGGCAGGCCGCCGCGGACCCAGAGATCAAGATGATTTAGCGCGCAGGCGCGGACGCGGACGAGGACTTCGTTGGCGCGGATTGTGGGAGTCGGTGCGTCGGTGTATGCGAGGACTTCTGGTCCACCGTGTTTATGGAATAGGATGGCTTTCATGCGGCTCCTGATGATTAGTGCGAATCGCAAGGTACCATTGCGGTAGATGGAGTGTCCATAATGAGAAGCGGGTCAGTTTCCGATAAGCGCTGCCTTTACCAGGCCCTGAAACGATTTCTTTTGCAATCGTGCAAACTGACGTTCCGAGTGGGAGACACCGTGGCCGGGATGCGTTGTGGGTTAAACTTCCTCGATGCCCAACTTTTGCCATACGACTAGAGTCGCCGTCTGTTTTGGCTTTCTCACCGTCTGCGTTTTGGTTGCGTGTCGGAAGTCGCCGGGGCCTAGTCCGACGTTCCGCGTCGATTTGCGGCCTTACGGATTCGTCACTGAGAAGGCTCCCGGCGAAATTGTTGCAAACTTCACGGACCTCAATTTCTTGTCTGACGACCTCGTCCTCGCGACCGTCAACAACCGGGTCTTTGGGCCTGTGGAAAGAGCAGATTCAGACGAGCCTCCGTCGAAGCTTTTACTATTCGAAATTTCCGAAGCCTACTAAAAAGCCTCGACATACCAGTTGAGAAACACTCGGATTCGATAAAAGCCGTACAAGATGGGCGATTCGCGATGCTCAACGAAAGTGGGCTTCGGCTATGCTCACGCGATTTCGAGTGCGGACCACCACTTCCCACGCATGGCCCACTGCTTGTATCTAAGGCCGGAACGCGAATTGTTGTCGGCGGGGACGGTCAGACCGAACAACGGCTACTAGACGGGGCAACTCTTACGGAACTTGCTCGCTTTCCGTCGCGAAACCCGTCGGCGGTTCCCTGCGACGGAGGAATGGTTTTCATTAAAGACCGCACGGTGTTCGTCCGACCGCTAGGGGAACCGGACCGGCAATTCCCTTTTCAAGGGTTTGATTTTCACCCCGAGGTTCGCTGTATTAACCAGAATTCCGTCGCCGGTTTCGAATCGGATAAGGCATTAGATGTTGCAAACATGAATGGCACTGTTTTGTTCCGGGTACCTGTCCAAGCCAGGTGGGAAATGCCTGGCGTTTTGGCATCTGCTTCTGGGAACCGGTTCTGCTTTCATGAAAAGGGTTATACGGCGTGGAATTCGTTCGTGAATTTTCTCGACATTGACCATGGACGCCCGGTGAATTTCGAGAGTGTTTCTGTTATGTCAACTGATTCCGGAGCCCAAGTTTTTGAATTGCGTTGGGACCCGCGCCCCTATATGGGCACCCCTGTGACTCCGGTTCTTTCACCTGACGGGCACGAAGTCGCCGTAATCCGGCATGGAATTTTGGAAGTCTACCAAGTCCCGTGAACAAAAAATATTTCTACGTGGGCACTCTCTGCATGTAATGCTTTCCCAAGCAAAAAGTACTACTCCCCGATTCGTCTCGCGTGATCGGAAACTGCCAGCACTCCATAACGAGGCGCGTTGACAGGGGATTGAGTGAGACTTAGGCTCTAAGTGATGGATGATCTGTTTGAAGAAATAGTGAGGATGCGGCGGGCGGGGGCGCGCGGGGCGCTGGCTACCATTGTGCATACCAATGGGTCGATACCGAGCTACGAGAGTTCGCGGATGCTGGTGCGCGAGGATGGGTCGATTGCGGGGACGATTGGGGGCGGGTGTGTGGAGGCGGATGTTTGGGCGGCGGCCAAGGAAGTGATGCAGAAAGAATTGCCGCGGAAGATGGTTTTTAATTTGAATCATGAAGCTAGCTACGACAGTGGGTTGATTTGTGGGGGAACGCTGGAAATATTTGTCGAACCGATATTGCCGCAGCCGGTGGTGTATTTGTTTGGCGGCGGCCACGTGGCGATGGCGGTGGCGAACGCGGCGAACGCGGCGGGATTTGGGATTGTGGTGGTGGATGATCGCGAGGCCTTCGCGAATTTGGGACGATTTCCGATGGCGCAGGCAGTGCACACGAGTTATGCGGATGCGTTTGAAAAGATTCGGCCGAATGCGGGCAGCTATTTGATTATCGTCACGCGCGGGCACAAGGAAGACATGCGGGTGCTGGCGTGGGCGGTGCGGACCGAGGCGCGCTACGTGGGGATGATTGGCAGCAAGCGCAAAGTGCTGTCGGTGTACAAAGCGCTGGAGAATGAGGGTTACCGGGCGGAAGAATTTGCGCACGTGTATGCGCCGATGGGATTGGATATTGGCGCGCTGTCTCCGGAGGAGATTGCGGTGAGCGTGGTGGCGGAGCTGATTGCGGTGCGGCGTAATGCCGGTGCGGCTGCGGCACATAAAAAATTGAATTATGAAGCGCGTGCTGCATTGAGCGAGCGCTAGCGGCCGCAGCGATGCCATGTTGGCGGCGGTAATTTTATCGGGCGGTGCGTCGCGCCGCATGGGCACTCCTAAGGCACTTCTTCCCTACCGGGGCGGGACATTTCTTGAACATCTATTAAAGGTGACGGATCATCCGCGGATTGAATGGCGGCGGGTGGTGCTGGGTGCGGATGCGGCTGCGATCGCTCAGAGCGTTGAGCTACCAGCCGACGAAGTGACTATCAACGAGAATTGGGAAGATGGGCAATTAAGTTCTATTCAGGCTGGGATACGGAGTCTGCCTGAAGGGACGGATGGGATGCTGCTGTGTTTGATTGATCATCCATTGATCAGTCGCGAGTTGGTGGTCGCGTTGGTGGAGCGGTTTTATGAGTCGGGGAAAGCGATTGTGTTGCCAGTTTATAAAGGGCGGCGCGGGCATCCGGTGATTTTTGCGTCGCGACTGTTTGAGGAATTGTTGAATGCGCCGCTGGAAACTGGGGCGCGTGCCGTGGTGTGGGCGCACGGTGAGGAAGTGTGTGAGATGGAGACTAGTGATGAAGGTTGCGTGTTGAATTTGAATGATCCGGATGATTTGGCGAAGGCTCGGGAACGCGATTAGCGGGATTTTAATTTGGCTAATAATTGAGTGAGAGCGTCGGCGGCTAATTGTGCGGCGTGCAGAGTGGCGGAAGGTAAGCCGCCGAGTTGATGGGAAAGATATTCGGCGTTAATGTGAGCGGCTTCGGGGATGGTTTTATTTTTTAACTCCACGGTGAGGAGGGATGCACAGGCAATAGCGGTGGTGCAGCCTTGACAGAGGAAACGGGCTTCGGCGATGCGGTTGGTTTGGGGTTCGAGGCGGGCGGCTAGATAGAGGATGTCGCCGCAAACTGGATTGGTGACCTCGACGGAAGCGGTGGCGTTGGGGAGTTTGCCTGCGTTGCGCGGGGATTGGAAATGATCAAGGACGGCGTCGCTGAGCATGTTTTAGTATCCCAAGTCGCGCACGATTCGGGCAACCGATGGACGCTTACTGGAGTGAAGAGAGCTTGAAAATTTCATGATTGTGGTGGCGGCGGTGATTGAGCGCGGAGATCGGAGGATTTTGATTGGGCAGCGAAGGCGTGGGGATAGTTCGCCGCTGAAATGGGAATTTCCTGGCGGGAAAATTGAAGCGGATGAAGAGCCGGAAGCGGCGTTGGCGCGGGAGTTGCAGGAAGAGTTAGGGGCGAGCTTGGTGCATTGTGTGGAGATGGGGCGGGTGCGGCATGTTTATGCGGGCGGTACGAATCCGGTGGAGATTCGGTTTTATGCCGCGGAGATTGCGGACGAGAATGTTGAGCCGAAATGTTTTGAGCAGATTGCTTGGGTGTTGCCCAAGGAGTTGGGGGATTACGATTTTTTGGACGCGAACCGGGTGTTGATTGCACAGTTGGCTACGGGGAAAGTGAAGGCGGGGGAATTGTTGAGGAAGGCGAAAGATTCAGATTGATATTTTTAATTGAGAGAATTCTGCGAATTGTAAGGCGTTCAATTTTGGTTGATCATCAGAAAATTCAAAAACAATGGAGTCAAAGACCCCACCCTTGCAAAAAGGATGGGGCACCCTCGGCGTTTTTGTGAGTTGTGATGAATCGAAGGCTTGCCATCTCGATGATTACGACAGCACTGCTACGAGATTACTGGGTTTAGTTTTTCGGGGTCGATGCCCAGGTCTTTGATGGACTGGTCGATTAGCTTGCGGTCGATTTTTCCGTCGACGAATAGTTCGTGCAGAGTCGCGAGGGTGATGAAGCGGGCGTCGACTTCGAAGAATTCGCGGAGCGAGGCGCGGCCTTCGCTGCGGCCGAAGCCGTCGGTGCCCAGGGAAGCGAGGCGGCGCGGGAGCCACTTGCTGATCATGTTGGGAAGAGTCTTCAAGTAGTCCGAGGCCGCGACCAAGACGCCGGGAGCGTCGCCTAAAGTGCTGGTGACATAGGGGACGCGTTGTTTGGCGCCGGGGTGCAGGCGATTCCAGCGATCGGTTTCGTTGCCGTCGACATAAAGCTGCTTGTAGCTGGTGACGCTCCAGACGTCCGCTGCGACGCCGTATTTTGTTTCCAGAATTTCCTGAGCTTGCAAAACTTCGCGAAGGATGGCGCCGCTGCCGAAAAGTTGGGCGCGCAGCTTGGATTTTTTATTTTCGGAAGCACGGAAACGGTACATGCCGTTGAGGATGCCTTCCTTGACGTCGCCGGGCATGGCGGGCATGGCGTACTGCTCGTTCATGACGGTGATGTAATAGAAAATATTTTCGCCGTCTTTATACATGCGGCGAATGCCATCTTGAAGGATGACGGCGATTTCGTAGGCGAAGGCGGGATCGTAGGCGCGCAGATTTGGAACGGATAGCGCGAGCACGTGGCTGTTTCCGTCCTGGTGCTGCAAACCTTCTCCCGCGAGAGTGGTGCGGCCGGCGGTTCCACCGAGGAGGAAACCGCGGGTGCGCATGTCGGCGGCGGCCCAGATAAAGTCGGCGATGCGCTGGAAACCGAACATCGAGTAATAAATAAAAAATGGAATGGTATTGATGCCGTGAGTGGCATAGGCCGAGCCCGCGGCGATGAAGGAGGCCATCGAGCCGGCCTCGGTAATTCCCTCTTCAAGGATTTGGCCGTCCTTGGCTTCCTTGTAATAAAGGAGGGTGTTCACATCGACGGGCTCGTAACGCTGACCGACGCTGGAATAAATTCCCACGGTGCGGAAAAGTGATTCCATGCCGAAGGTGCGGGCTTCGTCAGGAACGATGGGGACGACCAGCTTGCCGATTTCGGGATCCTTCAGCATTTTGCGCAGCATGCCGACGAAAGCCATGGTGGTGGAAACTTCGCGGCTGTCGCTGCCTTCGAAAAATTCATTGAAGAGATCGTCGTGATTGGCGACGAGCGGCTTGGAACGGACGCTGCGCATGGGGACGTAGCCACCGAGGGCTTTGCGGCGCGCGCGAATATATTGAATTTCGTCGCTGTTTTCGGGCGGTCGATAAAACGGAACTTCGACGCAGTCGTCGTCATTCAGCGGAACGGCGAAGCGCGAACGGAAGACACGCAGTTCGTCTTCGTTTAATTTTTTCTGCTGGTGGGTGACGTTTTTGCCTTCGCCGGCTTCGCCGAGACCGTATCCCTTTATGGTGCGGGCGAGGATGACGGTCGGGGCGCCTTTGTGTTCGGTGGCGGCTTTGTAGGCGGCGTAAACTTTGCGCGGGTCGTGGCCGCCGAGACGCAAGCGGCGCAAGGCATCGTCAGCGAAGGGCTCGACAAGCTTCAACAAACGCGGGTCGGAACCGAAGAAATGCTGGCGCACGTAAGCGCCGGATTCGACGACGAGTTTCTGGTATTCGCCGTCGACAAGTTCGCCCATGCGCTTGACGAGCAGGCCTTCGGTGTCGCGATCGAGGATGGGATCCCACTCGCTGCCCCAGAAAACCTTGATGACGTTCCAGCGCGCACCGCGGAAAGCGGATTCGAGTTCCTGAATGATTTGACCGTTGCCACGGACGGGGCCGTCGAGGCGTTGGAGGTTGCAATTGATGACGAAGATCAGGTTGTCGAGCTTTTCGCGGGAGGCCAGGGTGATGGCGCCAAGGGATTCGGGCTCATCTGTTTCGCCATCGCCGAGGAAGGCCCAGACTTTAGCGTCGGAAACGGGTTTCAAGCCGCGGTCTTCGAGGTAGCGGTTGTAACGCGCCTGGTAAATGGCCATCAGCGGGCTCAAGCCCATGGAGACAGTTGGAAATTCCCAGAAATCAGGCATGAGCCACGGGTGCGGATACGAAGAAAGTCCGCCACCGGGTTTTAGTTCACGACGAAAATTTTCGAGCTGCTGGGCGGAGAGACGGCCTTCAAGGAAGGCGCGTGCGTACATGCCCGGTGAGGCGTGGCCCTGGAAGTAGACGGTGTCGCCTTCGAATTCGTCGGTGCGGCCGCGGAAGAAATGGTTGAAGCCGACTTCGTAGAGGGTGGCGGCGGAAGCGAAGGTGGAGATGTGACCGCCGATATTATGTTCGACGCGATTGGCGCGCACGACCATGGCCAGCGCGTTCCAGCGAACGAGACTTTTGATTCGACGCTCGAGTTCCTGGTCGCCGGGATAGCGAGGCTCCAGGCGGTGGGGGATGGTGTTGGCGTAGGGAGTGTTGGCGGTAAAGGGTAAGTCGATCCCGTTGACGGTCGCGTGAGCGCGGAGGCGCTCGAGGATTTCGGTTGCTACTTCAGCGCCGCTGGATTCGAGGACGGCGTCGAGAGACTCAAGCCACTCCTGAATTTCTACGTCGTCGACGCTGTGAGGTTGCTGCACAGGGGCCGGAGCCTGCGCTTCTTCGGGCTGCGCAAAGGTTTCATTGGGGTGCGTGAAAATTTCGTTGTCCATAACTGGCGATGGCCCTTCTTCTAAAAAATACGAGCGCGAAGTGCGAGCGCTAGAGACTTATACGTGCGATAAGAAGAATAGAATACACCCTCCGGGCAAATTTATGCTCGGCACAAAGATGGTCGAAGAAAAATTCTGGGCTAAAGAGTGCGACCGCCATCGAGGAGCAGAACTTCGCCGGTGATGAATGGGGAGTTGATGAGAAAGGAGATGGCGGCGGCGACGTCATTGGTTGTGCCGGTGCGCTGGAGCGGAGCGCGCTTGATGAATTCGGTAGCCAAATCTGGGGGATCGCCGGGCATGGTAATCGTGCCGGGAGCGATGGCGTTGACGCGGATTTCTGGAGCGAGCGCTTTGGCGAGGACGCGAGTGAGCATGATGACGCCTGCTTTGGATACGCTGTGGGGGATGTAGCCGGGCCAGCCTAGAAAGCCGGCGACGTCAGATAGATTGATGATGACGCCGTTGTTTTTTTTGAGTGGAGGGGCGGCGGCTTGGGAACAGAAAAATGGGGCTTTGATATTTACGTCGAGGGCGGCGTCCCAGATTTCTTCGGTGATGGATGGGAAGTCGGCTTGGAGAAAATAAGAGGCGTTATTGACGAGGATGTCGAGGCGGCCAAATTCATTTTTGGTGGCGGCGAAGAGGTTGTCGATGTCGGATTTTTTGGCCAGGTCGGCAGGGACAGATATTGCGCGGCGGCCGAGATTAGTTATTTGGGTTACTACTTCCTGGGCCTCAGTCGCGGAGCGCTGGTAATGGACGATTACATCAGCGCCTTCGCGCGCGAGATGGACCGCAATGGCGCGGCCGAGGCGTTTGGCGGCACCGGTGACCAAGGCGACTCTTCCACTGAGCTTGCCGCTATTGGAATCGGAGGCGGGCATCGTCGATTAAAAAAGTAGCACATTCCGTCTCAGGAGAGCTGCAGGCAAATCCGTGATAGCGGGGGGCTGCTACAGAGGTGTTGATATGGATGGAACTGGTAGGTAGAGGCGTGCTGCTAGAATTGAAGGCGGCGGAGGAGAAATGAATCTTGATTTGCTGGCGATTGCGGCGCATCCGGATGATGTGGAGTTGAGCTGCGGGGGCACGATGTTGCGGATGGCGCAACAGGGATATAAGACGGGCATTCTGGATCTCACGGCCGGAGAAATGGGCACGCGAGGAACGCGTGAGACACGGGCGAAAGAGGCGGATGCGGCAGCCAAGATTTTACAGGTGTCCTGGCGGGGGGTCCTGGGGGTGCCTGATTCTGAAGTGCACGCGAGCAGAGCGAACAAACTGCTGCTGGCGGCCAAGATCCGGGAGTTGCGGCCGAATACCGTGATTCTTCCTTATTGGGAGGCGCGCCATCCGGATCATTATCATGCTTCAGCGCTGGGGTATGAGGGCTGCTTCCTGGCGGGATTGAAACAGCTGCCGATCGAGGGTGAGGCTTACCGGCCGTTCAAGATTTTGTATTCCACGGCTTATGCTAACGTGCGTCCGACTTTTGTAGTGGATATCAGCGCGCAGTATGATGAGCGCAAACGCGCGATTCTGGCGTACTCTTCGCAATTTCCGGGTAATGTGACGGTGGATAAAGGAGCTGTGCATCTGGGACTGGACGAGCTGGAAAATCAGATGAACCAATTGGCGCGGCATTATGGGCAAATGATTGGCGTGAAATATGGAGAGCCGTTTTTAGTTAAGGAGTTGATGAAGGTTGACGACGTGGTGAAGATGGAAGTGCGCTCGGTTTAGGGCGCTGGAGTTTTGGGGGAGCTAGCGTGATTCGTTTTCCTGAGCGGGCGAAAAGCCGGGAATGTTTTGCCCGGTGGGGGTGCGTTCGGCGCGGACGCGGGTCAGGGCTTCCTCTTCAGAGCCCGATTTTCGAAGGATGACGATAGTGCTGAGGGCCTCGGTGTACAGGCGGGTGACCAGGTAGGTGTCCCCGGTGCCATCTTTTTTCCAAAGTTGGCCAATCTGGATTTTCGGAACGCTCATAGGCAGAGTTTGAATGTAGTGTGCCAGAGGAGGGGTGTCAACTGTCCCGCGGGACCAGATGTCATCATGCTGTAAATTTTGGATTTAAACAGGTCCAGAGCAGGAAACCTTATGTGGGGGCTTAACATCGTACCTGTGACGGCGTAATCCGCGGGCAGTGGCTTGGCGGGGGTGTATACTCGGGTTGAGTTGGAAGGGGTTATTCTGATGATTCCATCTACATTTCAACGGGTGCTGACGGTAATGGTCGCAGGCGTGTTTGTGCTTTTGCCAGGGTTGGCGATGGCTCAAGGGCAGCCAGCCAGCCAAGGTTCTGGGCAGCAGCAGCCCGCGAGTCAACCAACTTCCCAACCGCAGCAGACTCAAGACCCGTCGCAATGGCCTTCACAATGGCCGCAACCTACCCCGCCTCCTCCCCCACCGCAAACGACACCCACGCCGCAAGCGACATCGCAGCCGCCACAGAAAACAGCGGCTGATCAGCCGGTGCAGCAGAAAGACACGGTCACGCCGAAGAATTCTAAAGAGGATGTGGAAGCGATCGGGAATCGCGGAATCGGCAAGGGCGTAAATTTTTATTCGCTGGAACGGGAGATCGCGCTGGGCAAAAGTCTAGCGCAAGAAGTGGAACGCTCTTCCAAGTTGATTGACGATCCGGTCGTGGTCGAGTACGTGAATCGCGTGGGGCAAAACCTGGTGCGCAATTCGGACGCGCGGGTGCCTTTTACGATCAAGGTGATCGATTCGGACGTAGTGAATGCATTCGCGTTGCCGGGCGGATTTTTTTATGTGAATAGCGGATTGATTTTGCGCGCACAGGAAGAATCGGAGTTGGCGGGCGTGATGGCGCACGAAATTTCGCACGTGACCGCGCGACATGGCACAAAGCAAGCGACCAAAGGCGAATTAATGCAGCTGGCGACAATTCCTTTGATCTTGCTTGGACCGGGCGGTTGGGCGGGATACGGAATTTACGAAGCGTCGCAACTGGCAATTCCCTTCTCGTATCTGAAATTTTCGCGAGATGCGGAGCGCGAGGCGGATTACCTGGGACTGCAGTACATGTATAAAGCGGGCTACGACCCGAACGCGTATGTAACATTTTTTGAGCGGATTCAGGCGGATGAAAAGCGGCAGCCGGGAACGATCCCGAAGATATTTTCGACGCATCCGCCGACGCCAGAGCGCATTGCGAATACGCAGAAGGAAATTGCTCGCATACTACCTGCCAAGCAGGAGTATGTGGTGACGACGTCGGAGTTTGACACGGTGAAGGCGCGGCTGCGAAACATTGTGTTTTCGCGGAAAGTGCAGGCGGCGCCCGGGAAGCCGACATTGCGCACGAAGACGGAGCAGGCGGGCAAGCAGGGTCAGGGCACGGATCCGAATGCCAATCCGGACGATGACCGGCCGACATTGAAACGGCGGCCAGATACACAGCCTTAATAATCAAAGGCTATTGGAATTAAAAGAGAGGGCGGCAATATACCGCCCCTCTTTTTTTGCGCAAAGCTTTTTAAATGTAACGGCGAGAACTGAGGCGGTTAGTAGCTGCGTTCCGGGCGGCGTTCGTCGGGAACTGCGGCAATTCCCAAGCGGCGCAGCTCGTCGGCGTAATATTTGCGATAGAGAACGTCCCACTCTTCGCTGCCCTCGAGAATTTCTTTTTTCTGCGAAGTGATTTTCTTGCGGACCTCGAGATCGGCCTTTTCTTCTTCACGAAGCGTGTCGGTGAGAATCTTGACGACCTGCTGGCGGATGGTGTCGCGGTCGTCGACAAATTCGACTTCATTGCTGGCTACCAGAACGTCGGTGAGCTGGTGCGATAAGCGGATTATTTTTTCCCTGGTCAGACGCATCGTTTAGAAACTTCTCCAATTCCTGGATAAAATAGGGCGCGCCAAAGTTAGCGAAGCACCAGCTTGCGGTCGCGGGCCAACTGGCCTTTCACCTTTTTGTACATTTCCTGATACGAGACTCCGGTGCGGCGCATTTCGTCTTGATGTTCGGTAAGAATCTGGCGCACTTCGTCATTCAGGCGATCTTCTACCGACAATTCCTCGTTCATGCGCTGGCGCAGGCGGAGAGCAACGGCGTTGATGGCTTCCGTTTCGATCTGGCCACCTTCGACGAGGCGTTTTACGATTTCGGTGGCGATGTAACCGACATAATCCCGCGCAAGCAGCATCTTTGGTCGAGTCCTTTGTGTACTGAGAGAGAAGTTGAGTTTACTGGGTGCGTGTAGAAAGTGCAAGAAAGCTACGACGATGAAGGAAATCGAGTGCGGGCACATTTCAGATTGAAGCGGTGAGATGGAGGGAATTTTCTGCGTTCGTTGACGGTCGGGGAGGCTTCAGGTACGATGAAATGCGTAAGGGCGGTTAGCTCAGCGGTTAGAGCGTTCGGTTTACACCCGAAAGGTCATCCGTTCAAATCGGATACTGCCCACCATCCGTGCGCAATACCCTTCAGCGGGGACGTAGTTCAGT
>DATBBY010000192.1:0-2868 GCA_036270765.1 Candidatus Acidiferrum sp.
CGATTCCGGTGCCGATCTATCCGCCGTTTCGCGCCGATCGAATTGAGGAGTATGCGGCGCGGCAATCGGCAATTTTGAATAATGCCGGTGTGATGTTGTTGCTGACTTTTCGTCGAGCGGAAGCAGTGGCGAAATTATTGAAGCCCCGCGTTGCCTCCCTTGCCGCGGTGGCGGATGCGGAAAAATTGATTGAGGCGGCGGACAGGGCGCCTCTTCCTTCACCGGGGGCGCGGCCCCTGCATTTAAGTGGAATGCGCGCGAGAACAGCTAAGGATATTGCGTTACTGCAATACACTTCGGGATCGACTGGGGACCCTAAGGGTGTGGTGCTGACACACGCAAACTTGCTCGCGAATATTAGAGCGGTGGGCGAAGCGGTGAAAATCGGGCCGGATGATGTCGGAGTCAGCTGGCTGCCGCTTTATCACGACATTGGACTGATCGGCGCGTGGTTGACGCTGCTGTATTACGGGATTCCGCTGACGGTCATGTCGCCCATCGCGTTCTTGATGCGGCCGGAGCGTTGGCTGTGGGCGATCCACAATCATCGCGGGACGATCAGCACGGCGCCAAATTTCGCGTACGAGTTGTGCGTGAGAAAAATCGCGGGCAAAGATATTGAGGGGCTGGACCTGAGTTCATGGCGTATGGCGATGAATGGTGCGGAACCTGTGAATCCAGGAACGCTGGAGCGCTTTGCAACACGCTTCGCGAAATATGGATTTCGTGCCGAAGCGTTGCTGCCGGTTTATGGATTGGCTGAGGCTTCACTGGCGGTTACGGCAGGGCCAATGGGGCGCGAGCCGGTGGTCGATCGCATCGAGCGAAAAGTTTTTGAGTCGGAAGGAAAAGCAATCCCCACACGCGCTGAAGATGAAAATTGCATTGCGTTTGTTTCTGCGGGGAAACCCATACCGCGGCATGAAATCCGTGTGGTGGACAATGCGGGCGTGGAAGTGGCGGAGAGGACTGAGGGGTTTTTGTGGTTTCGCGGGCCTTCGGCGACCACTGGATATTACCAAAATAAAGCTGCGACCGATGCGTTGCTGCCGCTGGGGCCTGGCGATGGGAATGGAGAATTCGCGTGGGTAGATTCGGGTGACCGGGCGTATATAGCGAATGGCGAACTGTACGTAACCGGCCGCGTGAAGGACATCATTATTAAGGGCGGACGAAATTTATATCCGCACGAAGTGGAGGAGCTAGCGGCGCGGATAGAAGGAATTCGCAAGGGCTGCATCGTGGCGTTTGGAATTAAGGATCAAGCAAGCGGAACAGAAAAAATGGTGGTGGTGGCGGAGTCGCGAGAAACAAATGACACGCGGCGTTTGGAGATGGCGGCGAAGGTTACGGAAGTAGTTTCGCGGGGCTTGGGGTTGCCGCCGGATCGCGTGGAACTGCTTCCGCTGGGCAGCATTCCGAAGACGTCGAGCGGGAAATTGCGCCGAGAAGAGACGAAACAACTTTATCTTGCGGGCAGATTGTCAGACAACAAGGCGCCCGCCTGGCTGCAAATTGCGAGGCTGGGCGCAGGCGGGGCAGTTTCAGCCACAGGGCGCGCGATTGTGAAGGGCGTGAAGCGTGGGCTTGAATTTTTGTACGGCATTTACTTCACACTGATGTTCACGCTGTGGATCGTGCCGACGTGGATGATCGTGCAGCTATATACAGACCATCGAGCGGCGGGAAGATTTACGAACAGGGCGCTGAAGATTTTGTTTTTCCTGATTAACTGCAAAGTGCGCGTGATGGGAAAAGAGTTGATGGATACTCCGGGCGCAAAGATTTACGCGTCGAATCACACGAGTTACTTCGATGTTGTCGCGTTGATGATGGGGCTGGGAGTTCCCTATCGATTTGTAGCCAAGATGGAAGTGACGGGCATGCCGTTCATCGGGACGTTTCTTCGGCAAATGGGGCATTTGTCATTTGACAGGTCGGATGCGGGATCGCGATTGCATCAGGCGGCCGAAATGGAAGATTTCCTGCGCAAAGGAGAGTCCGTTTTTGTTTTTCCGGAGGGAACATTCACGCGCGATCCGGGGGTGCGGCAGTTTCAATTGGGAGCTTTTAAAGCAGCGGTGGAGACTGGAGCGCCGATTATTCCGGTGTCGCTAAAGGGGACGCGAAAAATTTTACCAGACGGGGCATTTCTGCCGCGGCCCTCGGACGTGACGATCACGTTGTCGCCACCAGTATTTCCGCGTGCGACGAGTGGGGATGCCGCAGGCGGAGGCGACTGGCATGAATTGATTCGGCTGCGGGACAGCGTAAGGGAATCGGTGGCGAAGAATTCGGGAGAAGCAATGTCATAGGCGGGTTATGGATGTCGAAAGCTAACTGGGCTTGACTCGCTAAAAGCGCTAGTATTTGATTCGCAAAATCCCACAAGAGAAAGCTGTTTAGCCTACCTATACACTCTCTGGTCGCAGAGCATAGTACCTTTCGTGCGCCTAGCTACAGCCATGAAGACCCGGCGCGCTAAATCCGGGGTACAGCGCTCGTATGGTAGGGCGACCGACAAAGGAGTTCAATGCCACTAGCAAGAAAGCGCGGTGTGTGTTGGCGAATATTTTTATTGTAGATGATCACGACCATGTCAGGCGTCAATTACGCTAGCTGATAGAAATGCAGCGTGATTTGGTGGTGTATTGCGAGGCTGTGAGCGGCAAGGAAGCTGTGGCGAAACACTCCCGCGAGGCGCACGTCACACTGATGGATTTTAATATGCCTGAAATGGATGGGCTGAAAGCTTCGCGTTTAATTCTTTTGAAGTGTCCAGACGCGTCGATCCTGCTGGTGAGGGTATTCTGGTCTACCCAGTTATGTGACATCCCTGATGAAGAATAGCCATGATTTGGTTATAAT
>DATBBY010000193.1:0-47482 GCA_036270765.1 Candidatus Acidiferrum sp.
CACCGGTCTGTTTTTCGAGCGATTTTTCACCGATGGCAAGAAGTCTCCCTTCGACCTCGTCGAATGGGAAAGGCGCACCGCTCTCATCGGCAATGAAAAGGGCGTGACCATTTTCCGCCAGGAAGGTGTCGAGGTTCCCAAGAGCTGGTCGCAGACCGCCACCAATATCGTCACCAGTAAATATTTTCACGGCAAGCCCGGCTCGCCGGAGCGCGAAGGTTCAGTGCGCCAGTTGATCGCCCGCGTGGTCAACACCATCGTGCGCTGGGGTGAGCAGGGCGGCTACTTCGCTGATGCTCAATCCCGCGACGCTTTCCGCGATGAACTCACCCATCTGCTCGTGGAACAGAAAATGGCTTTCAACTCCCCGGTGTGGTTCAACGTTGGCGTGCAGGAAAAGCCTCAGTGCTCCGCCTGCTTCATCAACTCTGTCAAAGACACCATGGAATCCATCATGGGCCTTACACGTACCGAAGGCATGCTCTTCAAGTGGGGCTCTGGAACCGGAACCAACTTCTCCAGCCTGCGCGGCAGCAAGGAAACCCTCTCCGGCGGCGGAATCGCCTCCGGCCCGGTAAGTTTCATGAAGGGTTTCGATGCGTTCGCTGGGGTGATTAAGAGTGGTGGAAAAACTCGCCGCGCCGCCAAGATGGTGATCCTGAATATTGACCACCCCGACATCGTTGAGTTCATCGAATGCAAGCGCAAGGAAGAACGCAAAGCCCACGTGCTCATCGAGCAGGGCTACGATTCAGCCATCGATGGCGACGCCTACAGTTCCATCTTTTTCCAGAACGCCAATCACTCTGTTCGTGTCACCGATGATTTCATGCGCGCTGCCGCTGAAGATAAAGACTGGTGGACCAAGAACGTCATCGACGGCCAGCCAGCCGAAAAACTTCGCGCCCGAGACCTGTTATTCAAGATTGCCGATTCCACCTGGCACTGCGGCGATCCTGGCATGCAGTACGACACCACCGTAAACCGCTGGCACACTTCCAAAAACACGGCGCGAATCAACGCCTCCAATCCTTGCAGCGAATATATGTTTTTGGACGATACCGCCTGCAATCTTGCCTCGCTGAACCTCATGAAATTCGTCAATTCTGGAGGCCAGTTTGACGTTTCGGCTTTCAAGCACGCTGTGGACATCACCATCACCGCGCAGGAAATCCTGGTGGACAACGCCAGCTATCCGACGCCGCAAATCGCCCAGAATTCTCACGATTTCCGGCCGCTCGGCCTCGGCTATGCCAATCTCGGCGCGCTGCTCATGTCCATGGCCCTGCCCTATGACTCTGACGAAGGACGCGATGTTGCCGGCACTGTTACCGCGCTAATGTGCGGCGAAGCTTACGCGCAATCTTCTCGTGTAGCCGAAGCCATGGGGCCCTTCCCGGGCTACCCCGTGAATCGCGAGCCCATGCTGGACGTGATCAGCATGCATCGCGACGCCATGCGTGGAATCCAACGCGAGCATGTGCAGCCCGAACTTTACATGGCCGCGCAGGAATCCTGGAATACTGCGCTCTCGCACGGTGAAAAGTTTGGTTTCAAGAACGCCCAGGTCACCGTGCTTGCTCCCACCGGCACCATCGGTTTCATGATGGATTGCGACACCACCGGCATCGAGCCGGATCTCGCTCTCGTAAAATACAAAAAGCTCGTTGGCGGCGGCTTGATCAAGATTGTCAACAACACCGTCCCCGAAGCCTTGATGCGCCTCGGCTACACTCCCGAACAGATGAGCGAAATCGTTTCGCATATCGATCAAAACGGCAAAATCGAAGGCGCGCCTTACCTGAAATCCGAGCATCTGCCGGTTTTCGACTGCTCCCTTGCCCCGGCGGGCGGCGGACGTTCCATCACTTGGACCGGTCACGTAAAGATGATGGCTGCCGCCCAGCCGTTCCTTTCCGGCGCCATTTCTAAAACCATCAATATGCCCGAGGAATCCACCGTCGAAGACGTGATGGACGCCTACGTCGAATCCTGGAAGCTGGGACTTAAGGCCGTAGCCATCTATCGCGACAATTCCAAACGCTCTCAGCCTTTGTCCGCTGCTGGCCAGAAGAAAGACGAAAAAAAGCCCGAGGCAGCGGCCGTGGTGGAAGCTATGCAACAGGAACTATTCGCGCGCGCGCAACGCGAAAAAATGCCCGCGGAGCGCGCCTCCGTTACCCATAAATTCAGCGTTGGCGGCCACGAAGGCTACATCACTGTCGGCATGTATGAAGACGGACGCCCCGGCGAAATCTTCATCAAGATGTCCAAGGAAGGTTCCACGCTCTCTGGCGTGATGGATGGCTTGGCGCTGACCGTTTCTATCGGCTTGCAGTACGGCGTGCCGCTGAAAGTTTACGTCGACAAGCTGTTGAACACTCGCTTTGAGCCTTCCGGCATCACTGCCAATCCCAAGATTCGCTTCGTCTCCAGCGTCCTCGACTACATCGCGCGCTGGCTTGGTGGTCGCTTCATCTCTGCGGATTATCTGAAGCTGAACGGCGGCGCCATTTCGGAAGCTCCCGCTGGGAGTGTTACTGCGGGCGCCGTGCCCGTCGTCGCCCAAGCGATGGTGTCAATGCCATCCTTGCCGGCCTCCAGCGCCTCGTCGAAGCCTAGCAATGCTCATGAAGGCGCGCCCACTTGTTCCGAGTGCGGCATGCTCATGGTTCCGAACGGCGCCTGCTACAAATGCGAAAACTGTGGCAGCACTAGCGGTTGCAGCTAAACGAATTTTTGAAGTGCCCGTTGCAAGAAAACGGGCTTAACGGGGTCCCTGAAGAATGAGCATTCCCCCTGTGGGATGGGAGCAGGACGCGTTCTCCGCTCCCAAGCAACCGTTAGCGGCGCCGTGTTCCACTGCCGTCCCCGAATCCGATTCCACCCAGGACCTGTCACCGGCCTACACCGTCCACGACCCCGCGCAAGCAGCCTTGCCGTCTGCCACACGCGCCTTTCTCCACATCGTACGCCACGGCATCGGTCCCGCCGCCATCTACGTGCTCACCTACCGCAGACTCGATCGCCTCGGCTCAGAACCTAAGCCCGTCCTGGCCGAAGGCTCCCGCATCCTCATAGAAATGCTGGAGAAACTTGGCGTTAACCTCGAACTGAAAGAAGTGCGTGGCGCCCTCCAGGATATTCACCGCCTGGGCTCCGCCAACATCCCCAACCTCTGGCTCACCGACGAACAAATGGCCGAACAAGGCCTCATCCAAGACTAATATCGATCTAACCGCGTTCCTGCAATATCCATTCAGGAAAGCATAAAAAATGAGGCGCTGCCTAATTGCCTAAATGCCAGTTATGCCAAACAAAGTCATTCTTGGCTAAAATCTCCCTATTAGTTGTTGAAGATATAGGCAGGAATCAAGGTGTGAATCTGAGCCGGATGGGTTGTTCCACTCGCGCAAGAAAATAGATGGTTCTTTTTCCGGCAACAATATCCTGACCTGATTGGCCGAACAGATCCAGAGGCAGCGTGTTCCAATTCATGGTAGATGGGCCAAGGTCGGTTCCACGGTCAGGCATGTTTTTTGCTGTTTCGATTTTGAATCGCGTGACAACATCCCTGTCTGCATGGCCGTTTGGAGGGCTACCTCTAGCCACATTTCGGCGTAGGGTCTTAAGTTTTTGGCGGTATTAGACGTAACTTGAAAAGAAACATTAAACTCTAATTTTGGGTCTTTCGTGAGCGCTGCAAATGGGCGGATTATAGTAGGCGGGTTAAACAGGCTGACGGCGGCATTTTGATTTTTTTTAATTTCCTCAATCAAGCTTGAATACGTTACATGGGCCCTATAAGTCTGCGCAGCTATCAGGGCGACCGAAATAAATCCTATCGTATAAAATTCTCGTTTCAGCCTCTTCTAGCGATCCTCATTGTTTTTTCTAATGGGGTGGATAGTCACGCGCACCCCCAAATAAGCGATGCGCAATGTGAGTGCAGCCAAAGCTATCGCCAATATCAAAACGAACGCCATAAAAAGATACGCATCCCCGACGGATGCTATCACTTACCCTGTCGTGGCAACTCTTTTTGCAAGCACGATCCTTTGTTTTCAACGCATTACAAACTCTTTTGCCAGAAGACACCGGGGGTGGGGTATCGCGCAGGGGGCTATGAACCGAGGGCATGCCTGGCAAAATATTCGGATCGCAACTAGTTTGTGGATACTAACGACGTTACCGTCGCCGCATTGGCGGACGATGCGAAGTCAACGCGCGAGGCCGCATCCGGAATCGCGGCGCCAGAGGTGGTGGCACATTCCGCAGAAAATCTCCGCAACACGGGCAGCGCCCTTCATGCGAAGTAGCCGCTGTGGCATCTGCGCGCAACCAGTGGCCTCGCGCTTCGCACATCTGGTTGATGCACTGAACCGTGAATCCCGGCAGATATTGCATCGTTGCCTCCGTAATTGCGTATCGCTGGAGCCCGTGCATCGTGTTTCGATTAGGAACAGGTGTCTGACGGAATTAAGTTAGAAAATATTTTTTGAATGTCGCGATTGTGCGCTGGAGGCATTCCGGTGTCAACAAAAATCGACCACTAGGTATAGTAGTGGCGTTCCATTTGTGGAAAAACAGTGAATTGGGGTTTAACGGGAAGATTGTAGCGAGTTTTCCATTTCAGAAAACGGGTGCTTAGGGTTTTGGCGCGGCCGGTGGAACGGCGTTTTGATTCGTGCTTTGATCCGCAGGTGCTTGCGGCCGGGCCGCCGCCTTGCCACGCTTTTTCTTTTGCGTTTCTTCCAGCGTCGCCAGCCGCGCCTTGAGCCGGTCTATCTCCTGCTGCTTATCGTTGATCTGCTGCTGTATCGCGGCCAGCTTGGCTTTACCAGCGTTATCGTGCACGTAATCGGGATTGGAGTAAAACGTATCCTGTTGCAACGCCAGGTCGCGCCGTGCAAGATCCTCATCTTTTTCCGCATCGGCAATGGTGTCTTTTAGCCTGGCAATCTCTGGATCGTCGGAAGCAGCGGCTTCCGTCGCGGGATCTGGCGGCGTAGAAGGCGTGGCCGCCGCTTCGGCCACCGCGCCAGGACTAGGCGGCTGAGTTTCCAACTCTGCAGGAGCCCCGACGTTCAATCCTTGCGCGCCGGGTTTTATGTTTTGCTTATCAAGATCGTCGTCGGTGATGACTTTGGAAGGTTTGCTGGAGTTTTTCGCCGCTTGGCGCGATTTCCGGGCGGCCTCGGCAATAGATTGGCTTTGCGCGTCGGACGATTGCTGGTCCTGCGATTGCCAGTTAGGCAAAGCCGCTGGGCACACACTCATGACCGCAAACAGAGCGGTCGGCAGCACCATGACCCACTTAGGGAGGAACGGAGCGAACATTTGGCCTGACATTTCGTCACCTCGTGCCAATACAAATACCCGAAACTCCAAGATAACGCTAACTCTGGCCCGCCGCCACTGTGCCTCGGTCTGCACCGTGCGCATAGGTAACGCCGGGGAATCCGGGCGCCACTGAGACCGGAGCCCTGAAACACTACCTCGGGGTTTCGTGAGTGGCTTTGAGAAGAACGCTTCACCAACTGAAACTGCCTGCTTTTCCGCAGGGGAATGCCAGATACTTAACCCAGGTGCCTCAGAAGTTCCAACAACGCGGAGACATTGTTTGCAACGGCCAATAGGACTTCTAACATTGCTGATATTCGTATGCATCGCAAGCCCGTTGTATTCTCAAGAACCACCGCAAGCTCCGGCGGAAGGTATCAAGCCGCAAGCCGGACAGCCTCAATCTTCGAAGCCCAGCATCTTTCCAGTCGAACATCGCTTTTGGGACAAGGAAAACGACCTGCTATTTGCTGGAGTCGCTGCCGCCCGCACTCTGGATTATTTCTCCACCCTGAACATGCGCCGCCGCGGCCGTCAGGAAATATTTCTGACTAACGATGCCGTCGATAATCACGCCGGGTTTGCATTCATCGAGGCGGCCGCAACCGGTGTTTCCATCGGCGCGTCTTATCTTTTTCATCGTTACGGACACCACAAATTGGAACGCTGGACTTCCATCGTTCACATCGGACTGACGACTACCGGCGCGGTGCGCAATTATTCTTTGAAAACCGCTCACCGAGAAATCGTGGTCACACCACCGTAGATTAAGGCTTGGAGTCTTCGCAGTCTCACGAACAGTGGGCAGTAACATTACGGGCGACACTTTGTCATTTGCACCCGTCTAATGTATTCGCGCTGTTGCGCAACTGCTTAGCGTGCGACATACTCGCCGCGCATTTCAGGGGACTTCTTGCTCGGGCTTCACGTTAAAATCCCGGTCGGTCGCAGGAGACGGTGTGTGTTTGAGCACCGTTTTATCTGTATTCTGGCCTTGTTCTTTTGTTTTGCCGCGCCTCGCGATCGCGCTCAAAACATCGACCGTGTTAGTTCCTCCGCGCCTGCTGCTCAAACTTTGCAATCAAATCCGAATGTTCCGCCGAACACCCAACAGCCCCCCTCGCCCACCCAGGCCGAAACCGATCAATACCGGCTTTCTGTGGAGCGCTACCAAAAAGCCGTTTCGTATTCTCGTGCCGGCTACACTTTATATTTCGTTTCCTATTTTGTGAGTGTAGCAGTACTCCTCTTGATTCTGCGGCTCGGTATCGCTGCCAAATTCCGCGAGATTGCGGAAACTGTCAGCGAAAAGAAATGGATTCAGTGCCTCGTTTTTGTCCCATTCCTCATATTGCTTACCGATTTGCTTAATTTGCCGGTACGCGTTTATTGGCACGCTCTGAGCCTGCGGTACCAACAATCCATCCAGCATTGGGGCTCCTGGCTCGTGGATTTGGCTAAAGAAGAAGCGCTAAGTGTTGGTTTAGCCGCGTTGCTGGTTTTTATTTTGAGCCTCGCAATGCGAAAAAGTCCCAGCCGCTGGTGGTTTTATTTTTGGCTCGCGGCACTCCCAATTTTGCTGTTCTTCTTTTTCATCAGCCCGTGGTTCATCGATCCGCTGTTCAATCATTTCGAGCCGCTGGTGAAGGAGCATCCCCAGTTGGTGACCTCCATCGAAGCGCTTACGCAACGAGCAGGCGTCCCGATTCCCGGTGACCGCATGTTTCTAATGAAGGCCAGCGAGAAAACCAGCCAGATAAACGCCTATGTCACCGGTATCGGCGCATCCAAGCGCGTAGTCATCTGGGACACCACCATTCAGAAAACGTCTACCGACGAAGCGCTATTCATCCTCGGGCACGAATTGGGCCACTACGTCCTCGGCCACATCGCTACTGGATTCACATTTTTCGCAGTGTCCTTGCTGCTCGCGTTGTATCTCATGTATCGCGCGCTGCATTGGTCCCTGAAACGCTGGGGCGCGGAGTGGAAAATTCAGGGCCCGGAGGACTGGGCAGCGATCGCGGTGCTTTTACTTTGGCTGGAGATATTCTCATTTATTTCTTCGCCAATCGTGAACGGCTTTAGCCGCATGCAGGAACATGCCGCCGATGTTTACGGCCTGGAAGTAATTCACGGCTTGGTGCCTAATTCTGAAGAAGTAGCCGCGCACGGTTTTCAAGTCCTGGGCGAACTAGATCTCTCCGATCCAAATCCTCCCGCGTTTATTACCTTCTGGCTTTACAGCCATCCTCCGCTCGCGCAACGGCTGGTCTTCGCGCATACTTACGACCCGTGGTCCAAAGGCGAGCCGCCGAAGTATGTGAAATAATAGTTGCTGCATTATATTTTTCACGTTTTGACATTGTCTTAAGCTGTTTAGCAATCCTTGAGCATCATAGTTAAGCATTCCGTGATGAGTCCCGGGCAAGGTGCTTGCGGGAGATCTTCAGACCAGTGCGAGTGCTTATCTAACTTGACGCGTCTAAGTAATTCTGACCAACAGTCGCGAGTCGATTCGGTGATCACGTATGGAGCAAGATAGGCCCGAAGAAACACCATTCATCCAGCCACCCCACGACCCTTCCAGCACTTCCTCCAATCAACTGAGCAAAATATTTGCTAATGCGGAAGGACTGCGCGCAGGCTGGCGCTTGCTCTTGTACGTAGTGATAACGGCCGCGCTCTTCCTTGGTTTGAAAATGCTGTTAATGCAATTCTATCGGCCCACCCCGGACAAATTTTCGTTTGAGAGCCTCTTATTCTCGGAGATGATTGGTTTCATTTCTGCTTTTGGCGCTGCTGTGGCGATGTCCTTCCTCGAACATCGTCCTGTGGGATGCTATGGCTTACCAGTGCAGCAGGCCTTCGGGAAATTTTTCTGGCGGGGAGCTCTGCTCGGCTTCCTCGAGATTAGCGCGGTCATTGGGCTGATTTACGCGTTTGGTGGATATTCCTTTGGCGCGTTGGCATTACACGGTCCGCAGATCGTTCGCTGGGCCGTTTTGTGGGCGCTCTGTCTGACATTTGTCGGGTTATTCGAGGAGTTTCTGTTTCGCGGCTACAGTCTATTTACGTTAAGTTCCGGCGTAGGCTTCTGGCTCGCTGCCAGTTTGCTTTCGCTGCTGTTTGCGGCGGTGCATTTGGAAAATAGTGGCGAAGGCCGCGTGGGTGTCGCGGGTGTCTTTGTTGTCGGAATGCTCTGGTGTTTTACGGTACGGAGGACCGGCAGTCTGTGGTTCGCGGTCGGGATGCACGCGGCTTTCGATTTCGGCGAGACTTTTTTATATTCCGTTCCGGACAGCGGGATGGTTTTACCGGGTCATCTTTCCGACGCGGCACTTCATGGGCCAGCGTGGCTTACCGGAGGCACGGTTGGTCCCGAAGCAAGTGTTTTTGATTTTGTGCTGCTATTTATTTTCTTTTACGTGATTCACCGGCTGTATCCGGCGAATAAAATACCGCGCCAGACCGCCGCGAGTATTTACCGCACCAATTCCGAGGCAAATACTAATTTCACTCCGTGAGTTTTGGCCTCAGGGAGTGTTTCCTTCAGCGCTTCCAGCGTAGATGGATGAGCATGTCCGATAGCAATGGCATCTTTCTTCTTGGCGGCCCCGGCGATAGCGATCTCAATCTGTCTGCGGATGGCCGAAACATTTTCTACATCGTCCAGGAAAGGCACGTTACGGAATGCCGTGCGCACTCCAAATCGTTGCGCGGTATCGTAGGCGACCGTAGCCGCGCTGGTACGGCTATCTACATAGAAAAGTTTGCGGTCCTTCAACACCGGCATCAATTCAGCCATCAATTTTTTATCCGCCGTGGATGCCGAACCCTGATGATTGTTAACGCCAATCACTCCGGGAACTTCATTAAGAAATTGTGACACCATCCGGGAAACGTCGGCGCGGGACATGCCTCCACGAAGCTCTTGCGCCTCCGGGTGCTCTTTTGCGAGGGATTGCATCGGGAGATGCAGCATTACCTGGTCACCCCGCTGCTTCGCTTGTTCCGCAATTTCGGTTGAATGAGTGTGATTCGGCAAAATTGAAATCGTCAACGGATACGGCATGGCAAAAATGGCCTGGGCCGCCGCGCTATCGTTGCCCAGGTCATCCAGAATAATTGCCAGCCGCGCAGTTTGATTGTCACTTCTCGCCGGCGCGGACTCCGGGTTGTTCGATGCATCCGTACTTCCGGCAAAGTGGATATGAACGGTGTGGGTAATCACCCCAGCATGGCGATAACCAATATAAATCGCATCCCCACTTTCCGTTTGTTCCGGCGTTAAAGCATGCGCCGCGGCGATGTCGTTGAGTTCGTTAATCAGACGTGTCACCGCCGGCGGATTGTCCTTTCCGTGGCGTTTGATAAAAATATGTATCTCCACGAGATCGGATGAATTTGCGACTTTGTCAAACGCGCCCACCTCGCCATGCACCTCGGAACCCCGAGGCGCAGCGGAATTTGCCGCAAACACAAATTCCCGGGTAATCCGATGGATCTCTTCCTCGGTCAGGCGCTTTTGGCGGCCGCGATTGCAGCCGCTTGCGCAAGCAATGAAGATACAAAGAAAAGCAGCGATTTTGCGGATTCGAAAACGAATTGGAAAACTGCAATTGGCTAAGGAACTTGGTAACACCGAAGACTAGGCGGCTTTCTTTACTGGCGCCTTTACGAGATCAAGCGCCTTGCGGTAGATGGGATCTTCCGGCGAAAGTGGGCGCGGTCCTTGCGGAAGCTCTTTACTGGGTGTGGCATCCGTCGCGGAGTCGTCGACATCGGAATCATCATCCAGGTTGGCATGCACCACTTCCGTTGGGGTAACTCCTTCTTCAAGAATTGCTTTCCCGCTCGGATTGTAATAATTCGCAGTCGTGAGGATTAACGCTGAACCATCATCGAGGGTAATTAATTTTTGCTCCGAAGCTAGACCAAAAGTACGTTCACCCACAACATCTCCGCGGTGGTTTGCTTCAATCGCGGAAGCCAGAACTTCGGCGGCGCCTGACGTTGTAGCGTCAATTAAGACCGAAACGCGGCCTTTCCAAATTACCTGTTTTGGTTCGGCGGAAAAAGTTTGTGAGGAGACGGTCTGCCCGCGCAAAGTCGCCAGCGTGCCGGACGGCACAAAAAGTCGAGCCACGGAGATCGCCTCGGAAACCGGACCTCGGCCGCACTCGCGTAAATCCAGAATGACACTGTGAATACCCTGCTTCTCAGCCTCCAACAATCGGCTGCGCACTTCATCAGCGCGTCCGGGATCAAGCGACGTAAGCCGTAACGCCAGTATGTCCGGATCGGCTTTCTGACTTGTGATTTTCACCGCAGTCAGCTTTTCACGAACCACTTCCACTTCGTCGGGGGTCGCCTTACCTCGCCGGATCACGGCAACTTTCACTCCACTGCCAGCCGGACCAGTCAGCAGATTCATGGCTTGGCCCACAGACATATCGCGTGTCGTGAAGCCGCCAATTGATTCAAAAATGTCACCGGTGTGAATTCCGGCTTTCGCGCCGGCACTGTCGGGCAGTACGGAAATTACGATGATGTAGCCAAACCGCTTACTCAAGGTGATCCCGCTATCTCCCGTGCTGGAGCTTTGAATTTTTTTCTTGTATTCGTCGTATTCGCGGGGAGTCAAGTAACTGGATTGGGTGTCGAGTGATTCGAGCAAGCCGTGCAGCGAGCCGGCGGTAACCGTGTGCATGTTTGGTTCGTCGACGTAATCCTGCTGGATTTTCTGCAAGACCTCGCCGAACACCGTGAGCGACTTGTACGCTTTATCGTCCGGAGTGCGTCCCAGGACGTGGCCAATTCCGGCATAGCAGAATATCGCCACCGATACGCAAATTAGCCCAACGCGCGCCGCTCGACTCATTGATCCACCTGTCTGGAAACTTTCAAAAGTATAACACTGCTTATAGTGGGACGCGCAGCGCGGCAGAAAGGAAGCCTTCGTCCCCAACGCGAGTCAAGTGATGAAAGTTGCATTTAACCACGCATAGACACCGGCAAAAGCACGAAGAGACACGGGGAGCGTGAGTTTTGATGCTAATTAACCACACCGTGTCATTTATTCACGGTTATTCCTTCGCTAACTCATTCAAAACAAGACACAAAGTTAGCATCTACTGGCCTGCAACCTGCTATTCTATTCGTACCCAATGTTCCAAACCACTATAGCGTCGGCTACCAACACCGAGGGTGTTGGCCTTCACACTGGTGTGTATGGCCACCTTACCTTGTCTCCCGCTCCCGCCGAGACTGGAATCGTTTTTCGGCGCGTGGATCTCGATGATTTTCCCATCGAAGCCCAGGGCCACAACGTCGCACGCGTGAGTTACGCCACCAGTCTGATGAAACAAGGCGTATTGCTCTCTACCACCGAGCACCTGCTCGCGGCCATCTATTCCTGCGGTATCGACAACGTTTTTATCGATATCGACTCCATTGAGATTCCCATACTGGACGGCTCTGCCGAACCGTTCATGCAGATGCTGGAGCGCAGTGGTTTACGCAGATTGCGCCGCCGCCGACGGTTTTTGAAGGTACTGAAACCGTTGGAAGTCGTGGAAGGAGACCGCAGAATTGGAATTTATCCTGCTGACGATTTCCGCGTGTGTTGTTACGTGGATTTTCCGCACCCGCTGGTGGGCCGGCAGCAATTTGAGATTACCGTCAACGCCGAAAGTTTCCGCCAATTGCTGGCTCGAGCGCGAACGTTTTGTTTTGAGCGGGATATTCAACCACTCCGGGCTATGGGACTGATTCGCGGAGGCTCACTTGAAAATGCCATCGTCCTCACCGAGCGGGGGGTCATGAATGGCCCGTTGCGCTTCCCGGATGAGTTCAGCCGGCACAAAGCTTTGGACCTGATCGGCGATCTGGCGCTGGTGGGTTTGCCGCTTCTTGCGCGCGTGGAGGCCCATAAAGCGGGCCATGCGCTGCACACCCAGCTTGTTGGGCGGCTGCTTGCTGATCCTTCGCTCTGGACCATCACTACTGCCGAGGCTTCGGTGACCGAAATGGGGCTAACCGGGTCGCTGACGGGGCCGTCGGTTTCGGCCGCCGATTAGTAAACTGATTAACGTTTCGCCTCCAAAGTTGTCTTGCCGCGTTGCGAAATTCCGCTCGCTCCCACAAACTGAACCTGGACTGTCATGAAGAACAATGATCTTGCCGTAGTCATTCTCGCCGCGGGCAAAGGTACGCGCCTGAAATCGAGCCTTGCCAAAGTTTTGCACCGCGCCGGCGGACGAACGTTGGTGGAGCAGGTGGTTCGCGCGTCTGCGCCATTGGGCGCCAAAAGAACCATCGTGGTGGTCGGACACCAGAGCGACATAGTTGCGGCGACCGTCGAGCCACTTGGCGCAACGACCGTGCTGCAGCAACCGCAACAGGGCACCGGTCACGCCATGCAGGTCGCGCGCCGCGCAATAGGAAACTCCAAACTTGCCCTCGTGCTTCCCGGCGATGCTCCGCTGGTTCGCCCTGAAACGCTGAAAGCTTTGCTGGCGACTCATCGCTTGGCCAATGCCGCTGCGACAGTTCTAACCGCGGTGGTCGCGGATCCGCGAGGCTACGGAAGAATTTTGCGAAAATCGGACACCGCGATCTCCGCCATCGTGGAGGAATCTCAACTGAGCGGCGAGCAAGCCGAAATCAATGAGATTAATTCTGCGATTTATTGCTTTACGATGGCGAAACTCTGGCCTGCTCTTGCGCAGGTGAAGCCCAACAACAAGCATCGCGAATTATATTTGACGGATGCTGTCGCGGTTTTGGCCTCCAAGGGTGAACTTGTATTGCCGCAAGTGACGGCGGATTCACGCGAAGTTCTTGGCTGCAATACGCGCGCCGATCTCGCCGAAGTGGATCGCATATTTCGGGATTGGAAACGCCTGGCGCTCATGGACGCAGGAGTCACCATTCGACTGCCTGAAACAGTATTGATCGATCCCGATGTGATCGCCGGTGAAGACACGGTGATTGAGCCCGGCGTTCAGTTACTGGGCAAAACAAAAATCGGCGCGCGTTGCATTGTTCGTACCGGCAGCGTTTTAAGCGACGCGATTCTGGCTGACGATGTTGTCGTTGAGGCCCACAGCCTGGTCGCGGATAGCCGGCTGGATGAGGGCGTGATCGTTGGGCCGTTTGCACGCTTGCGCGGTGGCAATCACCTGAAAGCTGGCGTGCGGGTAGGGAATTTCGTCGAGGTCAAGAAGAGCATCATCGGCGAAGGAACCAAAGCCGCTCACCTCACCTATCTTGGCGATGCGAAGATCGGTTCCAAAACGAATATCGGGGCGGGCACCATCACCTGCAATTACGACGGATTCCGCAAAAACCCCACAATAATTGGGAACAAAGCATTTATCGGGAGTGACTCGACTCTTGTAGCGCCTGTGCGGGTGGGAGACGGCGCGTATGTCGCTGCGGGCTCGACTATCACGGAAAATGTTCCCTCGGATTCCTTGGGAATTGCTCGCGGCCGGCAGGAGAACAAGGTTGGCTGGGCATCGAAGAAGCGCCGCGAACTGGCATCCACTCTGGGCAATAAAAAAATCATTGCGAAAAAATCGCGTCGTAAAGCTAAAAAGCACCGACGCTGAGCAATTTAGGCGGTTCGTGGCCGCGGTGTACGCGCTGTGTTAAAATAATGGTTCTGCAATGTTATCTGGAGCGGCCAGCGCATGAAATTTGGAGTCGTCGTCTTTCCCGGATCCAATTGCGATCACGACGCGTTCTATGCCATAAGCAACGTTCTCCATCAGCCGGTTGAGTTCATCTGGCACCAATCTGAAGATTTAGCGAATTGCGATGCGGTCATTTTGCCGGGCGGTTTTGCGCACGGCGATTATCTTCGCACTGGCGCGCTTGCGCGATTTTCTCCGGTGATGAAGTCGGTGAAGAGTTTTGCAAGGAGCGGCGGTGTAGTGCTTGGGATTTGTAACGGCTTTCAGATTCTTCTGGAAGCGGGTCTTCTTCCTGGCGCGGTCATGCGTAATATCGGGCTGCGATATATTTGCCGTCACGTTTACGTTCGCGTGGAGAATACCGCTACGCCATTTACGCAAGCCGCCGCGCAGGGACAAATTCTTAAAATTCCGATCGCACATAACGATGGGAATTACACCGCTGATCCGCAGACTTTGGCGGAATTACAAAAAAACGAGCAAATCGTTTTTCGCTATACGAGTGCCGACGGGAAAGATGACGCCGCGGGTAATCCAAACGGTTCTATGGAGAGTATTGCCGGCATTTGCAATCACGAGCGCAATGTCACCGGCTTGATGCCGCACCCGGAACGGGCTGTGGAGTCTGCTCTGGACTCCGCGGATGGGTTGGTGATTTTTCGTTCGATGGTCGAATCTTTGGTGACTTCCGTCAAGGCGAGCGCTTAAAGATTCATTCGAGAAATTATTTTTGCGATTTCAGGATTTATTCGAATCTCCCCGTGATTTCTAGGTAGGAAAATTGGCGACGGCAAGCGCGGAAATTAAAGTTACGGCGGAAATCGCCGCGGAGCATGGCCTGTCGGCTCCGGAATATGCGCGCGTGCAGCAAATCCTCGGACGCGATCCCAACATAACCGAGCTGGGCATTTTCAGCGTGATGTGGAGCGAGCACTGCTCTTACAAATCCAGCAAGGTCCATCTGAAGCGCCTGCCGGTCCGCGGAAAGCTTGTCGTTCAGGGTCCAGGTGAAAATGCCGGCGTGGTGGACATCGGCGACGGGCTAGTCGCCGCGTTCAAAATCGAATCGCACAATCATCCTAGTTTTGTAGAGCCGTTTCAGGGCGCCACTACCGGCGTCGGCGGAATCCTGCGCGATATTTTTACCATGGGCGCTCGCCCCATTGCGGTGCTGGATTCTTTGCGCTTCGGGCCGATCACGGCCGACAATTCAGCGCCTTCGGTCTCGCCTGAAACGATTGCTAAAAATCGGCGCATTCTCGACGGTGTGATTCGCGGAATCGCCAATTATGGAAATTCCTTTGGTGTGCCCACGATTGGCGGAGAAGTTTGCTTCGAACCTTGTTACTCGCAAAACCCGCTGGTGAACGCGCTGGCGTTGGGAATTGCCAAGAAAGAGGATTTGTTTTTTGCCAAGGCGCGCGGCACTGGGAATCCGGTGATCTATGTTGGCGCGAAAACCGGTCGGGATGGAATTCATGGCGCATCGCTGCTGGCTTCCGCGGAGTTCACCGAGGAATCGCAACAAAAGCGGCCCAACGTTCAGGTGGGCGATCCGTTTGTGGAAAAGTTGCTGCTCGAAGCATGCCTGGAAGCCATGACCACTGGCGCGGTTGTTGCCATACAGGATATGGGCGCGGCAGGCTTGACGTGCTCCACCACGGAAATGGCTTCGCGAGGCGGTACCGGCATTGAAATTGATCTTGCGCGCGTACCACAGCGCGAGAGCGGCATGACTCCGTACGAGATCATGCTCAGCGAATCGCAGGAGCGCATGCTGCTGGTCGCTGAGAAGGGTCGCGAACCTGAAGTTTTGCAAGTTTTCAAAAAGTGGGGACTCGATGCGGTGGTGGTTGGAGAAGTTGCCGATGGCGGGCTTTTACGCGTCAAAGATCACGGCATAGTCGTCGCGGAAATTCCAGCGCATCCGCTCGCTGAAGAAGGCCCGGTGTATCAGCGGCCGATTGCCAAGCCTTCGCGGAATAAAGAATCGGCGGTGGACTGGTTCGTGTTTGGCGCGGAAAAGAAAAATCTTACACACAATTTCAAGCAGCTGCTGGCATCGCCGGCAATTTCGTCCAAGCGTTGGATTACCGAGCAATACGACACCATGGTGCGAACCAACACACTCGCGGTGCCAGGCGCGGGCGACGCCGCTGTGGTTCGCATAAAAGGAACGAAGCGCGCATTGGCGCTGGCCACCGACGGGAACGGGCGCTGGTGCCAGTTGAATCCGCGGCTGGGCGCCATGCATGCCGTGGCTGAAGCGGCGCGCAACGTGGCTTGTTCCGGTGCGAAGCCGATCGCCGCTACGAATTGCTTGAATTTTGGCAGCCCCGAAAAGCCGGAAGTGATGTGGCAATTCAGCGAAGCGATTGACGGACTTGCCGCCGCTTGCAACGAACTTGAAACTCCCATCACCGGTGGAAACGTCAGCTTCTACAATGAAACTTTGGGCAGCTCAATTTTTCCCACCCCGGTGATCGGGATGTTAGGAGTACTTGAAGACGCCGCGAATGTCTTGAAGATGGCCTTTCGCGATGACGGAGACATCGTGGTTTTGCTTGATGGCCTGAGCGGAGCAAGCCATTCGCCGCCCGCTGTTAATTCGAACGGCCCGGATGCCCAACTTGCGCGAGAATTTTCCTCTTCCGAATATTCCAAGACTGTTGGCGGTATCGTCGCGGGCGAGCCCCCGGCCATCGATCTTCCCGCTGAGAAGCGTTTGCAACAATGCATGGTTGCGCTGGCTGCGTCGCGCACAATTCGATCTGCTCACGACATCAGCGACGGAGGTCTGGCCGTCACCTTGACCGAATCCTGCTTTGCTTCTGCGCCTGCACGGAAAGCTGGCGACACTCTCGGAGCAAACATAAAAATAGAGAACGGCATTCCCGCGGAATCCGCTGTATTTGGAGAGCGGGGAGCACGTGCGGTAATTTCCGTTTCACCTAATTCGCTGAATGCTGTGCTGCAAACCGCCCAAAAATACGGTGTCAGCGCCGAACAAATCGGCGAAGTTACCGCTAACGGCATTTTCCGCATCGAACTCAATGGAAGTGCCATAATTGAAGAGCCCGTTGAAACCCTTCGCGATATCTGGGCCCATTCGCTGGAGCGCGCACTCATACAATGAATCCTAAGCTCGCTTACGCTGACGATCATTTCCACGACGAATGCGGAGTATTCGGCGTCTTTGGCCATCCTGAAGCCGCCAACCTGGCCTATCTCGGTTTGTATGCTCTGCAGCACCGCGGCCAGGAATCGGCCGGGATAGTTTCGAGCGATGGACAGGAACTGCATCTTCACCGCGCCATGGGCGAAGTGGAAGAAATTTTTCAACCGGCGGTGCTGGCAAAACTTCCAGGGACCGCCGCGATCGGTCACGCCCGGTATTCCACGGCGGGCGACAAAGCTTTACTCAACGCGCAGCCCATCATGATCGATTGCAACAAGGGCAAAGTCGCGCTGGGCCACAACGGCAATCTGACCAACGCTGCGGAATGGCGCCGCAGACTCGAACATCGCGGCTCCATTTTTCAGACCAACAGCGATACCGAAGTGATTGTTCACCTGATCGCCCGTTCGCCGGCGCGCAATTTGTCCGGCGCCATTGGCGATGCGCTCAACCAGGTAGAAGGCGCCTACTCGCTGCTATTGCTCACGACCGACGAGTTGTATGCGGTGCGCGACCCACGCGGGTTTCGCCCCTTAGTGCTGGGCAGACTGCCCGCGACGGAATCTGCTGCCGAAGCTTGGATGGTGGCTTCGGAAACTTGCGCGTTTGATCTGCTCAACGCCCAATATGTTCGCGAAGTCGAACCCGGGGAGATGGTGCGCATCTCCAAATCCGGCATCGAGTCCATTCGCTTTGCGCCGCCCAAGCAGCAACAGCACTGCGTCTTCGAACACGTATATTTTTCACGCCCCGACAGCATTATTTTCGGCCGCTCGGTGAACGAGAGCCGCGAAGCCCTCGGCCGCTTGCTCGCTCAGCAACATCCCGCCGACGCCGACATCGTCGTCCCGGTGCCGGACTCCGGCGTTCCGGCCGCTGTCGGATATGCGCTCGAGTCCAAAATTCCTTTTCGTATGGGGCTGATTCGCAATCACTATATCGGGCGCACTTTCATCGAGCCGTCGCAGGCCATCCGCAATTTTGGCGTGAAGCTGAAACTTAATCCTGTTCGGGGATTGATTGAAGGCAAACGGGTAGTGCTGGTGGACGACTCCATCGTGCGCGGCACCACCAGCCGCAAAATCGTTCGAATGGTGCGCGAGGCCGGCGCCAAGGAAGTGCACGTGCGCATCAGTTGTCCTCCTACGATCTCGCCCTGCTATTACGGCGTGGACACGCCGACGCGCGAGGAATTGATCGCCTCTTCCAATTCACCGGAACAGATCCGCAAATTTCTTGGCGCCGATTCTCTCGGTTACATTTCGATGGCGGGGTTGCGTCAGGCCGTGGATGACAAGGAAGGAAAGTTTTGCACCTCCTGTTATACGGGCGTTTACCCGACGGATCTGGTGCAACTGGAAGTCCGCGCCGGCAAAGCGGGCGCCGGCAACGGCGTGGTCGGCGACCTGAACGGAAATTCCGCTGATGAACTCGCAACAGAAAGGCCTGTGGTGGTGGAAAGTGAAGGCTGAAAGCGACAAGAAACAAGAAGTGACGCACGTGCCAGTGGGCACAAAAATTCAACGCGAGATTATCGCGTGGTTTTGGGTTGGCCTGGCATTTCTGCTGATTAATGGAACGATTGGACAGGCGCGCGTAATTCCGTCTGGCTCCATGGAAAATACTTTGCTGATCGGCGACCACTTGATCATGAGCCGTATCGGCTACGACGCTGGAGTTCCGTTCACCAGCTGGCATGTGCCGCTATGGCGCAATCCAAAACGCCAGCAGGTAATTATTTTCAAGCCGCCCTTCGCGCCGGATACGCCGGATTACGTGAAGCGCGTGATTGGATTACCTGGCGATAGCGTGGATATTCATGACGGAGCAGTGTGGGTTAACGGGCAGAAGCTCACTGAGCCATATGCGGTGGGAGCCAGCGAGCCCTATGAGCTGCACACTCCGTATAAAGTTTCCGACAATTGCTATTTTGTGATGGGGGACAATCGCGGCAACTCCTATGACAGCCGCTTCTGGGGCTGCGTTCCGCGCAAGGATATTATCGGGACGCCGGTAATGATTTATATGTCTCTGGATGCGCCGTCGGACGCCTGGGAGCCAGGGCAGATTCGGGAGCGTTTTTTTGCGTACGCCAACGCTATCCTGCATCCGGGCAGCGTGCGATGGCGAAGATTGTTTCATCTGTTTTAATTGCGGGAATTCCTCTCGCGGTGAGATTTCCGCTGCATCCTCCGCAGCTGTAATCATGTGAAAAACCCAGATCGGGAATAGTGGGTTCTTAGGTTTGTGCATCAAAGTTCATATCGAATTTGAATTGCAGACAAGGGTTTCATGAAATACGCAGATGCGGGAGTCGACATCGCGGTAGCGGACGACGCGAAGCAAAGGATTCGGCACCACGCCAGCCGTACCTTCACACCCGGGGTTCTCGGCGGCATCGGCGGATTCGGTGGCCTTTTCGCTCTCGACGCGAAAAAATGGAAAGAGCCCATCCTGGTTTCCAGCGCCGACGGCGTAGGAACCAAATTGAAGATCGCCATGGCCATGGGCGTGCACTCTACCGTCGGCGGCGACCTTGTGAATCATTGCATCAACGACATCCTGGTGCAGGGTGCCGAGCCACTTTTTTTCCTCGACTATCTGGCGATGGGCAAGCTCGAGCCCACGGTGGTGGAGCAGCTTGTCGACGGCATGAGCCGTGCTTGCCGCAAAGCTGGCTGCGCATTAATCGGTGGAGAAACCGCGGAGATGCCTGGGTTTTATCCTGCGGGCGAATATGATGTGGCGGGCTTCATCGTAGGCGTGGTTGAGCGCAGGAACATGCTCAACGGAAAAGCGGTGAGGCCTGGCGACGCTTTGATTGCGTTGCCATCCTCGGGCCTGCACACCAACGGATATTCTCTGGCGCGCAAACTGGTATTCGAGGTCGCAAAACTGAGGCCGGATACCTATGTTGCGGAAGTGGGGAACAAAATTGGCGCGGAATTGCTAAAGCCCCATTTATGCTACGCCCCGGCGCTGAGAAATATCGTTGCGCGTGGAGGTGTCTCGGCGCTCGCGCATATTACCGGCGGTGGCATTCCTGGGAACCTTCCGCGCGTGTTGCCTAGTGGCGTCAAGGCGCAGATCGATCTGGCGTCCTGGCCGGTGCCTCCGATCTTTAAGTATCTGGCCAAGATTGGGAAAATCGACGGCGACGAGCTGCTCCACTCTTTCAATATGGGCGTGGGCATGATTCTGGTGGTGCCCCCGGCGCAGGTGAAATTTGTGGAAGGTGATCTAAAAAAACGCCGTGAGAAGTTTTTCCGCATCGGGCGCATTGAACGCAGCGATTCCGGCAAAGCTCGCGTGGCCTATTCGGGCGCGCTTGGTTTGTAGGCAGAGCGCCATTCTTCGGCCAATTTATTTTCCCGTGGCCATCTCGCGCACATCTCACGCATATTTTGCCGGTGTGCATGATTGTGTTAACGTTTTCCGTTCATGAAAAAACGTATAGGCGTGTTGCTGAGCGGGCGCGGCTCGAATTTTGAAGCCCTTGCGGATAGCGTTGCCGCAGGCCGCATTCCAGACGCGCACATCGCTATCGTGATCGCCAATCGCGAAGGCACGCAGGGAGTTGAGCGCGCCAACGCGCGCGGGATCGCGACGAAGGTCCTCCCTTCGCGAGGGCTTGAACGTGAAGCCTACGACCGTCAGGTCGTCTCCGTTTTGCGTGAACACCAGGTTGGTTTGGTCTGCCTGGCGGGTTATATGCGCTTGTTGTCGCCATACTTTATTCAATGCTTTCCGCAGCGTATCTTGAATATTCATCCTTCATTGCTGCCTTCCTTTCCAGGACTGGAATCTCAACGGCAGGCTCTCGAGTATGGAGTGAAATTCGCCGGCTGCACGGTGCATTTCGTGGATGAAAATCTGGATGCCGGACCAATTATTCTTCAGGCGGTGGTACCGGTGCTGGATACCGACACGCCCGATACGCTATCTGAAAAGATTTTGCGCGAAGAACATCGCATTTATTCCGAAGCGGTAAGAATTATCTTGGACGGGCGTTTCAAAATCGAAGGCCGGCGCGTGATTCAATTGGCTAACCAGGCTGCTCACCGGTGAGCCTTTGCGCAAATCGATGACCACCACAACCTTCAAACCGGTCGCGGAACAACTTGCTTATCTGAAAAAGGGCAGCGCGGAAATTATTCGCGAAGCGGAACTTCAGACCAAGCTGGAAAAATCCGCAAAAATCGGCAAGCCCCTGCGCGTGAAGCTGGGCGTCGATCCCACCGCGCCGGACATTCATCTGGGCCACACCGTGGTGATCCGAAAATTGAAACATTTTCAGGAAATGGGCCACACCGCGGTTTTTCTGATCGGCGATTTCACCGCGATGGTCGGTGATCCCACCGGACAGTCCGAAACGCGCCCTCCGCTTACTCGCGAACAAGTGAATGCCAACGCCGAAACGTATCTTGAGCAGGTGTTCAAGATTCTCGATCGAGATAAGACCGAGATTCGCTATAACAGCGAGTGGCTCGATAAATTGTCGAGCTACGATATTGTGCGGCTGTGCGCCAAATACCGCGTGGCGCGCATGCTGGAGCGCGAGGATTTTCATACCCGGCTTACCAATCAGCAGCCCATCTCCATGCACGAGCTGCTTTACCCGCTGCTGGTGGCCTACGACTCGGTGGTGCTCGAATGTGACGTGGAGCTTGGAGCGACGGAGCAAAAATTCAATTTGCTGATGGGCCGCGAAATCCAGCGCGAGTACGGTCAGGAGTCGCAAGTGGCCTTCACCATGCCGATTCTGGTTGGACTCGACGGCTCGCGCAAAATGTCCAAGAGTCTTGGCAACTACGTGGGCATCACCGAAACGCCAGACCAGATATTCGGGAAGATGATGTCCATTCCGGATGAGTTGATGTGGTCTTATTACGAGTTGGTGACAGATCGCATGCCCGACGAAATCGCCAAGCTCAAGCGCGACGTCTCCAGCGGAAGTACGCACCCTATGGATGTAAAGATGCTGCTGGCGCAGGAAGTGGTGAGTGGTTTTCACGGGGAGGCTGCAGCGCGCAAAGCATCGGAGATGTTTCAGCGAGTTTTTCGTGATCGCCAGGCGCCCGACGAGGCGCCGGTTAAAAGCTTTCCTGCCGGCGCGCCACAAACGATCAAGGTTTTATTGACGACGCTGGGGCTGGCAACTTCTGTTAGCGAGGCGGAGCGGCTGGTGAAACAAGGTGCCGTGGAAATTGACGGCCAGCGAATCGATGATTCGCGCAAAGAAGTGGACCTGAGCAAAGGCAGGAATTTTCTGCTGCGCGCTGGTAAGAAAAAATTTGTGCGCGTGCTCGTCGCTTGATGTCCCTCATGGTCGTGTCCTATAACCGCTTCAGCTTTAGTTGGACAATAAGGCCGAAACTCAGAATGCAGCTTACTGTCACGCCTCCCAAGGCATATAGTCCCAGTCGCTCTTGTCTATCCAAGTAGATAACACGCCCATGTACATTCAGAGGATAGATCCGACCGATCTTATCTTCGGGTACAGTGGGCCGGGTATCCGCGTAGTGAAAATACATGTAAGCAGTTAAGATCAGGAGGAGCACAGCCGTCGCCCCTAAAAATCTGGCAACCACGATCGAAAATCCTTGTTCAGACCGAGATCTATCCATGGCGTTCCCTCCGCGATGTCAATTGATCGCGTGGATTAAGAGCTCGACTTATCCGAAGGCGATCGCTTGATGGCATTTTCCATTGTCGGGACGATTGTTCAACACGAAATCGAGAATTTGTCTCAAGAACTGGAATTCGTTCCTCTCACTGACTTGAAGCGTAACGTCAAGTCGCAACTAAGCGAGAATCTCTCCCACCATTCCAGCCACTTGGCGCGCAACGGAAGGCGCGGCGGTCAGTCCGGGCGACTCCATCCCGACAAGGTGAATCATCTGTGGCGCTTTGGCATCGCGTTCGATCACAAAGTCGGCCATGCCATGCTGATCAGGCGGCACGAGCTTTGGCCGCAAGCCAGAATATGCGAGCTGCAAGTCGTCGTCGGTAATGTCGGGCACTAATATCCTCGCACCTTCCGCAAAATCAGCTACCGTCAAACGATCGCGCTCGTAATCATCTTTCTCTTTCACATATCGCGCTGTCGGCCCGATCAGTACCGTGTCCCAGATTGTTTTTGTGAAATGCATTCCGAGGCTTAGCCCATCGGCATGGGGCAGGGGATAGACCAGCCCGTTAATCAGAGAACGCCGCGGCCCGCGCACCTCGCTGTACTCGCCGCGCACCGGATAAATCTTCCAGGAATTGTTGCCGATCAATGCGGCGACATCGTCGGCATATAAGCCGGCAGCGTTTATTACGCAGCGCGCTTCGATCGTTTCGCGCGCCGCGATTTCATCTTGCCCCGGGTGCGTATTTGCATCTTCGCCGACGCGAATCCCAACGCGTATAGCCTTCGCTGTTGGTTCAAGCGACATCACTTGCGCGCGAGTAACAATATGCGCATTTTGCTCGACGGCAACGCGCGCGTAAGCGCGCACCAATTCTTCCGCCGAAACGATCCCGGTGCTGGGGACATTCAAGGCCGTCACTCCGGCGATGTGCGGTTCGCGCTCACGAATTTCCGCCGGGCCAATCAATCGCAACCCTTCAACGCCGTTATCCTGGCCGCGCTTATATAGCGCTTCCAATGCGGCTTCTTCGCTTGCCTTGGTGCCCACCACCAGCTTGCCGGTGCGACGGTGAGGAACGTTGTGCTCTTCGCAGAACGCAAATGTAAGCGCATTGCCTTGGAGACAATGACGTGCTTTGAGCGAGCCGGGCGAATAATAAATTCCCGAGTGGATTACACCGCTGTTGCGCGTGCTGGTGGCCATGCCCACTCGCGGAAAGCGCTCCACGACAAATACGTCCTGCCATTGTTTGGAGAGTTCGGCGGCGATGGCGCAGCCCACTACCCCGCCGCCGATAATTAGAATATTTACTTCGTCCATGGAGGTGAATTTCGCCGGTTAATGGCCGTAAGAATAATTCTAAGCTTAGGACGGTTCGCCTGGAGGAATCTCGTCGAGAAAAGGTACCGTTTCCACCAACCGGGCCCGGGTCCCGTCATGCACCGCGTAGTTGGCGTGTTTGTCTTTGTTGTATCCCGAGCGCCACAGCGAAGCTGCTCCATGCTGGCCGTCTTTATTGATGGCATAGAAAAATATATGAAAGGTGGTGAGTTTTTTCTTTTCGTTCTTGTAATTGTGCGCCACGCGGCTCATGGCTTCGAGGCACGCGTCAGAAGGCGATTTGCCGCGGCGCATCATTTCCACGATAGTGTGGCCGCCGGCAATTTTGATGTTCTCCTCGCCCTTGCCCGTTGAGCCTGCGGCGCCGACTTCGTTGTCCACGAAACATCCCGCGCCGATGATCGGTGAGTCTCCTACGCGGCCGGGAATTTTCCACGCCAGGCCCGAAGTTGTGGTGGTCGCGGAAATATCACCTTTCGCATCCACCGCCATGCATGGAATCGTGCCGGTGGGCGGATGCGCAATTACTTTTTGAATATGCGGCAGCCAGGCGCGTTTTTCAGGCGTATCGAAAATGGTGGCAATTTGTTGGTTGTATCCCTCGATCGAGGATTTCTGTACATAGTCAGGGCTGTCGATTCCCGGACGCCAGTTGAACGATGTGGACGCTTTCCACGCCAGCCATGCCAGCCGCGAACGTTCGGTGAGGAGATTTAAATCCTCGAAGCCCTCATCGATCGCGAAACGGTGCGCGCCTTCGCCGACAATCATTACGTGATTGGTGCGCTCCATCACAGTTTTTGCGAGCCGCGAGACGTTTTTGATGCGGCGCACGCTGGCTACCGATCCCGCGCGTCCGGTGGGGCCGTGCATACAGCTGGCGTCCAACTCGACTTCTCCTTCTTCGTTGGGAAGGCCGCCGAAGCCCACGGAGTCATCGTTGGGATCGTCTTCCACTACTGTTACAGCAGCGACGACGGCATCCAGCGTGTCGCCGCCTTTTTTGAGGATGTCCATTCCGCGATCGAGCGCATGGAGGCCGTTGGCGCTGGAAATAATCAGTGGGCGCTTGCCTGGTGCGGCGGTTTCGGCGGCACGTGGCAACGGATTGGCCGCATTTAATGGGTTCATCTCGCGGCCAAAAAGTTTATTGGCGCCGGCTACCGCGCTGCCCGCCAATGAAGTGAGGAAGAATTTACGCCTCGACCATATTTCCATGGGAAGCCTCCGTTTTTTTGCTGTTGCGGTTTCGACTCGAGCGAAATCGTGCGGGCATAGTATGTGGCAGCGGCGCAGCTGCGTGAATCAAATATTTCAAGTTCTATAAAGCAGGAAACATTCGACTATTCGGAAGCGCCCAACGGCAGAAAATATTGGGTTCCTTTGACGGGGTCCTGGAGCCGGCGCAGCAATTGCTGCAAATCTTCAGAGCGCTCCACGAAATCGATCTCCGAAGTATTGATCACCAGCAGGTCGGACGCGGCGTAATGGAAGAAAAAGTGTTCGTAAGCGCGTGCCACCTCTTCGATGTATTCGGGCGAAATTTCGCTTTCCTCGCGGGAAGCCTTTTTCTCGATGCGTGCGCGCAAAACCTCAGGCTTGGCTTGCAGATAGATAACCAGGTCCGGAGCCGGGATACCCGCGGTCAGCATTTCGTAGTAGCGGTCGTAAAGCTTCAGTTCCTCGTCATCGAGATTCAGATTCGCGAAAATGCGATCCTTTTCGAGTAAAAAATCCGAAAGAAGCGGGGCCGGGGCGCCCGCCGCCAGCGCTTCGCGAATACGTTTCTGGCGTTCCATCAGGAAATACATCTGGGTACGAAGAGCGGAGCCGGGTTTTTCCTTATAAAAATCGGAGAGAAAGGGATTGTCGTCGCAATCATAAAGACGGCGGGCGTGTAGTTTTTCCGCCAGAATCTTTGCCAGCGTGGTTTTCCCGACGCGCAAAGGCCCTTCCACAACGATAAAGCGCGGCGATTTCGGAACGGGGTTTAATTCGCCCTTGGAATTGGTTTCCCCGGCGTTCGACGTGCCAGCGGGCCATCCGACCGGTGCGTTGGAATGCAGAGGGATACTGTTCGAATCGTTGGAAGGCATATCTGTTGGATGGCTTAGAATCCTGAAACCTATTCGTGCGATAGTCGCGAGCGCATTATACCTCAGCCATCAGAACGCTACGCTCGGATTTCCATCGCTCGACGATCCGACGTCAAGATAGTGCGGAATACCGAGAAGAAATAATACGCAAACAAAACCGCGCAAAAAATTAACTCCTCGCAGGAAGGAGCTGCGAGGAGTTGTTAACTACGCCTCTGAGGGGAGATTGTTGTCTGCCGTAAGAGCGGCGCATCTTGAAATTTTAGCGAGCCACAAATTTAGGGACCTATGCGGACGTTGTGGATGCCGGCCTCAAACGACACACTGGCCATTGCGCTTTGCGGCACCCACCACAACTTGTGCACCCAGGGGCGCTCGCTCGTCAGCATGCGCCTGCCGAGAATATCCATCAGCAGCGGGGTGACTTGTGTCGCCACGTAAATTGTTCCGGAATGAACGAACGGACGCATCAAGGGATCGCCCTCTCGTCCGTAATTGCGAGATAGATCCCGCCGAGTGGACCAGGCGTCAAGCACTGCTCCGGCATGTTCCACGATCATGAGGCTGTACCAGGCTATCTTTTCGTTGCGACTAGCGGAGTTGTGACGGACTGCTGATTTTACCGGCCGGAATGGGAACGGGCGCGGTACAGCGAAGGATGCACTGGCGTCGCTATTCGCTTTTGGCTCGGGGGTGGAAGGCAGGGACCCTTCCGATAGGGCAGCCGGAGCAGATGTATTTGGCGGAGTAAATTCCTTCTGCGTCAGCGTCAGCGCCGGCGACGTTATGTATGGAAGTTGAGCAACGATTGCCGTGGACGCCGTGGGATTCGAGACCGGCGGATCGACGTTGTTAAGCAAGGAAAACGGGCTCAACAGGAGAAGGGCTGCGAGCATCATGTTGACTGACCACCTCGGGCGCCGCGGAGTGGGAATTGGTGTGCCGCAACTGTGTCGAGTCTGCCCGTTAGGACAGGTGGTGATCACTGGTCTAAGGGACACATTTTTGGTGGTACCCGGGTCATGAGCCGGAGGTTTTTGGAGGATAGCTCTGCGGTACTCGAAGTACTACCGCGGCGAGATTAGTTGGGCTCACCAGCCTAAAATTAACTGGCTTGTGTCCTATAACTTACGGCAGACCGTCACTCCGTCGCGTAACGGAATCATCACACTGAACAAATCCTTCGATTCAAACACCATGCGATTCAATTCCTGTACCCCACGGGTGTCGGCATCTCCAGTTTTGGCCTTTCGCGCAGCCTTCCCGGACCACAAAGTGTTGTCGGTAATAAACAGCCCACCGCGACGCAATCTTGGCAAGGCCTGCTTGGCCGCGTCAGGATACTCGCGTTTATTAATATCGTTGAAAATTAAATCGAACTCGCCGGTAGTCTTTTTTAGCAGTGTCAGCGCGTCGCCGGTTTCCACGCGGATTTGTTGCGCGACGCCGGCACGCTCGAAATACGCTTTGGCGCGCTTGGCATTTTCCGGGTCGCCGTCCGTGTAAGTAATTTCCGCCTGCGGGCCGGCCGCGCGCGCCAGCCATACCGTCGAGTATCCGATGGCTGATCCCAATTCGAAGATTCGTTTTGCGCCGGAGATTTGCACCAGCAATGCCAGCATCCGCGCCACCGCTGGGCCGATAATGGGAGTTTTGTGCTTGGCGGCGTAGTCCTCCATATCGCGGACCACGTCGTCGCGCGGAGGCAGCAACGCATAAACATAATCTTCGACTTTCTCGTCCATGAATCCACTTCGCAAATTTTTTGGCAGCTTCACAAACTCTCTCCGGGTTTCAAGGCATGAATTTCCAGCCCCCCAATGTCTTTGGTTTCCGCACGCAACTGTTCAGGCGTCCCGGTGAGCACCGGGAAAGTTCCGTAGTGCATGGGGATTACATGCTTTACTCCCAACAAACGAATTGCGAGCGCGGCCTCTCGCGGCCCCATCGTAAAGTTATCTCCAATCGGCAGGCAGGCAATATCCGGTTTGTAGAGATCCGCAATCAGCTTCATATCTCCGAATACTGAGGTGTCTCCAGCATGGAATAAAATCAGCCCGCCTGGCAGCCTCACGATAAAAGACGCGGGCTCTCCGCCGTAGATCAACTCGCCATTTTCTTCAATAGAGTTGGAATGAAAGGCATGGGTCATGGTCACTTCGAAATCTCCGACGCGTATGGTACCGCCTTTGCCCAGGGGCTTGACCTGCATACTGAACCCCTGCTCGCCAATCCAATGCGCGGTTTCAAAAATTGCCACGATCGTGGGCTTGTGTTCTTTGGCCAGCGTCAATAAATCTCCGAAATGATCGCTGTGGGCATGGGTTAAAAATATGGCGTCCAGCTTTTTCATCTTTTTTAAGTCTGGCGGACACTTCGGGTTGGTGGTCACCCAGGAATCCAGCAGCGCCACTTCACCGCTTGGCGTGGTTAGAGAAAACGTACTATGTCCAAAAAAGGTGATCTTGTTACCCTTCACATCCAACATGTTTTGTCTCCGGACAGGAATTTTGCCGACGCTTGATCAGCCCCCAAAACGTAGCCAGCTGATATTTGATGCCGTCACTTTGAGGTAGCGCTGCTGCCATCGCCAGAACTTATGACCATGCGTATGGCCGCATCATAGGTCTCACGATTATTTTCGCCGACCAAATGACCGATCTGCCGTCCATCCTTGGCATAAAAAACTGAAGCTGGGATCTCGCCCTTCCAGCCGGGCATTACCGCCTGCACAAATTCGGCCTCCCCACCCATCTTCTTCCGAAAATTCGGAAAAATGGGGTTATATCGGGCGATGAATCGCCGCATTAGGATCAAGTCCCCATCGTCATTGAGGTTCACTCCTACCACATTCAAACCTTGGGGAGCATATTGCTTGGCCAGTTCATTCAGCATGGGGTATTCATCCCGGCAAGGCTCGCACCAGGTGGCCCAAAAAGTCACCAGCAACGGTTTGCCGCGATACTGCTCCACCAGCTGTTGATAGCCTTGCGCGTCAATTATTTTCGGATCGTGCACCGCTGGCCGCTTGGTGGCTTGGGGTGCGGCGACCGCAACCGCCAGAGTCACGCAGCTGAAGCAAAACAACAACGCCAAACCTGCAATTCGCCTAATCATCATGTTTTTCATCCGTTCCCCGGAATATCCTGCGCGAAAGTTGAGAATCTGAATCACGTTAACGTACAATGAGTATGCGTCTTCGCCGAAGCGTCGTCACTATTACCGATTCCTATTAATTAGACGCCCGCGCTGCTCGCCCGTGTTTCGCTCAAAGGAGATTTTGAATGGCTTATGTAATCGCCGAACCGTGCACCGGCACCAAGGATACCGCGTGCGTGGACGTTTGCCCGGTGGACTGCATTCACCCGCGCAAGGATGAGCCCGGCTTCGAAGGCGTCCCGCAACTTTATATCAACCCGGTGGAATGCATCGACTGCGGCGCGTGCGTCCCGGTTTGTCCGGTAACCGCCATTTTTGCTCTCGAGGACTTGCCGGAGAAGTGGCAGAGCTACACTCCCGTTAACTCGGATTACTTCGCCGCAAAATAATCGGACTCTGGACTATCGAAAAAGTTTCAAGGGCACGCTCTTGGGCGTGCCTTTTTTATTTCCCGCACTTAATTTTAGATCGCGACCAGCAAATTCTGCGCGAACGGCCACTCCGCGTCGCTCCACTGGCCTTCACAGCGGAATCCGGTATCGGCGGCCATCTCCAACACTTCTTCCTTTTTATATTTGTGGGAACTCTCCGTCCAGATGGTTTCCCCTTGATTCAGCATCAAGCGCAAACCTGCTGCCGGTATGTCCACGGTTTGCCTGCGCAAGGAACAGAGATGCATCTCGATGCGCCGTTCGTCGGCGTTCCAGCGCGCTTCATGGCGGAAAAATTTAAGGTCAAAATTCGCACCCAGCTCTCGATTGATGCGCCCCAGAATGTTTAGATTGAACGCCGCCGTCACTCCCGCGGGATCGTCATACGCCAGGATCTGCGTTTGGATATCTTTTTCCAGATCGGTGCCCAGTAGCAACGCATCGCCCGGAAGTAAAGTTTCGCGCAGTTCACGCAAAAAATTGCGCCCGGCATCGCGGTCAAAATTCCCGATGGTGCTGCCCAAAAAGAGCACCAACAAGTGATCCGCTTCTTTGCGGCGGTCCGCTACTGCGCGAAGCCCCTCCAGGTAAGGCCGTTCGTAACCCACCACGCTTACCAGGTCAATCTGCCCCATCTCTTTTTCACACGCCGCCAACGCCGACGGTGAAATTTCGATTGGGTAGTAGTACGTTTGCTGTCGCTGCGACAATGCTTCCAGAATCCAGCGGGTTTTCTTTCCGGTGCCGCTGCCCAGCTCCGCCACTTGCAGCGGCGAAGGCAATCGATTCACGATTTCGCGAGCGTGATTTTGCAACAGCCGCGCATCCGCGCGCGTCAGGCCATATTCGGGCAGCACGCAAATGGCTTCAAACAGCGCCGAGCCCACTTCGTCGTACAAATACTTCGACGGTAGCTCGCGCTGTCCAGTCTTGGTTAACCCGGCGCGAACTTCCGCGGCAAATTCCGATACGTGTCGAGTTGCTACGGCTTGAGTCGACATAAAGGACGCTTTCCTTTTGGCTTAGTCTTCCACGCAACGGAATGTTGCGTATACGTACGGATAGTGGGGCTGAAACCAGTTGCGAAATGACGGCCGCAACATGCACGCAGCAGTGCGTGGCGAGCCGCCCTTCATCACGTAATGCTTACCGTCAAAAAAATTCGCCGAGTATCCAGGGTAAAAAGACATGGCCTTGAATCCCGGAAACGGCGCGAATTCCGTGCGCGTCCATTCCCATCCGTTGCCGATCAGGTCCTGAACATCAAAGGCGCTGGCTCCTGCGGGATGCGAGCCGACGGTTGATGGTTCCCAGGAATGAAAATCAAAATTGCCGTGGCGCTCGGTCGGCGCTTCATTCTCATTCCCCCATGGATAGAATCGTTCCGTTCCAGAAGTTTTGGGACTTCCATATGCCGCGCGATGAAATTGCGCCTCGGTCGGCAATTTTCTTCCCAGCCAATTCGCGTAAGAAGTAGCCTCGGCGTGACTCAAGTAAACTGGCCAGTCACGCGGTAATCGCACTTCACCGAACATTCCGCGATATAGCCACAAATTTCCATCACGCCGCCAGAACGCGGGATGCTCCACGTTGTTAGCGATTTTCCAATTCCAGGATTCGTCGTCCCACAGCGCGCGGTTCTTGTAGCCGCCGGCCTGGATGAATCGCAGATAATCGCCATTCGTTACATTGCACTTCTCGATGGAAAATGCCGGAACGTCCACCTCGTGCGTTTCCATTTCATTGTCCCATCCGAATTCGTCGCCCTTTTCTTTCACCAGACCCAAGGTAGCCTGACCCGCGGGAATTTCAGTCAGGTGTGGCTTGACGCGCGGCTTTGTGGCTTTTCTTGTAATCTGTTCGCCAATTTTTTTCTCGCTGGGCAAGCGGTGCAGCATATACGCGAGCGTTTCGGCATGCATCAAGCGATGCTCGACGGCTACTTCGAGCATCGTTTTCAATTGCGGGTGGCCTTTGTCCGGCTTGCTCAGGGCCTCGTTTATCGCTTCATCCAACTTCTCGCGCACGCCTGCTACGTAAGAAGTAATTTCATCGCGCTGCGGCCAGTCCGAAGCAGTATCGGTAGGCAATCCGCCGCCGACCGGATCGATGCCAAAAGAAAACAATTGATCAAAGGTGCGGTGAAACGGTCTTAAGCCGAATGCTCTTTCGGCTAGAAGATTCCAGTCAAACGCTTCCAGATGCCCGACGTAAAAAATAATACGGTGGCGTTCGGAGATAGGCCGGTCATACATGGATTCGTTTCGCACTATCGCAAACAGTTCATCGGTACGTGCGCGAGCGTCATCTATTCGCGCTGACAGATCATGGCGCAGGCGGGCTGCGCTGGTTATCGTGCCCATGATTCGTTACCCCGGTTGTTGATTGAACTAGTCATTGAACGGGCTCTGACGTCCTAAAGTGTTTCAGATTCCGTTGCGGTGCGGGGAGTTAGATGCTCTATGATAAGCCCCCGATGCGGCTGGTCAATAGGACCCCTAGGACCCCCGGAAACGAGGCTCCCATTTCTTCAGCAACGGCTGACCCTATCATCGAGTTCCAGAGCGTGACATACAGCGTTAAGGGTAGGTCCACTCCGCTCATCTCGGAGCTCTCTTTGCGCGTTACTTCAAAGGAAACATTGGTCTTACTGGGCCGTAGCGGTAGTGGGAAAACTACCTTGCTCCGGCTCATCAATCGCATGCTGGTGCCTTCGTCAGGCGCCGTCGTGGTAGAAGGGAAGTCCACCATGGAGTGGGATGCTATTCGGCTGCGCCGCCATATCGGATATGTCATTCAAGAGGCCGGCTTGTTCCCGCATTTCACCGTGGCGGAAAATGTTGGTCTGGTTCCCAAGTTGGAAAAATGGGATCCAGCGCGTATTGCCGAGCGCACCAATGAACTGTTAAGAATCGTGGGTCTTGATCCAAAAGAGTTTGCGCAGCGGCGTCCTGCGCAACTCTCCGGCGGCCAGCGACAGCGCGTCGGCGTTGCTCGAGCCCTTGGCGCTGACCCCTCCATCCTGCTTATGGACGAACCTTTTGGCGCACTCGATCCGGTCACCCGTTCCGAGTTGCAGCGGGAATTTTCTGCCCTGGCCCGCCGCCTGGGCAAAACCATTGTCTTCGTCACCCACGATCTGCGTGAAGCTCTTTTGCTGGCGTCGCGTATCGTGCTGTTGCAAAACGGCAGAATTGTAGCCAGCGCCAAGCCTCAGGAATTTTTGCGCATCGATCATCCGGAAGTGAAAGCCTTCAGCGCTTCGCTTCACACGGTTTCGGGAGAGCCGGCATGACGCCCTGGACGTTCATGGTCACGCACCGCGCGGAAATTTGGAGCGCCACGCTCAATCACATCGCGCTCGTTTTAATCGCCATGTCGATTGCCATCGTAATTGCTGTGCCACTGGGCATGTTCATCGTGCAGCGTCCCGCGCTGCGGACCTTTGCTCTAGGCCTGGCCAGTGTTTTTCAGACCATTCCCAGCCTGGCGCTGTTTGGGTTTTTGATTCCCATTCCATTTATTGGCGGCATCGGTCCGCGCACCGCGATTGTCGCTCTGGTGCTCTACGCGTTGCTGCCCATTCTTCGCAATACCTACGTGGGACTCACCGGCATCGATCCTGCGGTGCTGGAAGCTGCGGAAGCTATGGGCATGACCAACGCGCAAATTCTGACTCGCGTGCGCCTGCCGCTCGCTTTGGGAGTTATTTTGGCCGGCATCCGCACCGCGACGGTAATCACCATTGGAGTCGCCACCATCGCTGCTGCCATCGGCGCGGGTGGTTTGGGCACGTTTATCTTTCGAGGAGTGGCGATGGTCAGCGATGCCGTGATTCTCGCAGGCGCAATTCCTGCGGCTATGTTAGCGATCCTCGCCGATGTGTTCCTCGCGTTTATCGAGCGGCGCCTGCGTGTCCAATAATCTTTGCCCGCATCGCCCATATCGATCGGTGAGAATGCTTCGTCCTTCCTCTTTAGTACTGCTCATGAGAGATTAGTGCGCTGATGCGCCGACTCTTTTCTTTGATCCTTGTTGTAACGCTAGCGTTTCTCGCTTCTTGTCACGCGCCAAAATCCCAAATCATAATTGGCTCCAAATTTTTTACAGAACAGGTTGTACTCGCTGAACTGCTCGCGCAGCACATCGAAGCCCGCACCGGTATTCACGTGGAGCGCAAAACAAATCTTGGCGGTACTCTGCTGGTTCACAAAGCCATGCAAGCGGGCCAAGTCGATCTTTACGTCGAGTACACCGGCACAGCACTGAATGCTGTGCTTAACGAAAGCCCGACCGGCGACTCTTCTGCGGTGTACCAGCGAGTGAAGCAGCTTTACGGCGAGCGATTTAATTTTGAAGTTACCGAGCCGCTGGGCTTCGAAAATACTTTCGCCATGGTGATACGTGACGAGGACGCCCGGCAGCTTCGTCTGCAGCGCATGTCCGACCTCGTTCCGTTCGCTCCCAAGTGGCGCATCGGCGTTGGTTTTGAATTCCTGGAACGCTCCGATGGTTTCAAGGGATGGAGCGAGCGCTACGGCTTGCATTTTGCCCAGCAGCCCAGCGTCATGGATCTGGGCCTGATTTACCGGGCGTTGCAGGATCACAAAGTAGACATCGTGGCCGGCAATTCCACCGATGGCGTCATCGATTCGCTGCATCTGGTGATCCTGGAAGATGACCGCCATTATTTTCCTCCATATGACGCAGTGCCAATCGTCCGCCGAGCCACGCTTGAGAAATTTTCGCAATTGCGCGGCGCCTTGGCGGAGCTAGGTGGCAAAATCAGCGGGCAAGACATGCGCCACCTGAACTATCTTGTCGATGGCGAACAACGCGACGTGGCTGCGGTGGTACGCGAGTATCGCCAGGCGCACAATTTGTGACTAATCCTTATAAAAACAAATCCTTGTAAAACAAATTTTCACTCGCTATGCTCCACCCAATCGCTGGTATTACGCCAAATTTAAACACATCTAAAAAGGCTACCCGATGCGCTACACATTTCTGCCGCTCTTCGTTGGGATTGTCAGTATTTCGGCATCGGCCATCCAACACCAACCGAAATTTAGCGGTCAGGAGGTCTCGTCCTTGAATACGACGGCAGGGGAATTCCGCGCCAAACCTTCACCCGCTCGACTGGCACGCGGCCAGTACATCGTCGAGGGGCCGGCGCACTGTTTTGCGTGCCACAGCCAGCCCGATTTTGAAAATGCGCTGGGCCAGCCGCGACCAGGAACGAAGGGCGCGGGCCAAATAATTAAAAATGAGGCTTACAACGGCGAACCTTTTCCAAATGGCTTGGTCTGCCCGAATATCACGCCCGACAAGGAGACGGGAGCGGGCACCTGGAGCGATGCGCAGTTTGAACGTGCTATTCGTCATGGAATCGGCCATGACGGAAGGCAACTGATGGATTACATGCCGTACGCATTCTTCCGGAGCATGACCGATGAAGATGTGGCGTCGGTAATTGTTTACATCCGTTCGTTGCCTGCGATTCGAAACGCTTTGCCAAGAACGAAGATGCCCTTTGAGGTGGAAATAAATCTTCACCCGGAAATGGAACCTGCGCTGCTACCTGACGCCAGCGAACAGGTCCGGCGTGGATGGTATTTGGTGCGTATTGCGCAGTGCAACGACTGCCACACACCGGCGGACGAAAAGGGGAATGCGCAAACAAACCTAATGTTCGGCGGAGGCCAGCGTTTAGTAGGAGCCTGGGGCGACGTGATTAGCGCTAATATTTCTACGCACCCTTCCGGAATCTCGTATTACGACGAAACTATGTTCATCAAGACTATTCGCACAGGCAATTCCTCGGGCGGTGTGCGTGAGTTGAATCGCTTGATGCCGTTCAGCTATTTCAGGAACATGACGGACGAAGATTTGAAAGCTATCTTCGCATTTCTGCAGAGCGTAAAACCCGTAAAGCATTACGTCGATAACTCGGAGCCACCCACGTATTGCCGGCTGTGCCGCCAAAGGCATGGATTCGGAGATAAAAACTAGTTCCTCAGGCGCATGTGGGCCGCATTTGTGCGCGCGCAGACTTAACGCTACTATTTCCAAATCGCATGGCCCGGTCATTTATCGCTACATTGTTCTTGTTATTCGCGAGCACCGCGCCGTGGGTTCCGCGCGCCGCGGCCCAAACTAATGAAGGCTCGGTCTACGGCCCGCTGCCTGTTTTTGAATTCCATAGCGGCTTTTGGGTCAATCTTCATCACACCCTTTATCAGGAAGCAAAATTCGGCCCTTGGCCAAGCTCGCCGGCGAGTGCCGACAATGATAAGGCGCCTGGGAAAAACCGCCCCACCCTGAAATCGTCTTCCGGCGCGAAGTCAACTCTAACGCCCGCGGAGCAGCGCGCCTGGAGCGAAGCCTTGAGCTATTACGCGGCCAACTATGTCGACAAAGATTTGCTGTTTACCACCGAGCTGATCCTGATAAAAAATCAGCTCGGCGATTTTGATGGCTGCGATGAATTGTCTGGAAGAAAAAAGGAAACCTGCAACGCCGGCCTGCCGCCAAATCTAACCCATGTATTGGAGGAAGCCGCGCCAGTCTATCGCGCACATCAATGGCCCAGCCACGATCTGGCCAACCGCCGGTGGGTGATGCGCGTCGCGCCTCTGGTGCGCGAACAAGGGTTAGGCCTTTCACAACGCCTCGCCGACATTTATCAGACGAAGTGGCCCAAGGAAAAAATCCGCGTGGACGTTTGCGCCTATGCCAATCGACAGGGCGCCTACACTACGCTCGATCCCCTGCGTGTCACCATTTCCAGTATTGACCCGCGTAACCAGGATGTCGAAGCTCTGGAAGTGCTCTTCCATGAAGCCTCGCACGGCATCGCCGAACCGGTACAGCAAGCCATTATCCGCGAATGCCGCCAGCGGGAAAAAGGTATCCCGCGCGACCTGTGGCACGCGCTGATCTTTTACACCACGGGCGAAGTCATCCGCCCAGTCATCTCTACGACAACCACCGACAGCGCCTCCGGAAGGGTATCCACCACGAGCTATACGCCTTACGCGATTCGCGAAGGCATCTACGCGCGCGGCTGGGACGGATATTTCAAACTCCTTACCCAATTCTGGCAACCATACATCGACGGTAAATCCACATTTGACGACGCCATCGCCCGCATGGTCTCCGCGCTATAACCGCCTGCCGTTTATTTATTTAATCTCAAAGTAATTTTAGCAATTAGGCAAATCACCGCGAAATAGGCAGGTGGCTTGCTTACAAGATGTGCTATTGCTTTTCGGTGGGGGTCTTCATGAGGCAGCTTCTGCCGTTACTGTATTTTCATCTCCTCTTTTCCTTTTCAATTCGCGCGCAGGAAACACCCAGCGCCGCAAATGCAAAAAAATCTGAAGCAGCGGCCGAATCACGGAGGATCGCCAATCCTTCCGCAGTGAAACTCCCAATCCGTCGAGTTGTGCTTTACAAGAACGGAGTTGGTTACTTTGAGCATCTTGGACACGTGCGCGGCAGCGAGAGCGTGCACATCGACTTTACTAGCGCGCAATTAAATGACGTGTTGAAGTCGCTGACCGTTCTCGACCTTTCCGGAGGCCGCATCACCGGAGTGGAATACAACTCAGAAGCGCCGCTGGCTCGAAGGTTGTCGACTCTGCGTTTGTCGCTGGGCGAACGCCCCACCATCGCGGAGTTTCTTGGTTCATTACGCGGAGCGCGATTGGAAGTTCGTAACGGTAACGGCTCTCCGTTGACGGGCAGGCTTCTAAGTGTCGAACGCAAAACCCGGACCGGAGCGGGCCCCGGCTGGACGGTTGAAACGGATGAAATTTCGCTGATAACCGATGGCGGCGAGGTTCGCAGTGTGGATCTCAATTCGGCGACGAGCGTGAAAATCGCGGAAAAAGATTTGCAGGTTGAAGTGGGCCGTTACCTTGGTCTGTTAGCTTCTTCACGCGACCAAGACGTGCGTCGCATGGAAATATCCACGACAGGAACTGGCGAGCGCTCGCTACACGTGAGCTACATCAGTGAAGTGCCGATCTGGAAGACCACTTACCGCATCGTCTTGTCGTCCAAAGCGGACAAAAAGCCCTTACTGCAAGGTTGGGCAATTGTGGACAACACCGTGGGCGAAGATTGGGACGGCGTGGAGCTTTCTTTGGTGGTGGGGGCCCCGCACTCTTTTATCCAGCAGCTTTCTGAACCTTTTTACGGGAGACGCCCAGTCGTAGCGTTGCCGGAAAGCGTGCAACTTTCTCCGCAGACGCATGCAGCTATGCTCACGGGCGGAAATGGCCGGCTAAGTGGAATGGTGACGGATGCGACGGGTGCCGCACTCCCCGGAACCGACGTACGTTTGATGGACGAAAACAACGCCGTGATCGCCACAACAAACACGGAGAGCGACGGGCAATACACATTCTCAGGAGTGTCTCCAGGAACGTATCGCGTCGAAGTGGAACATCTAGGATTCCGTAAAACTGTAATCGCCGGACTTAACGTGACACCTGGCGAAAATCATATAAATACACAATTGCAACTCGGAGCGGTTGCCGAGACCGTGGAAGTTACCGCAGGCTCCCCGGGCGTGGACACGGTGTCGGCGAGTGTCGCACGAAGAACGCTAAGTGGCGTAGCCAAGCGGCCGCATATTTCAACGGGTTTTCTGGCAGGGAGCGCCGCCGGGGCATCTTTCGGGGCAGGTCGTGGAGTAGCCCCTCTCCCGGTCGCCAGTCTGGAGGAAGCTCGCGCATCAGGCCAAGCCGCCGCCAGCGGACAGGATTTGGGCGACTTGTTCGAATACAAATTGAAAGATCGCGTCACCCTGAAAAAAAATCAATCCGGGCTCGTGCCCATCGTGCAGACCGACATTGAGGCCGAGAAAATATCGCTGTGGAGCGGCACATCCGGATCCGGCCGGCCTTTGCGTGGACTATGGCTGAAAAATACCAGCGCTCTCACCCTGGATGGCGGGAGTTTCAGTGTCCTGGATAAAGAAGTATTCGCCGGCGAAGGACTCACTGATCCTATCAAGCCCGGTGAACGCAGGCTCATTTCCTACGCGACCGACCTGGGGCTGCTGGTCGAAGCGGCAAAAAATGGCCAGCCGCAGCACTTCTCGCAAGTCAAGATTTCACATGGCGTGCTCACACACATCAGCGAATTACGCGAGCGTACCCTGTATACAGCACGCAATCAGGGAGAGACCGCGCAAACATTGGTGATCGAACATCCCGCTCGCCCGGAATGGCGACTCCCGAAAGGTGCCAAGGAACCCGACGAAAAAGCGCCGGGCGTATACCGGTTCCGGCTCGAGGTCCCACCCCTGGGCACCGCCTCTATGCCAGTCGAAGAGGTCAGAACTCTGGCCACTTCCTATCAGCTGGCGAATCTGGACGACAATCAGATTAGCGTTTTTGTAAAACAAGGCACCATCACCCGTGAAATGGAGCAAGCTCTCGCCAAAATTACAGCGCAGAAGGCCGAGGTAGCGAGATTGGAAGAAGACATGGAAACCCGCCAGAAGGACATCGATCGCATCGTGGAAGATCAGGGCCGCCTGCGCGAAAATATGAAAGCGCTGCGAGGAACCGCGGAGGAAAAGGCGCTAGTGCAACGGTACACCAGACAATTGGATGAGCAGGAAACCCAGTTGGAGTCGTTGCGAAAAAATATCAAAGCCACCGAAGCTCAACGCGATAAAGCCAACGCCCAGCTGGAAAACATGATCCAGGATTTGCAAATCGAAGCGTCCATCTAACAATTCGCAATCCGTCGATCACTACGGCGCGCGTTAAATGCGCCGATCAGCGGCCTTAAACGGCAGCATCGCCAAGATACGTGGCCAAAAACCAGGTGTTGCCGAACGGATCTTTAACTGTGGCTGAACGTTCGCCGTAGGGCTTGGTTGCCGGAGGCTCAACCGAAGTGGCGCCGGCTCGGATGGCGTCTGCGTAACGAGCGTCTGTATCCGGGACGTAGACGTGCAAATAGCAGGGCACCGGCTGGAACTCGCCGTGGGCTTCATCGATTTCAAACGTGGCATGGCCGATTCTTATCGTGGCGTGAAGTATTTTGCCCTCTGCGGACTTCGTGACGCCCAGAGCCTCCGCGCGGAAGGCCGCTTCTGCGAATGGAATCATCTTCTCTGCGCCACGAATATGGAGATAGGGCTGCACACTGGGCGCTCGGTCGTGGCCAGGCCAATCCTTTGCCAGGGCGATGTACCATACGTTGCCCCACTCATCTTTCGCGCATCCCTGGCGGTCGCCTGAGACGTGTTCGCCCACGGGGTAGATCGAAGTAGCACCCGCCCGCAAGGCGCGCTCATAAGCGGCATCGGCGTCGTCGACATACAAATGGATTGTGTTTTGGCGCGGCGGATGTTGTTCGCCGGCCTCAGCCAACTCAATCACCGAATTGCCAATATCGACTTCCGCGTGCATTACCGTGCCGTCGGGCCGCGGCACGCGCAAACGTTCCGTACCTTGAAAAGACGCTTTTAGAAATTCCATGAACTTGCTGGCTCCATTCACTACGATGTACGGCGCGATGTTGCCAAAACCTGGCCGCACAAACGACGGGAGCTTCGCCGAAGCTTCCGAAGATTTCGCAGTTCCCTCGTTCATCGTTGTTCTCCTTCCACGATCGAATAAGCAAACTAAATCTCAGCGATTAGACCGCGTCAAGTTTTAAATTGCTGAAGGTGGGGTGGCCTTGAAAAGGTCTACGCCGATTAAAGCGCATTAAAGAACGCTGGGATCCAGTTTATTTCTGGTAGGCAAGTCGCTGGCGCGCATATGTCGCCCACGAGCTATCAGGATCCAGCTCCAGATATTTTTGCCAGTGGCGCCGAGCTTCTACATAGGCGCCGAGTTTGTCGCACACAAATGCCAGGTTGTACTGCGCGTCAGCATGCTCCGGGTCGAGCTCTACGGCGCGCCGCAAATGCCGCCTGGCTTGGTCGTCGTGCCCGGTTTCTTCCAGCGCGCTCCCCAGATTGAAATGAGACAGCATGTGCTCGGGATGAAGCTTCACGGCGTGCCGGAAAAGAGCTATGGCCTCTTGGAGGTTGCCCCCTTCGTAAGAAAGCGTGCCCAGATTATTCAGCGCATCCACGTTGTCGTGATCGGTGTCCAGCGCTGACCGATAAGCTTCCGCGGCCAAACGCGGCCCAGCCTCTGATGCAAATTGCTCTTCGTTTTTGACGCCCAAGGCGACCCAATCGCTCGCGCTGCGCTGGGGCATCATGCGAACTTTTTCGGTTAGCTCGCGAGTTTCAAAATTAAGCATGATCTGACCGGATATAGGTTCCAACTGCACGCCCGCGCGCTCCACGATTACGTCCCGGCCGTTCGAACGAATGCGCAATTCGGTCAGCGGAGACTGCACTTCCGCGAGTTTTTGTTGTAGCGCCACAATAGAGCGCTGCAGCCGTTGCGCTGGGACCCCTTTTTCGATGAGTTGCTTGGCGGTTCGGAGGGTAATCAGGTCGCGGAAATCGTAGAACTTCTCACCGCTTTTTCGCGGCTCCACCAGGCGCAACTTTTCCCAGTAATTGAGCTGCTTCTCCGTCACATCTAGCATGCGTTGAAATTCGAGGCGCGAGAATCGGTCAGACGTTGCCATCAAATAGAAACTAGCCTACCGCCTTTTTGCTCGGCTTGCGACTCGATTGTGTTGCCTGTGTAGCCGAAGAGCCCGAAGAAATGGAGCGCACCGGAGGTTTCTTGCTGGCGCTGGCGGCCGGTTTGGCGTTGATGCTCTTGCGCAACGCATCCATCAAATCGATGACTGGAGCGCGCACCGGGTGAGTCGTCGCGGTGACTTCCTGACCCTTTTGTTTCGCGGCGATCATCGCCTGCATGCTTTCCATGTATTCGTCGCGGTATTTTTCCGGCTCAAACGTGGCTGCCAGGCTTTCGATTAATTGCATGGCCAGCTTCTTTTCCTGTTCCTTGGGTTCCACTTTATCCTGATGGGTGAATTCCGCGACCTCGCGGATTTCGCTCTGATAGAACATGGTATGCAACGTCATGCCTTGCTCACGCGCGCGGATCACCACGATGTGTTCGCGCTGGTGCATGGTCACTTTGGCGATGGCCGCGTAACCGGAATCTTCCATAGCCTTCAACAACAGCGAATAGGCTTTCTTGCCTTCATCTTCCGGCGTCAAATAATACGAAGCGTCGTAATACAGCGGATCGATTTCATCCACTTTCACGAATTCGAGAATTTCCATCGCGCGAGCGGAGTCCGGCTCAATTTTGTCCAGATCGTCATCGCTGAATAGCACGTATTGATCTTTCTCGTACTCGTAGCCCTTGATAATTTCCGAGCGCTCCACTTTGCGGTCGCAAGTGGGGCAGAAGAGCGGCATCTTGATGCGCGTGTGACAAACTTCGTGAAGTTGATTGAGGCTGATGCGCTCGCCGCGCGCCGCGGTGAACAGACGAATAGGAATCGAAAGCAGCCCGAACGACAGATAACCTTTCCAGACCGAAGACGCCATGGTGACTCCTCACGGTTAGATACGTGCCTGCCACGAGATAGCAATCAAGGTTAGACGGCGCTGCCAGGGCGCGCAAGGCGAATCGAAAGCGAAAGCCGTCAAAAGGCAACTGGGCGAGCGTTTTCTCTGAGGGCGCCAAAATAAAAGTAGCACTCAACGTTACTGGAGAACAGGGTCGGAGGCGCTGCCGACGGCGCCACCATGGTCCGCGCCGTGCCATCCACCTTCGGTGTCGCGGAAGAAGGAGCGCTTGCCTGTCCGGCCATAGGACGATGGGATGGCGGACAGTTGATATTTGGCTGGGGCGCCCAGCGTGTCGGCGCCCGCGATAATGATGCGAAATTCGTAACCGTCTTTGTTGCCGCTTGCAAGTTCTTCGTCCACCAACCCGGCGTGCTCACGAGTCGTCGCCAGAGTTTTCCCCTGGGTGTTTTTCACGGAAGCGACCGCCGGTGGTGGGCCCAAGCTGCCCAGTGATTCGGGCAAACGAAAATATGTTCTCCGATAAGTCTCCACCGCGCCGGCAAGTCTTCTGAGATTTCCAAGTGCGGTGATTTCGTTCGCTTCGGCTTCCTCAGCATCCCACTCTATTTCCAGTGAAGGGAGATCCAGAAGCAGCACACCAATGGACAGCAGGCGCCATTGGCCATCTTCGCGCACCAGGCCCATGCTGATCTGGCGCACGTTTGCTCCCGTCGAATCGGTAACGTCACGCAACTCCATGGGCAGGAACGCCAGATTGTCGCGGGTGTCCGTTCCGCCGATGGACATCTCGGTGGTCAGGTCCGGCGTTTCGCACCGAACGATCGGGCGCCCTGCGGGATTCGCGGTGGTGGTGGCTTTGCCTGGCACGTTTAGCAGCACAAAGCGTTTCATCAGCGCGACCCGCGCTGCCGGTGTAAGCCGCTCGAAGGCTTCTTTGCTGCGCGCCATAAGATATCGCGAAAACTCATTCGCGCTTTGGGAGCACGCAGCTTGCAAAACATCGCGAAGCGCGGCGGCCGGGCTGTTTGCCGCAAGCAGTGGCGTGGAAGTACCTCCTGCGTTTTTGACCGCAGGCATGCTAGGCAAATTGGCTGGGCTTTTCGAGGCGTCGCTAGGCCGGGAAGAGGATTCCTGCGCCTGTGCATTGGGAGCCGGCGCCGATAGCAGCAATACAATCACACCTAATCCAATCCACAATCGCAAGGTCTTGGCAAAAGATGTGCGCGAAAATTCCATTTCAAGTCTTCGCGGGACTCAATATTTCGGCAAGGTTTTGCGTGAAGCTCGACCGCGGCATCACCTCGTCGCAACCCGCATTTTTGGCCTGTTCCGCCAATTCTCTTTGCACGTGGGAAAGAAACGCCACCACTCGAATGCCTTTCGATGCCGCGCGTAGCTTTACAATGGCGTCGATAGGCTGACTGCGCGCATTGAGATCCACGATTACCAGTTGTGGCCGCGGCTCTAACAAACCCAGCAGCGCATCCGTATTGGTGGCCACCTTGAATTCAATCCCTAGATGCTTGGCAGTCTCAGCAACTTTCATCTGAAAAAAAATGTCATCCATCAACGCCACGACGCGGCCCATAGACTTTGGTCCTCTGCAACTATTATGCCTGCTTATTTGTCAGCCGACTCGCAGCCGGCAACCCCCAACGGGTATGATGCATGTATGCACTGGGCAGCCACTGACGCGTGAGTGAAATAGCGCCAAAACGGGCGGCCGACGTCCCCGCACAGACGCACCCTGGTCCAGACGTGACGTTGTATAGCAAAGTTGGTTGCCACCTGTGCGAGGAAGCCAAGGCAGCGATCGCTCCGCTGTTGCGCGAATTCCGCGCAACGCTTCGCGAAATTGATATTGAGGGCGACGCCACGCTGATGGAACGCTTCGGTTGCGACATCCCAGTAATTTATATTGGCCGCAAAAAAGCGGCGAAGCACCGCGTTAACCTGCAACAGTTCCGGCGCCAACTACAAGACACATCCTGACGGATGGACCCTGTTCGAGCTTCAGGTGTTTGTTTCGCGATGTTTAGAAATTACGGAGAGAAGCGCGAGAATTAATGCCCTGTGTTCGGATTGTGCGCCCCTACGGTCTCGTCGGGAACAGCGCCTGCTCGGCCTTTTACTCGGTCGTATACGCTCAGTTGGCTGACCGAACCGATCGCTTCGTTATAGAAAGTCGGCACGCCCAATGCTGTGCGCAACTCTTCGTTGAATTTGCGCAGGCCTTCAAGATGGCTAGCCAGCGCGGGAAATTTTAATCCGTCGTCGGTGAGCAAAAATTTCTGGTAGCCAGCGTCCCACAAGCGCGTGAACTTCCCATTCAGCATAATCGTGGGAACGATGGTGAGCCGGTATTGGCCGTCGGGGTCCTGGCGAAACTCCGCTCCAGCGCCATATTTTTCCACCCGCACAACACCGCGGGTGCTGCCCACCGCAAATCCCAGCGCCGCCAGTTGCTCCATGGCCTTAGGAGAAAATCGTTGTTCAATATTCCACATGATGACATTCAGATTACGACGCGAATGGCAAAGCTGTAAAGCCGCACGCACAGTAGGGCGCAATTTCGAAGCAACACAGAACACCAAAGAATTGTGTGTTTTAGCGATGAGCAGCGCTATGCGGTTCGACCTCCGCATACGTTTGTGCGGAGCTCAAATAAGTTTTCGACAAGCGGTCATGCCACGTCAGTTGATCTTCGTCCCACACTGCCCACAAGAAACCGATTAAACCTATGCCGGCCGACAGCATATAGCCGGCGCTGCGAACCAGCAGCTGTCTCGGTGTCGGAGGTTCCCCGGAAAAGCTCATCACTTGCAATCCACGAAACATCATGCCGGGCGTCGTAGCGCCAAAAACAGTGAATAGCGCGAAGTATTGAAAGTACACTACGCCTAAAGCCGCCAGGTACACCGCAGCATTCATTTTGCTCAAAGTGAGTTGTCCGCCAAGTGAGCCGAACAATGCGACAAACCCACCAAACGCAAAAAGCAAACAGGCTGCGTCGATGATTCCCGCAAGTTGCCGGTCTCCCAGCGGAGCCACCGGATACAAACCCGCGTGGCCTCGTTCTGTTAATTCCCCTGCTTCCTCTCCTGCAGCATCGGTATCGGGTGAGTTCGACACATTGATCATCATGCGTCCGTCCGCGCTATGGGGCTTCGACGCAATGCGCCCAATGGCGATGGTGAACGCAAAGTCATCATTGGCAGATTGAGAAGAAGACTGGGAAGAACATTGGGAAGAAGATTCGTAAGCCATCGACTGCAGTTCCGGGATAACTGCGGTAGAACGCTCCGCCACCGGGGCCGTTGTAGCGTGATTGGCCGCTACCGCGGTCGCCCGTTTGGCCACCACAGGCTCCGCGAACGGTAGCTGCGTTTGTGCTGCGTTGGGAGATACTTTGCGGCGCCTTTGGCGATAAGCCTCCAGGCGATTCGCCAATTCACTCCGCCACGCGTAAGTTTGATCGGGCTCAGGAACGCTGACCTGCGAATCGTCTGGCGAAATGGAGATACTCCCGCCATTTGCACGGAGATCGGCATCCGCGGCGCTGAGCTCCGCACCGTGCCGGGGAAGGACAGAAGCCCTCTCCGTGTCACCTCTGGGTTGAAATTGAGAATCACAGAAACGGCAAGCAGATATGCCCGACGGCAGTATCGCGCCACACAGCAAGCAAGTTTTATTCACCGGTTGTTTTTGCGCTGCGGACGCATCCACTCCGGCGAGGAGAGGAACATCATGAGAATATCACGGGGAATTTATTCGGACCAACAAAGAAGGGTCGCTGTTTCGAATGAGATAGCAGTAGTTTCCTGTAGTTAATTCTGGAAGACGGGAAGAGAAACTACCCGGACATCTGTTCGGCGAACATATCCCGGTTGTGCGCGATACGGCGATCCAAGGCCACCGCCGCAAAATAAGCACATTGCGAACGTTCCGATTCGGTCCAGACGCGCAGCGAAGGAAGCAGCTTTCCCATGATCGTCCCGGCTGCACCGAGCAACCGGAAATACGCAACAATGGCCTTTATCCCATTGCGGTCTTCACGCCGATCGGGACATAAATGAAGATATTGCATGACGCGGTCAAAATCCTCGCTATTAGCGCTTCGTCTGATGCCTATCACGTCCTGAACGTCAGACGACAACGCTTTGCGCGCTGACGCGGCGATCAGCGACCGGCAATACGACACAAAAAATTGCATCAGAGCCGCCACCGAAAAGACGAAAATTATAGCAGCCATCATCGGGGCACCGCCGCGAGGCGCGAAGGCGCCAAGCGCGCTTCATCATCAAACCGCATGAAGGCGTAAATCCACGCAATGGGAAGAAACATCCCGGCAGCCGGAGGCAGGAACGCCCAGACAAACCGCAGGTCAGGGTATGCGTTACGCAGTGCGTAACTGGCGGCATTGATGCTGAAATACATGCCTAGAGAAAGAACGATCTGAATTACCCGCACGCGGCTCTCGCGCAACTTAAGGAGCGCGGCCCACAGTACATAAGTCAAAATCAAACCAACGAAGTATAAGTTTTGAGAAATTTCAATTACGTAACGCGTGAGCATTCGCGACTCAGATTGGTGCACCACGCTATAGGAAAATAGCGTGGTGCCAATGAGTAGCAACATCATGAAAACTCGGAGCCGCATGGTGACTCCGAGTTCCTCGAATACAATCGCGTACAAACCCATCAGTGCGAAGTACAAACAAATGGTGAGAATCGCGTCCGAATAGTAATAGAAATAAACATATTCAGACGACGTCAAACCATGCCGGCTAAATTCTAGGTATCGGCCCGCACTTACCAGGACCGACATGACCATATAAAGATTCAGGGTGAAGTAGCGCCGCAATGGCGCACGAATCAAAGAACACACCACGACCGCGGCCTCTAACAGGGCGCCTAATAACCAGATCGTGTATCCGAATGGGCCAACCACGTTTTTCTTTCTAACGTCCTGGCCCTCATGCGGGTTTTATCCGCCTTGAAGTTACCTTACCAGGGCGTTCCTTGAAGCTGTCGGCGGAAGCGGCGGAACTGGTGCCGTTCCGTTCCTTGCAATCATCGGCGGAAGTGGCGGAACTGGCGCCGTTCCGTT
>DATBBY010000194.1:0-12492 GCA_036270765.1 Candidatus Acidiferrum sp.
CTCGATCAACTGACCATCGACATCTTGACCGGCACGCGCTAAGCGATCTCCTTTCATAATCACGTGCTTCCGATGAATTGGCTAGAAGTACATGAATAGAGCGCCAGCGCTAACAGCCAGATTTCGCGCGATGTTTAATACGACCGCGACGATTTGTCGAGCCCCCGGGCCGGGTCCACCTGATCGGCGAGCACACCGACTATAACGACGCTTTTGGCTGACAAAACGACGGGCCAATTATCTCAATTGGGGTTTCCCGCAACGATGATTCAACGGAACCGTTTTCTTAGTGGGAAATAACTATCAAGTTCTTGCAGGACCTTATGGGAGTGATCATGAGGCTGAAGTGGCACACAAGGATCTGGCGTCGCTTCGTTTGCTTCATGGGGGTCCCATACTTAGGAGCCTAAGTATTACATGAGCGCCTAAGTATAGTCAAGATTTCCCACTAAGAAAACGGTTCCGTTGAATCATCGTGGCGGGAAACCCCAATTGAGATAATTGGCCCGTCGTTTTGTCAGCCAAAAGCGTCGTTATAGTCGGGCTCGACAAATCGTCGCGGTCGTATTAAACATCGTGCGAAATCTGGCTGTTAGCTCTGGCGCTCTATTCAGGTACTTCTAGCCAATTCATCGGAAGCACGCCGCAACGATTTGTGATTATGAAAGGAGATCGCCTAGCGCGTGCCGGTCAAGATGTCGATGGTCAGTTGATCGAGACGCTCGTACGGCAGGCGTTTTCTCATCATGGCGTCTTTGTCGAAGACGTGGCCCAGGAGCGCGTTTGCGTTGGATTTTGAATATTTCCCGGTTTTGGGCAGATTTCTCGGGGCGCGGTTGATTTCTTTTAAGATGCTTTGAATTTCCTTGTCGAGGTTCCAGCGAGCCGCCTTGTCCTTAAGGATCAGATACGTTCGCATGCAGCCGCGGGCGAAATCCTTCACGCCTTGGTAATCCTCGGTGCGGTAGGCATGCGCGTCAAAGTGACGCGCCTCGCGGTAGCCGACGTCTTCGAGAAACTTCACAAGAAAAAACGCGGACTTAGGATTGGAGGAACCAAAGCGGAAATCCTGGTCATAGCGGCCGGGCGCCTGATCGTTGAGATCAATGTGGAAGAGCTTGCCGGCTTCCCACGCTTGCGCTACGCCGTGCATGAAATTTAGTCCAGCCATTTGTTCGTGCGCGACTTCGGGATTGACGCCGACCATTTCCGGATGATCAAGAGTGGGAATAAATCCAAGGTAGTGCCCGGTGGTGGCCATGTAAATGTCGCCACGGGGCTCGTTCGGTTTAGCTTCCAAGGCGAAGCGATATTTGTAGCCGCAATTAATGTTGTATTCGCAGAGGAAATTTACTGCTTCGCGAAGACGCTTGACGGCTTCGTCGGCGCGGCGGCATGCATCGGTTTCGACACCTTCTCGGCCACCCCAGAGGACGAACGTTTTGGCACCTAGTTCTGCGCCGAGGTCCATCGCGCGCATGGTTTTTTGCAATGCGTACGCGCGGACTTCGGGATCGTTTGCCGTGAAGGCGCCATCGCGGAAAACGGGATGAAAGAAAAGAGAAACGGTAGCCATTGGGACGACAAGGCCGTTTTCCTTGCAGGCACGTTTGAAGTCGCGGACAATGGCGTCGCGTTCGGAAGGTGTGGCGTCCATGGGAACGAGATCATTGTCGTGAAAATTCACGCCCCAGGCGCCGACTTCGCCCAGCATGCCTGCGATTTCGACCGGAGAAATAGGAGCGCGCACGAAATCGCCAAAAGGATCGCGGCCACGATTGCCGACGGTCCACAATCCAAAGGAAAACTTATGCTCCGGTTTTGGTTGAAATAGTTCGGCGCTCATCAAGTTCTCCCCGGCATGAGCAAATAGAATACGAAATTCTTTGCCGTTATCGTTAACGGCGCGTAGAGTACCATGCGCCTACGCGATTGCAAGCGCCACAGACTTGGGAGGCTGCCACTTGAGATACCGGATTCCACTTCGTTCGTTGCTTTCCGCGATTGCTGCTTTGCTGTTTGGCTGTGGCGCCGCTTCCTTTCACGCTTGCGCTCAAGATGTTCCGGCATACAAGAATCCCAAGCTTTCGGTTGATCAACGCGTCGCGGACTTGCTCGCGCGGATGACACTTGAAGAAAAACTGGCGCAAATAGAAAGCGCCTGGGAAAATCGCACATCTCAAAGAGAGGCGCAGCCATTCATCGTGGACGAAAAGGGAGTGTTCCTTCCGGACGCCGCAAAAATCACATTGAAGAACGGAATCGGGCAGCTTTCGCGACCGAGTGAGAATCCGGGCGGAAATGGCGGCCCGCGAGAAATGGCGGAACTCACAAACGGGATTCAAAAGTGGGTGAAGGAAAACACCCGGCTGGGAATTCCGGTGATGTTTCACGAGGAGTGTTTGCATGGACACGCCGCGCCGAAGGGGACAGCATTTCCGGCTGCGATTGGACTGGCATCCACGTGGGATGAAGCGTTGATTCATGATGTGTTTAGTTCTGTTGCGTCCGAAGTGCGGGCGCGCGGCGTTCAACAATGCCTGGCGCCTGTGCTGGATTTGGCGCGCGATCCGCGGTGGGGCCGAACGGAAGAAACCTACGGCGAAGATCCTTACCTGGTCATGCGCATTGGTCTGGCGGCGATTCACGGATTGCAGGGCGATGGGCCGTGGATTGACAAGGCGCACGTGATGGCTACCGCAAAACATTTTGCAGTGCACGGGCAGCCAGAGGGCGGAACGAACGTAGGGCCGGGAAATTATTCGGAGCGCGTAGTTCGTGAATATTTCTTGAAGCCGTTTGAAGCAGCGGTAAAGGAAGGACACGTTCAGACCGTGATGGCCTCGTACAACGAAATTGACGGCATCCCTTCGCACAGCAACAAATATTTGCTGGATGACATTCTCCGGCACGAGTGGGGATTCGAGGGAATGGTAGTGTCCGATTATTTTGGGATTAGGGAACTGCGGACAGTGCACCACATTGTTGCGGCGAACGATGTCGCAGCGAAGCTGGCGCTCGAGTCCGGCGTGGATATGGAGCTGCCGTATGCGGAAGCGTATCCCAGTTTGATGGAGCAAGTGCAGCAAGGAAAAGTTTCGCAGGTGTTGATTGACCGCGCCGCGGCGAGGGTGTTGCGCGCGAAATTCGTGTCTGGGCTGTTTGAAGACTCCATGGTTGATCCGGCCTACGCCGAAAAGATCACCAATTCGACTGAGCATCAGCAGCTAGCGCTGAAGGCGGCGCACGAAGCCATTGTGCTGCTCAAGAATCAAAACAATCTGCTCCCACTGGACAAGGCTAAGTACAAGCTTGTGGCGGTGATTGGCCCCAACGCGGCCGAACTGCACTTGGGCGGTTACAGCAACAAGCCCGGGCGCGGCGTGAGCGTTCTGCAAGCGATCAAGGACAAGTTGGGCTCCTCGAGTGAGGTGCTTTACGCAGAAGGCTGCAAAATCACGGAGTCACGCCCGGACTGGGACGCCGACAAGGTTGTGTTGGGCGATCCCGCGCTGAACGCCAAGCGAATTGCCGACGCGGCGCGTGTTGCCAAGAAGGCCGACGTGGTGATTTTGGTGCTTGGCGAAAACGAGCAAACCTCGCGCGAAGCATGGGCGGGAAGCCACCTGGGGGACCGCCAGAGTTTGGATTTGTTGGGAAACCAGGACGAATTGGCTAAGCAGATCGTCGCGACAGGGAAGCCGACGGTTGTGTTTTTGCTGCACGGCAGGCCGAATTCGATCAATTATATTTCAGAAAATGTGCCAGCGATTCTGGACGGCTGGTATCTCGGGCAAGAAGGTGGCCAGGCGGCGGCAGATATTCTCTTCGGAGATTACAGTCCTGGCGGCAAACTGCCGATTACCGTGCCGCGTTCCGTGGGGCAACTGCCGGATTATTACTACCAGAAGCCTTCAGCGAAGCGGGGATTTGTGGACGGCTCCGTGCTGCCGCTTTTTCCATTTGGTTGGGGGCTCAGCTACACCACGTTCAAGTACTCGAATCTGCGGCTTGCGCAGGACACGATTGGTTCCGAAGGACAAACGAAAGTCAGTGTGGAGGTCACGAACACGGGCGCGCTTCGCGGTGATGAAGTCGCGCAGCTTTACATTCACCAGACGGTGAGTTCGGTGACGCGAGCGGTAAAAGAACTCCGCGGATTCCACCGCATCTCCTTGAATCCTGGCGAGACGAAGACGGTCGAATTCACGCTCGGACCGAACGAACTTTCCTACCTGGATCGTGACATGAAACGCGTGGTAGAACCGGGCGCGTTCGAAGTGATGGCTGGCGGAAATTCCGTTGACCTGATTACTGCAACCTTGAACGTGGTTAATCGTTAGAGATGTTTTTGCACCTTTCGATACCCTGCAGCGACAAACTTGAAATTTGCCATCCTGTTTCAAACGAGACGAAGTCGCTTTCTGCACCGCGCAAGTTGCAGGGGAAGTCGTGAACGTGGAGCGAGGTGAATAGCACGCAATGACATTTTTCGCGGCGTTTCAAGCGCAGCATCTGGTCCGGCTTTCCACGATCGATACGATCATCGTCGTTTTCTATTTCGCGCTCGTGCTGACCATCGGATTTTATCTGCGAAACCGCGCGAAAACCGGCGAGGATTTTTTCATGGCTGGTCGCGATATGACCGCTTGGGTGGCCGGGCTTAGTTTTCTATCCGCCAATCTTGGCGCGCTGGAGCTGATGGGCTGGGCTGGCTCGGCTTACCAGTACGGGATTCTCGCGACGCACTGGTATTGGATTGGCGCGATACCCGCGATGTTATTCCTCGCGCTCGTGATGATGCCGTTTTATTACATTTCGAAAACGCACTCAGTGCCCGGTTATTTGAAATTGCGGTTTGGAGAACCGGCCCGCGCGGTTTCGGCTGTTTCGTTTGGATTCATGACCGTGCTGATGAGCGGCGTAAACATGTTTGCCATGGCCAAGGTCCTGCAAATTGTTTTGGGATGGGACATCAACGTCAGCATTTGGCTGTCCGCGGGTACGGTCGCGGTTTACGTCGCGCTCGGAGGGCTGAGATCGGCAATTTTCAACGAAGTGCTGCAGTTCTTTTTGATCTGGGCCGGCGTGTTGCTGATCCCGATACTTGGCCTTCACGAAGCAGGCGGCTGGAGCAATTTGAAAATACAAATTGCTCAGAGAGCTTCGCAACAGTACGTGCACTTGTGGTCCGGTTTGGGTTCGTTCACGGGCAACCCGATGGGAATTCACTGGACAGGTATTGTGTTCGGATTGGCTGCGGTTATTTCAATGGGTTACTGGACCACGGATTTTCTGGTCGTGCAACGCATCCTCGCGGCGAAAGATATCCGTAGTGCAGAGATGGCGCCCATTATCGGGGCGGGCTTCAAGATGATGGTGCCGTTCATCGTCATTTTGCCGGGGCTCCTGGGCTTGGCTGTACTCCCGATGAACCTTGTGCCCGAATCGGTGGCCACCGTCACCGGAGCACACAGCTATAACGACGTTCTTCCATTAATGCTTGCGCGCTACTGTGGCCCCGGGTTGCTTGGCCTGGGAATTACGGCATTGATCGCAGGCTTTATGTCCGGGATGGCGGGGAATGTGACGGCGTTCACCACGGTCTGGACTTATGACATTTATCGTCCGCTGATTAACAGCAAGTGCACCGACCATCATTACGTCAATATGGGCCGCTGGACGACCGTGATCGGCGTGCTGATAAGTGTCGGCACGGCGTACCTGGTGATGCAGTTCGCGAGCATTATGGATTATGTGCAGGCACTCTTCAGCTTCTTCATTGCCCCTCTTTTCGGCACGGTTGTTTTGGGAATGCTTTGGAAGCGGGCGACTGGACCGGGTGGTTTCTGGGGACTTCTGCTCGGCACAGCATCTTCGATCAGCATGTGGGCGTGGGTGAAGGTGGATCCTTCGGCGCTGCGCTACGTGGCGATGTCACCGCACGCCAAGGCGCTTGCTCAGGATATGTATCAGGCGCTGTGGTCGTTTTTGGTTTGCGTGATAGTGACGGTGGTCGTAAGTCTGGCGACGAAACCAAGGACGGACAGCGAACTGAATGGTTTGGTGTATGGTTTAACGGCAGTGCCCGCTGTTGGCAATGTGCCCATTTATCAAAAACCGCAGTTTTGGGCTGGGGTGGTGGTGGTTATATTTTTCGTCCTGAATATCTACTTTTGGTAACCGGAGGTCGCGCGAGCATGATTTCCATTTGGTTTTTTATTGGGACGGCGCTGCTGGTGGACGGCTTGTTGATTTTCAGCGCGGGGATCTATGAGCTGTGGCATCCGCCGGCAAATCCCGTCGTGCTTTTCTCTCTGCATGCACCGATCTGGTGGGGCGGGTTGCTGGCAGTGATCGGAGCAATCTATTGCTTGAAGTTCAAACCGAAGGGTTCTTAGAAAAATTGGGCGGCTTGCTATACGGAAGTGCCGGTATTGATGCTGCGAAGCGCTGGGTACATACGGCGGTAAATCGAGTAATTGTTCTGCATAAGTTTCGAGGAGTCTGGGCGCGGGACGACTCGCGCGGCGACGCGAACGACGGCATCGCAGGCTTCGTCCACGGAATTCCAATGGCCTGCGCCAACCGCGGCGAGAATTGCCGCGCCGTAAGCGGCTCCTTCTTCCGCTTCGACCAATTGGACTTCGTGCGCAAACACGTCGGCCTGAATCTGGCGCCAGAGTTTTGAACGTGCGCCTCCGCCGCCGAGGCGGATTTTCGTCACGGGAACTTTCATTTCATCAAAAATCGAGAAAGTGTCTTTCAAGCTAAAGGCGACGCCTTCTTGAATCGCGCGAATGACGTGCGCTCGTGTATGCAGCGAAGAAAGACCGACCAGCGCGCCGCGAACATTGGGATCCAGGTGCGGGGTGCGTTCGCCCATCAGGTATGGCGCCCAGAAAAGTCCTTCGGCACCGGCAGGGACGGAGGAGGCCTCGTCGGAGAGGCGATCGTAGGGATCGCGACTGTCATCTTTGCCTGCGCCAAATTGATCTCGGAACCATCGGAGAGAAAGTCCGGCGGCTTGTGTTACGCCCATCACGTGCCAGCGGCCGGGAACCGCGTGGCAGAAGGTGTGCAGCCGGCCTTGCGGATCGAGGGCGGGACGATCCGTTGCTGCGAAAACAACACCTGACGTGCCGATCGTCGCGCTAACGACGCCGGCGCGCACAATTCCCATTCCAACTGCGCCTGCAGCTTGATCGCCTGCGCCGGCGACGACTGGCGTGCCGACTTTTAGCCCGGTGGCCTCCGCACCCTCCTTGGAAAGCTTTCCGCATAGGTCCGCAGATTCGTACAGGGAGGGAAGCCATTCCTGCGGGATTTTCGCGCCCCTGAGGATTTCCCTGGACCAGCGGCGGTTGGTCACATCAAGCATCAGCGTTCCGGACGCGTCGGCCATGTCTATGGCGCGGTCACCAGTGAGGCGATAACGAATGTAATCTTTCGGGAGCATCAGGTGACGGACGCGTGCCCAATTTTGCGGTTCGTTTTCGCGGACCCAGATAAGTTTGGTGAGCGTGAAATTGGTGAGTGGCGGATTGCAGGTGAGTTGAATGATGCGCGAGAGGCCAAAGATTTTTTCAAGTTCCCGCGATTGTTTTTCGGTGCGTTGATCACACCAAATGATGGCTGGGCGAATGACGTCGTCCGCAGCGTCCAGCAGAACCGCACCGTGCATTTGACCAGAGAAGCCTACACATGCAACGTCGTCGGACGTTGCATGTGCTTGTTGCATCGCTTTCTTTACCGCTGCGCCACAGGCGCGCCACCAATCGAGTGGGTCTTGTTCGGCCCACCCATCTCGTGGCGATGCAAAGGGTTGATGCTCATGCGTGCCAGATGCGACGACTCGGCCTCTTTCGTCAATGAGAAGCGCGCGCGTACCAGTGGTTCCAACGTCAATGCCGAGAAAGAGCTTGATGACCGCCTCCGGTGAATCGATTTCGAGCGCGAACTATATTTGCCGGAGTGGCCTCCATGTCAAGTGGAAGTTTTTGGAAATTCAAACTGAGACTTGGCCTAGAGCACTGCTGGCATTCATGGCGATTCCGTTGGCCATACTCGTTCGATCGTTCGGAATCGTGAGGAAGACACACCAGCTCATATCGCTAGTTCTCGGAAACAAACTATCTCTTAGCTTAGAGAATTGCTCTTAGCAGTAGCTGCAGGCTTCGCCGCCCATCATCGCCGGGCCTTGTCCTTCGCTTCCGGTTACGTCGGCCTTGATGCGACGTAGTCGCCGGCCTAGCCGTTCCGCAAGCTGGTGCCGTGCGCGCCACAGACGCGCCTTCAACGTATTCTCGGTTACTCCGAGTTTCTTGGCAGCTTCACCGGTGGAGTAGCCCTGTACATCGCGCAAAACAAACGCGGTGCGCAGCAGAGGCGAAAGCTCATCCAGGTTTTCGCTGATAATTTCGCGCAACTCGGTGCTCACGAATACCTGCTCCGGATTTGGCCCGCTATCCGCGAAGCGCTCCGATGCTGGCAGCTCGTCTTCACGAGGCGTCTCATCCAGAGAGACCGCGGGACGAGACTTTGCACTTCTGCGCCGCATCAGCGCCGCGTTAATCACGATGCGCGTCAGCCAGGTGGAAAATTGCGAGCGCCCTTCGAATCGCTTTAGGTTGCGATACGCCGACAAGAGCCCATCCTGCAAAGCGTCCTCGGCGTCCTCAGCGTTTCCGAGCACGCGCAAGGCTGTCTGAAACAACGGCCGCTGATATCGGCGGAATAGCGCCTCCACTGCTTGCGAGTCGCCACGTTGTCCGGCACGAATCAGCTTTTGCTCGTCCCATTGCCCAGCCACTACTTGCGCGTTAACTAGTGCTGCGTTTGGTGTTACAGCTTGTGTCGCCATCGTCGTCCCCCATTCACATTAAAAACTCGTCGCACCAAGTCTTCTTAATGCACCGGCACGGAGCCCGCCCGCGCCCGCGGTTTTTTCATCATCAGCAGAATCGGAATCACCGCGAAAAATACGACTCCCAACATTTTGAAATTGTCGATAAACGCCATCATCGCGGCCTGCCGTTGCACGGTGTTGTAAATCATGGTTTGCGCCTGCGACGTGGCGTGCGACAGGCTCGAACCAGCAACAACCAGCTTGGTCTGCAGACCACCCAGCATCCCGCGATACGCTGAGCCGTAATCGTTCACGCGATCCATCAGCTGCGCTTGGTGAACCTGCGAGCGCCGCTGCAGCATGGTCGTGACCGTGGCGATCCCCACGCTGGCCCCGATGTTTCGAGCCAAGTTGATGATGCCCGTCCCCATATTTGTCTTTTCACGGGGCACGTAGGCGAACGCCGCCACGTTGATAGGAATAAACAGGAACGCCAGCCCGAAGCTTTGCAGCATGCGCGTGCGTACCGCATGCCCGTAGTCGAGCCCGAGGTCCCAGCCTGCCATCACAAATAGTGCGGAAGCAGATACGATGCAGCCAAAGGTAATAAGGATGCGTGTATCTACCCTTGAAACTAATAGGCCTACGACCGGCATCATGCACATAATTACAGCCCCGCCAGGCGACAGCGCCTTTCCCGCCGACTCCGCCGTATAGCCCAGCAATTGCTGTAAAAGCTGTGGAATCAGCACGGTACTGGAGTACAAAACAAATCCGAGGAAGAACATCGCCAGCGTCGCGATGGCAAAGTTGCGGTCTTTTAACATCCGCAAATCCACGACCGGCTCTTTTTCGCGTAACTCCCAGATAATGGCCGAGATAATCCCCACCAGCATCAACCCGAAAAATATGCGGATGAAGTTGGAAGACAGCCAATCATCGCGCTGGCCCTTGTCCAGAATGATCTGCATGCTGCCCAAACCCAGGCTGATCAGCCCGATACCAATGTAGTCGATACGGAATCCACTCTTCAGACTGGCGCGTTTCATGTGCGGCGGGTCGCTGACCAGAAGATTTGTCAGGATCAGTGAAATGATGCCCACCGGCACGTTAATGTAGAAGATCCAGCGCCACGAAAAACTGTCGGTGATCCAGCCGCCGAGCCACGGGCCAATGGTCGGGGCGACGACGACGGCTAAGCCATATACTGCGAAGGCCATGCCTCGTTTTTCATAGGAAAACGTGTCGTTCAAGATGGCCTGTTCGCTGGGCTGCAATCCGCCCCCGCCCGCGCCCTGCAAGATCCTGAAAAAGACCAACATGCCGAGGCTTGGCGCTAACCCGCACAAAAACGAGCTAACCGTAAACAGCGCTACGCAGGACATGTAAAAACGCTTGCGCCCAATCAAACTCGAAAACCACCCGGACAACGGCAACACAATAGCGTTCGATACCAGGTACGACGTCAACACCCAGGTGGATTCATCCGAGCCGGCGGACAAACCCCCAGCTATGTGCGGCAGCGCTACGTTGGCGATCGATGTATCCAGAACCTCCATGAACGTTGCGAGCGTCACCGTAACCGCGATCACCCATGGGTTGATCGAGCCGTCCGGCATTCGCAATTTCGATAGAATTCTGTGGCGCATCGCGTTTAGCTGCTTCTTTCTTGCAACTGCCCAACAAATTCATCGTTCCGCCTGCTACTCGGTAATCACCGTCACATCCGCATTCATTCCTGGCCGTAACACTGCCTGCTGGTCCGGAATCGGATCGACGACAATCTTCACCGGTATGCGTTGGACCACTTTCACGTAATTGCCCGTGGCGTTTTCGGGTGGCAGCAAACTCAACACCGCGCCAGTGGCCCCGGCGATGGAATCCACATGCCCGCTGAACGTTTTCCCGTAGGTATCCACTTTCACTTCGGCTTTTTGCCCGGGCCGCATTTTCTTCAGCTGCGTCTCTTTAAAATTTGCCGTAACCCAAACATCCTGCAACGGCACGACCACCAGCAAACCCTGGCCCGATTGCACAATCTGCCCATTCTCCACTTGCTTGTGCGTCGCTACTCCATCCACGGGCGCGACGATTTCCGTGTAGCTCAAATTCAGTTGAGCCGCTTCAACCATCGCGCGGGCTTGCTCCACTTTCGCCAGCTTGCCCTGCGCGTCCGCCGTTCTCATGCTTATTTGTTGAACGTCGGCGTGCGCTGACGAAACGCCCGCGCGAGCCTGCTCTACTTTTGCTCGCGCGGAGTTCAGCTGCGCTTTGGCGATATCAATGCTACTGGTCGCCTGCGCAATCTTTTCTTGTTCCGCATTTAGCGCGCTGGCCGTCGCATCCGCATTTGCTTTCGCCGCGTCATATTGCTGCTTAGAAATTTCACCCTTCTCCATTAACGGCTTGTAGCGCTCCAGATCCGCTTGCGCGAGTTGCGCATTCGCTTGGGCCTTAGCCACGTTGGCCTGCGCATAGGCCAGATCGGAATTTTGCGCTTGCGCGTAGGACGCTTGCGCCCGCGCCAAATCTGCTTCGGCAGCCAGCAATCCCGCGCCCGCATTGGAGGTTCCGCTCGTCACCGTTTCACGCGTCCGTGGGACGTCTACTGTTGCTGACTGCGCCTCGCTCTGTGCCAACGCCAGCGCTGCATTGGCGTTATCCAACGCCGCCTGGTAATCGCGCGGATCGATCTTCACTAACACCTGGCCGGCCTTGACCTGTTCGTTGTCGTGCACCAGCACTTCCTGCACGCGTCCGGAAATTTTCGCCGCAATCGGGGTGATGTGTCCGTCGACCTGCGCATCGTCCGTCGATTCACGATTGCGGTAATACAGAAAAAGTCCAATCGCCACGGCCACGAGCACAATCGCGCCCAGAATCAGAAACCGTTGGACTTTCCGATTCTTCAATCCCTTAGGAGGCTCTGCGACCGGGGGCTCATCGAACTCCAATGAAACTCCCGCCACGTTTTCTACTTGATCTTCGATTTCCACACTCATTTTTCTTCACCCGGACCCTTACTTCGCGTACACCCGTTCCATCTGCCCCACAGACCGCGCCAAATCCGCGCGGGCCTGGTTAAATCGATAAAGCGCAGCGATCTGGTTGTCGTTCGCGCGCGCTAGCGAATCCTGCGCCTGGATCACTTCGATGTTGTTGGCCACGCCCGCGCGAAAACGATCGCGCGCTTGATCCACTTCTTCATTCGACAATTGCACCCCAAGATTCGCCACTTGTACCTGGCTCCTCGCGGAAGTCAGGGTGATCAACGCATTCTTCACATCGAGCCCAATTTGATTACGCAGGTCAGACTGCTGTTGTTGCAGTCTTTGTATTTCCAAATTCGCGCGGGTGGTCTCGGCGCGAATTCGGCCGCCGGTAAAGAGCGGCATGCTCAGGTCCAATTCGTAGTTGTATGTTGGAATCCCGTTATTCAGCCGCGTCCCCTCGTATTGCCAGTCGCCGTCGACTTTCAAGGCCGGGAGTCGCGCATCCGACGCCTGTTTTTTCTGCCACTGCGCCGCTTTAATCTGATCGTTCAGTGATTTCCATTCATAACGCGCTGAAAGCGCTTCCTCGATACTCTGTTCCACTTCGGGCTGCGGAGTTTCGAAATAGCTCAGAGAGTCAGCCAACTCAAT
>DATBBY010000195.1:0-5853 GCA_036270765.1 Candidatus Acidiferrum sp.
TCGACATCCTCGTTAACTGCGCCGCAAAGATTCGCCGCGCGCCGACCCTGACATTTTCGGAAGATGAATGGAACGATATTCTGGACACCAACCTGACCGGCACCTTGCGATCTTGTCAGATTTTTGGCAAGTACATGCTGGAGCGAAAAACTGGTCGCATTATAAATATCGCCTCACTCAACAGTTTTGTTTCTTTATCGGAGGTCGCTGCCTACGCCGCAAGTAAAGCGGCGGTCGTTTCCCTGACGCGTTCGTTGGCGGTCGAATGGTCGAAACATGGCGTGCTGGTGAATGCCATCGCTCCGGGCGTTTTCCGCACAGAACTGAATACCGCATTGTTGGACGGTACGGACCGCGGTCACGAGTTGTTGATGCGCACGCCGATGGGGCGTTTCGGTCGAGTCGACGAAGTTGCGGGCGCAGCGGTGTTTCTGGCCTCCGATGCGGCCTCGTTCATAACCGGGCAGACGCTAGTGATCGATGGCGGATTCCTGGCCAGTGGTGTCAACCAGTAGAACCGGAATTTTGTCCATCCATGCACTAAGATTAAAATCTAGCTGTGCGAGGTGATGAGTGCCGTGGTTTTGGCGCGAAGCGGACGAACTGTCGCGGGCCGAAGTTGATGCGCTGGCACTTCGCCTCCTGGATGAAGCGCGCGTTCGGGTCGGAAAAGAACTTCGCAGAGTGCTTTTGCTCCCGCCCGATCTTACCCGCGCACACAGCGGCTCCGGCAAGATCACCGAAGCTGTTTATAATGCGCTCGCCCCGCAGTGCGATGTGCACGTCATTCCTACCCTTGGCCAGCATGTTCCTCATACCGCTGAGCAAAATCGCTGGGTCTTTGGCAGTGTCCCCAACGAGCGCATTCATGTTCATGACTGGCTCGCAGGAGTCACCCGAGTTGGTGTCATTCCCGGCGGACTGGTGGCAGAGAGCACTGGTGGTGTCGCCGATTGGGACATTCCAGTCGACCTGAATCGTTCCTTGATGAGTGAAAAGTGGGACCTGATCATCAACATCGGTCAGGTAGTGCCTCACGAGGTCCTGGGTTTTGCCAATCACAACAAAAATTATTTCATCGGACTAGGCGGCAAAGAAACCATCTGCACTTCCCACATGGCGGCCGCGATTTATGGTATTGAAAATAACCTGGGGAAACTTATCACCCCGCTGCGCAGTTGTTTCAACTGGGCGGAGCAGGAATTTTTAGACCACTTGCCGGACGTTTATTTTCAGGTAGTCATGAAGCGCAGCCCGGACAACCGGCTGGTCACTTGCGGTGTGTACGTGGGAGACGATCTCGAAACTTACTTGATGGCCGCACGCGCCAGTAAAAATGAAAACATTACGATCGTCGAAAAACCCATCTCCAAAGCGGTGGCGGTCATGCAAGCGGATGAATTTCACAGCACTTGGGTAGCCAACAAGGCGGTCTACCGCACCCGCATGGCGTTGGCCGATGGCGCCGATCTGTTGATTATCGCGCCGGGATTACAGCGATTCGGAGAGCAGGAATCCGTCGATCGCCTCATTCGGAAATACGGGTACCGTGGCGCACCCTATACGCTACAGCAGTACAAGAAAAATTCGGATTTGCGGGAATTGGCGCACGCCGCGGCGCATTTGATCCATGGATCGAGTGAAGGGCGATTCACCATTTCTTATGCTCCGGGTCATTTAACTAGAAACGAAATCGAACAGGTTAACTATCGCTATGTGCCGCTCGATGAGGCGCTCGCCAAATATCCGCCAGGAAAAATGAACGAAGGTTGGAATATCATGCCCGATGGCGAAGAGGTCTTTTTTATTAGTACGCCGTCTTCAGGACTGTGGACCACGCAAAGCCGATTGGACTCGCGCGAATAGTCAACGATTCTCTATGACTTCCAGGTTCACACGTTTTCCCGTACGGCAAGCCTCATAGATTGCTTGCACCAGGGCCAAACTGCGACGCCCTTCCTGCCCATCGCATCGCGGTTTCGTGTTCGTATTAATAGCGTGCAGGAAATCTTCCAACACCGCCTGATGGCCTCGCGCATCGCTGATCGTCGGTGAGGACGAGCTTGGATTTTTGTCGGCTTCCGATCTTTTCAATAAATCCCCGGACGGATTCTTCAGCTCTGCCGCCAGCAATCGATCCTGCTCGAGAATCAGCGTGCCTTCCGAACCGGTAAGTTCGAGGCTGCGCGGATAGCCCGGAAACACCGAGGTGGCCGCCTGCAATACTCCCAATGCTCCGTTCGCAAATTCCAGCATCGCGATCAACGTGTCCTCCGCTTCGATGGCATGCAACGCGGTCTTGCAAGTAGCTTGAACAGCTCTCACTTCGCCGAATATCCACAACATGAGATCAAGCGTATGCACCGCTTGATTGATCAGTGCGCCGCCGCCGTCGAGCGCCCAGGTCCCGCGCCACCGCGAGTCGGCGTAATATTCCGGCTGGCGATACCACTTCACTCGCGCGTCGGCGAGAATCGGTTTACCCAGCGCGCCGGCATCCACTGCATTTTTCATCGACAAAATATCCGGCTTGCCACGATCCTGAAAGAAAACTCCAAGCTGCACGCCAGCTTTTCGTGTTTCCGCGATAAGCGCATCAACTCGTTCAATCGAAATATCAATGGGCTTTTCCGTAAGCACGTGCAGGCCGTGTTGCGCCGCCGCGATTCCCTGCTCGGCGTGAAGCCCAGAGGGGCTGCCTATGGCAACGAGCTCCATCGGGCGATGAGCAAGGAACTCATCAAAGTTGCTGTAGGCTTTCCCGCCGTATTCGCGGCACAACCGGCCAACTTTCTCCGCGTTGCTGCCGAAGATCGCCGCGATTTCAAAATCCGCAATCGCGCGGGCAGCACGCGCATGCGTCTCGCTGATATTTCCTCCGCCTATCAATCCTATGTGTGTAGTCATTTGCGAAAGCTAGAATCGCAAGCTAAGCACTGAGCCGCAGCTCTTCCGCCAGATGTTCACTGGCTCGCATGGCCAGCGCCATGATCGTCAACGTGATCGACTTCTCCGGATGCGAAACGAACGCCGCCGCGTCCACCACCAGAAGATTTTTTATATCGTGGCAGCGATTCCATCCATCCAGCACTGACTTTCGCGGGTCGTCTCCCATGCGCGCGCCGCCAGCTTCATGCGTCACGCTGCCCATTGGATAAGGATTTTGTTTTTCATAGGGTAGCAACTCCGCACCGGAAGCTCGCAGAATTTCTTCCATCTGTCCGTACATTTCATCGCGTAGCGCAAAGGCGTTGTCGTATTCCGCATTGGTATGAAAACGCACTTGCGGGATCCCAAACCGATCCGTCAAGCCATCGGGATCAATTTCCAGAAAATTCCATTCGAATGGCAGGCCTTCTCCGTATCCGCCAATACTCACTGCCGCCGGGTACAGTTCCTTGATTCGTTTCTTGTATGCTGAACCGAAGCCAGGAAGCACTGCGCCTGGTCCCGGCCCCATGCTGCATCCTGTTTCCACCGTGAAGCGGTATCCGCGCAAGAATTTATTATTTTTTGCGTAGTTGAAGCGCGGGATATAAAGACTATTAGCTCCAGGTCCGTCATCATTCGTTGAAGGCCTCCCCGCCAATTCCGGAAAAAATCCCGTCAGCTGATTGAACGCCACGTGTTCCATCAAGTAGCGCCCCAGCGTTCCACTCGAGTTGGCCAGGCCCTGCGGAAACTCGCGATTGCGCGAATTAAACAAGATGCGCAGCGACTCCACCATCGAAGCGCCCAGAACCACAGCTCTGCCAAAGACTTCGTACTCCTGATGGTTAGTTGTGTCGATAAACGAAACGCCACGTGCTTTCCCGCTATTGCGATCCATCAAAACTTTGTTCACTACCGCGTTGGTGCGCAACGTGAAATTTCGCATCTTCTGCATTTTGGGGATTAACACTTCGAGCGTACTGAAACGAGAAGCGGTGTCGCATCCAAAGTTGCAAGCGCCGCAATAATGGCACGCCAGCCGGTTATCGTAAGGCTTACTTAGCACTGCCAGCGGCATCGATACCGTTTTCATCCCCAGTTTTGCCGAGCCCTTTTTTATCAGCAATTCTCCGCAGCGCGCGTTGAAAGGCGGCAGCGCATTTTTGCTCGCCGGCGAATTGTAAATCGCCTCTCCACCGCCCGACATTCCGATCAGTGCTTCGGTTTTGTCGTAATACGGCTCCAGGTCTTCGTAGGTGATTGGCCAGTCCTCGCCAAATCCGTCCTGCATGCTTTTTGGTTTAAAATCCAACGGGCCGTATCGTCCGGACTCTCTTCCCCACACTAGCGTCCGGCCACCAACGGCCCGCAATCGCGTCCAGGTGAACTTGGCTCCGGGAGCCAAAGCGTAAGGATCATCGTGCGGAATAGTGAAGAGTTGGTCGGTCCATTCATTGATTTTCCATTCCATGCCCTGCGGCAACTTGCCATACTGCCCGGGCTTTCCATGGCCGCGGTACGGCCAACGATAAGGCGGCTTGTGACTGTGAAAATCCTTATGCGGTTCGATCATCCGGCCGGCTTCCAGGCACAGCACTTTCAAATCTTTGGTGGCAAGAGTGTATGCGGCCACTCCGCCCGCGGCTCCCGAGCCAACAACAATCACGTCGTAAAGAGTTTGCGTCGCCAAACTAAATTTTTGTCCTCGCCGCGCGCTAGTGATGTTCCGGATGCGTACAACCGGGAAAATCCGGCATATAATTCATTCCCTGGTAATCCAGCACATCGATCAATCCGATCTTCGAAGTGTAAAAACCCTCCACCGTCATATCCTTTACTAAAGAGAAGAATGCAAAACCTTCATGCTGCGCTTTTGCATCTCGCTCTGGCGCGCTCATATCGGTTAGCAAGCTGATGCGATCTGCTTCATCGGCTTCGCGAAATGATTTGCTGAATTGCTTTTGACTTTCGCGTTCGATAAGCGCTAACCCATCGATCCATCTCCTTTGCAGCAAAGGCTCAAACTCCGCCGCGGAAAAGACGACAAAATCAATGTAGTTGGCGACTTGCGCTTCTTTTGCGCCCGGTGCATCGTCGGTTGGAATGATCATCGCAGCCAGAATCTCAACGGTGCGAAATTCGTCAGCATTAAAAAATTTCGGAGAATACTTCGCTGTGGGCTCCGGTTCTTGCATTTCGTGATGCATGCCGGAAATAGTTGCGGGTTCGCGATGTTCGTCGCTCCGCACCAACTGCATGGGCAGCCAGGACGCCAGGAATTCTCGCCCGGCAGCACTTGCGCTTAATAATCCCAGATATTTGAGCGCACTTCTCCTGGAAACTCTTCCTTCATCCATCACTTTTAACCTGACCGCTGAATACTATTCCTAACATACCCGGAAGCTGCCATTAAAGTTCTGAGCCACCCATATTGTTTCCCGCGTTGGAGTAGCCTTGTCAGCTCGCTGACAAACATCCTGAGCGCAGCGCTAGATCTGCTGGCGCTTCCAGCGGCCCCGTTTGAACAACCCAGCGCTTGCGGCAGCGATCGCTCCTTCGGCAATGACGATGGAGAGGAAGACTCCCTTCGAACGCATGTGCCCCGGAATCGCCAGCGCGTACGCCAAAGGAATCTCCAGCAACCAGAAACCGAAAAAGTAGACGATCGTCGGCGTCACCGTGTCGCCTGCGCCATTGAAGGCCTGCAGCATGACCATGGCGTAGGCGTAGCCAACGTTGCCGTAACTCAGAATGCGCAGACAAGACGCCGCCAGTGGCACTACTTCCGGATCGTTTGTGAATAGCCGGACAGCCGGCTCGGCAAAAAAGATGAAAATCACGCCGATGACGCCGAGGAACAGCATGTTGTAGAAGCCGGTGCGCCACACCGAGCTTTCTGCGCGCTCCGGTTGTTTTGCGCCG
>DATBBY010000196.1:0-2554 GCA_036270765.1 Candidatus Acidiferrum sp.
AAAACCAACCGCGTGGCTCCAGCGGACGGTATTTCCGCCGATTGGCTCGACGTTCGATGATAAAGCGGTCTACTCCGATCCCGGCGAACTGGGCCTCGGTTTCAGCGATTTGCCTTTCGCGATTCCGAATCATCGCTCTGAACACGGGCCGGCTACCGCCCACGTGCGCATCGGCTGGCTGCGTTCCGTCGCAAATATTTATCACGCGTTCGGCATTCAGTGCTTTGAGGATGAGCTAGCGCAGGCAGCCGGAAAAGATCCCGTCGAGTTCGCTCTCCAGCTTTTGGGTCCCGACCGCATAATTCCCACAACCGAATTGCCGAAGGACTACACGAACTACGGGCACCCTTACGCGGAATACCCGATTGACACAGCGCGCTTCAAGCGCGTCGTGCAGCTCGCCGCGGAAAAAGCGGGATGGGGAAAGAAAAAACAAGGCAACGGCGCGGGCATGGGGCTCGCCTTCCACCGCAGTTTCCTGACGTATGTCGCATCCGTCGTGCAGATGCATCTCGATGACGCGGGACGCATAAGAATCGACCGCGTGGACACCGCGCTCGACGCCGGCACAGTCGTAAATCCGGAGATGGTGAAGAATCAATTTGAAGGCGCGGCGGTGATGGGCACGAGCGTCGCATTCTACGGAGCGATTACAGCCACAAACGGAGTTATCGACCAATCCAACTTTGATACCTATCCGATGGCGCGCATGAACACCGCGCCCCGCGAAGTGCATGTGCACATCGTGCCGAGCGACGCGCCTCCGGGTGGAGTCGGCGAGCCGGGCTTGCCGGCATTTGCTCCAGCGCTTTGCAACGCGCTTTTTGCCGCGACCGGCAAGCGCATCCGCGAATTGCCGTTGTCGAAAGCTGGGTTGGCCTAGTTGCGCTATGCCTGGCCGAAGCCCGGCGCTACGGAGTTTGGCATCGACTCCTCAGCAGCTCCAGCTAGTTTCACGAGTCGCGAAGAGGCGAGACGGAAGTACAATAGTGGTACGCTTTTGAGGCCAAATGTAGGATTCAGATTCAGGCGCGGTATCGCACGAGGGTGAAATGAAACCAGAGCGTCGCGGGCTTTTTCTCGTAGTTACGATAATCCTGTTATCCGCTGCGTTGGGCGCGATTTATGGCCCCAACGTGCGGGCCACTTCATCCTCCTTCGATGATACTCAAACTTCCGTTCGCGAACTTACGCGCGTGCTCGACATCGTGCAGGCTAATTACGCCGAGCCGGTGGACGCCGATAAGCTCATCTACCAGGGCGCCATCCCCGGAATGCTGCGTGTGCTCGATCCCCACTCCAATTTTTTCGATCCGCGCCAGTGGGCGCAGAATCAGGAAGCCCGCAGCGGCAGATACTACGGTGTGGGAATGACCGTAGTGCCTCGCGGGGACCGCACCGTGGTGATGGCCCCCTATCTGGGCACTCCGGCATATAACGCCGGAATCCGCCCGGGCGACGTGATTACAAAGATCGACGACAAGTCCACCGAGGGCATGAACACCACCGAGATCGCGGACAAATTGAGAGGCGCCAAGGGCACGGTGGTCAAGATCACCGTATCCCGCGAGGGCGACGCCAACCCGCTGGATTTCACCGTAAAACGCGATGAAATTCCGCACCATGCCGTGGAGTTGGCTTATGAGATCAAGCCCGGCATCGGTTACATAAAACTTTCAGGATTCAACGAGACCACCGATCGCGAGCTTGGCGAGGCCATGAAGGCGCTGAATGCGGCTTCCCTCGACGGCCTGGTTTTGGATATGCGCGGCAATCCCGGCGGACTAGTGAATGAGGCCATCGCGGTCAGCGACATGTTGCTGGACAAAAAGCAGTTGATCGTGTCGCAGCATGGACGCTCTTCCCCGGAGCGCCGATATTACGCCTTGCGCGGAAATCAGGGCAACAACATGCCGCTGGTTATCCTGGTCAACAACAATTCCGCGTCCGCCACGGAGATCGTTACGGGCGCCGTGCAAGACCACGACCGCGGCATCGTCGTGGGGGAGACCACATTTGGCAAAGGCTTGGTGCAGGTGGTTCAGCCGCTGAGCGAAAATACCGGCCTGGCGCTGACCATCGCGCGATACTACACGCCCAGCGGCCGGCTAATTCAACGCGACTACAAGTCCGTTTCGCTGTATGCCTATCACTACGAGCGCAAAGTTCCGGAGCATCCGACCGAGGTGCGGCTGACCGACAGCGGCCGTCAGGTGACGGGCGGAGGCGGAATCACGCCCGACATTACCGTTCCCGAACCGAAACTTAATCATTTTCAGGAAACGATGCTGCGTGCGGACGTATTTTTTCCATTTGATGGAAGCGTGGGCGAGTTTACGCTGCACTACCTGGCCACTCGGCCTGTCATCACCAAAGACTTTGAAGCCGGCGACGCGCTGATAAGGGATTTTCGCAAGTTCCTGACCAGCCATAATATTCGTTACACCGAGCCGGAATTCGCCGAAAACCTGGATTGGGTGAAACGCAAGATCAAGCAGGAAGTCTTTGTATCTGCCTTTGACCAGCAGGAAGGCTTCAAAGTTCAGCTTGAGGC
>DATBBY010000197.1:0-1623 GCA_036270765.1 Candidatus Acidiferrum sp.
CATGCTTCTCCGCCTCAACATAAATCAAATGCTTCGCCCCAGCCCGCTCCGGCGCAGCCACGCCCACCAGTTCAAGCGAACCCTCGCCTTCAACGTGGGCCCCAACCGCTTCCGCCACATATTTCGCTGTACGATTCATCCCCGCCTCGCTCTTCTCTCCGAACTCTGTGCTCTCCGCGCCCTCTGTGGTGAAACTCTTTCCGTATTTATCTTATGCCGCCGCAACAGTTGTACAATGCTCGGACCGACGCAAAAAATTCTGCATCACAAATGAAGGAATAATTCGTGCCCTGCCTGCCCCACGACGTCAATCAAACCATAGAAAGCGCCTGGAAACGCGCCAGCCTCGTGCCCGGGTTCCTGGTCGAAAATGAGGCTCGCTTTCTCGGTACTCTCGCGGCCTGCACGCCGGCTCAAGGCGCCATCGTCGAAATCGGCAGCTTCAAAGGCAAATCCACGGTAATGCTGGGCACTGTCGCGGCGTATTATCGTTTGGGCCCAGTCGTAGCCATCGATCCCCACGCGGGCCTGTCTTATCTCGGCCCGGACGTGAAAAATCATCTCGATCCGACCTTCACCGAATTCCTCGCCAACATTCAATCTGCGGGCGTTGCCGAGATCGTCGAAGTGCACCGAACTTTTTCTCGCGAAGTTGCCAAAGACTGGCACCGCTCCATTCGTTTGTTGTGGATTGATGGCGACCATTCGTATCGCGGCTGTAAGGAAGACTTCGATTTATTCGCACCGTTCCTTGCTGACGGCGCGGTAGTGGCCTTTCACGATTCCTTGAACGCTTTCGAAGGACCGATTCGCGTTTTTGTCGAAGACATCCTTCGCTCCGATCGATTTGGTCCCTCTGGTTTTGTCCACTCCATTGCGTGGAGCCAGTTTCGCCCCAAAGACGGCGCCAATTTCCGTGAGCAGCGCAAAAAGTTAGAGCGACGCGGTTCCCGCCTGTTGCCTTATGTCGCTAACGACGCATCGCCCAGTGGCCTGCGCAAGACCGCATACAAATTGCATCGCTCCCTCGTCCCGCGCAAACACATCTCCTCAGCACACTGGGCCGCCCTCCTCGGTAAAATTGATTCCTAGCGCGCCGCAGCTCCTCTTTTCCTAACTCTGTGCCCTCCGTGCCCTCTGTGGTGAAAAGTCTTTTCTTCCCTTATAAAAACTTGTACAGCACCGCCTCGCCCTCCGGCCGCGTTTTCCACCGCGCATGTATCCACACCCACTGCTCCGGATGTTCCCGCACAATCTCCTCGATAATTTTCGTGAATCGCTGCGTGTTCACCAAAATATCCCGCTCCGCATCCCCCGTACGCACCAACTCCACCGGCGGCTCGAACCGCAGTCGGTATTTCCGCAGACGCTCATCCCAGTAAGCGTATCCCGGCACCACCGCCGCATCGGTATGCAGCGCCACGCGCGCAATCCCCGTCGTGGTGCATGCCGGCGTGCCAAAGAAATCGACAAATACACCCTCACTCGGCATCGTGTTTTGATCTGCCAGAATTCCGACCGTCCCCGCATCCTTCAGCACACGCAGCATCACCCGCGCCGACTCATTCTTAAAAATAGGAACGTTGCCGGAAAGTCCCCGATAGCGATTCACCATCGCGTCCA